>JAKLDH010000099.1 GCA_022703625.1 Cyanobacteriota bacterium | reverse complement strand
AAAATCCGCAAAGAGCTTAACCTCTTTGCCAATTTAAGACCAGCGGTTGTGTATGACGAACTTGTTTCTTCTTCTGCGCTAAAAGAAGATGTCGTAAAAGACGTTGATATAATGATTATCAGGGAATTAACCGGCGGATTGTACTTTGGAGAGCCGAAAGGAATTATTGAAAAAGACGGAGAAAAAGTCGGGTTCAATAATATGATCTATAAAGAATCTGAAATTGAACGTATAGTTAGGTTAGCCTTCGATATAGCAATGAAAAGAAACAAAAAACTTTGTTCTGTAGATAAAGCTAACGTTCTTGACGTATCAAGATTATGGCGTGAAGTTGTTGAAAGGGTTGCAAAAGAATACCCTCAAGCGCAGCTATCCCATATGTACGTTGACAATGCGGCGATGCAGCTTGTCAGAAATCCGAAACAATTTGATGTAATAGTAACAGAAAATATGTTCGGAGATATTTTGTCTGACGAAGCCTCAATGCTTACAGGCTCTTTGGGAATGCTTGCCAGCGCAAGTCTTTCTGATAAAGCTCCTGCAATGTATGAACCATGCCATGGCAGCGCTCCAGACCTTAAAGGACTGAATAAAGCCAATCCAATAGCGACTATAATGTCGGCGGCGATGATGCTTAAGTACAGCTTTAACCTTGATAAAGAAGCTGATGCAATTGAAGAAGCTATCAAGCAGGCGCTAAAAGACGGATACAGAACCGAAGACATAATGAGCGAAGGTAAAAAACTCGTTGGAACTTCGGAAATGGGCGATTTAATTTCAGCGAAAATTTTGGAAAAAATTAAAGCATAAGCGTGAAAAATGACAATAACCATAGCAATAACAGGCAAAAGCGGAAGCGGAAAAACAACAGTGGTGAAATCTCTGGTTACGGCGCTACAGGCGCATTATCCCGAGAAGTCCATTCTACTGGTTGATAATGACCTAAGCTGCGACCTTTCAAACGCTTTTGGAATAAGGGTTAAAAACACTATAAATAACTTGCGGATTGAAAATTACCATTACAGAATCCCTGAAAAAGTTAGAAAACACGAGCTTATAGAATGGGCGATCAATGACCTGACTGTTAATTTGTATGATGACATTGACATTATAGTTGCAGGACCTGTAGCTACAAAGGGTTGTACCTGCATAACAGACAAATTTATTGACGATGCGCTTGCTGATTTAATTAAAAACTACGATATTGTTATTTTTGACTGCGAATATGACCTCGAATACCTTAATAAGCTTGTGGATTACCCGTTAGATACGACGTTAATTATTGCTGACACAAGCATTTCGTCTATTTATTCAGCGTCAAAAATAAAGGAATCTTCGCATAGATTCGCCGCTCAAGGACAACTTGGGGTTATTATAAATAAAGTCAGAGATAACAGAATTCCTGAAAACGTAGCGGCATTGCTGGTTGAGAACGATATGAAAATTATAGGAATGTTGCCTTACGATGAAAATCTTGAATATGAAAACCTGATGAGAGATTCGGAAATCTTAACGCAGGCGGTTGACGAACTTTTATTCAAGCTAAATCTTTCTATACTGGGAAGTTAGGAGAAAATTTATGACTACTTTAATATCCGGCAAAGAATTATCAGAAAAAATTATTGCTAAAGTCAAACAAGAAGTTGAAAATTACGATAAAAAACCCGGATTAACCGTAATAATAGTAGGAGAAAACCCTGCAAGCAAGGTTTATGTTAATAAAAAGAAGAAAACCGCCGAAAATGTCGGTTTTAATTCTTCTGTAATTGAACTTTCGGAAAATGTCAGTCAGCATGAACTTGAACAATATATAGAAAAACTCAATCAGGACGATGCTATTGACGGAATACTCGTTCAACTTCCTTTGCCTAAGCATATAAACACTTATGACATAATAGAAAAAATCAAGCCTGAAAAAGATGTGGACGGCTTCCATCCTGTAAATGTCGGCAGGTTGTCGATAGGGCTTAATCCTTATGCAATTTCCTGCACGCCTTATGGGATTATTAAGCTTCTTGAAGAATATAATATTCAAATTGAAGGTAAAAACGCTGTTATAATCGGACGTTCAAACATTGTCGGAAAGCCTTTGGCAGCATTGTTATTGAACAAAAACGCAACGGTTACAGTTTGTCACAGTAAAACCCGTAACCTTGAAGAAGTTTGCAAAGATGCGGATATACTGATTGCGGCTGTAGGCATTGCAAAATTTGTAAAAGCCGACTGGATAAAGCAGGGAGCTGTTGTTATAGATGTAGGAATCAACAGGACAGAAGAAGGAAAGCTTGTTGGCGATGTTGATTTTGAAGACGTTTTTGTAAAAGCCGGTTATATTACCCCTGTTCCGGGCGGAGTCGGTCCTATGACAATCGCTGTGTTACTTTCCAATACTCTTGAGCTGTTTAAATTACACTATAATTTATAGATAGGAAACTTTATGCAAAATTTCAATCCCCAGCAATTTTTATCCCAAATGGGTTATACGAATGAATTAAAAGGCAATATAAACCTTGATGCGCTGAAAATTCGCCCCGCAAGAATAGAAGATTCTTTTTTCATGAATGAATTGCGGATAATGGATGGTGTATTTGAAAACTGTCCTTCTGTTTACAGCGAAAGAATCAGTTTTAGCCAGAATATGATTAACGGTCTGTCTGGTGAGAGCGATCACATGTTTGTGGCGGAAGCTTTTATGGAAAATCGTGTTGTAATTCTCGGAATTGCAGGGCTTCATGTAAATAAAAATCCAAGAATGAAACATTCTGCCACAATCGGCATTTTGGTTCATACCGCTTATCAGGGCAAGGGCATTGGCAAAAAGCTAATGGATAAGGTTATTGATCTTGCTGACAACTGGCTTTTGCTCAAAAGAATAGAGCTTGAAGTCATTTCTGACAATATTCCGGCGATTAATCTTTATAAAAAGTACGGTTTTACTCAAGAAGGCATTAAAAAATACTGTGTAATCAAGAATGGCAAATATATGGATGCTGTTTTAATGGCAAGATATAAATAATAGCAAGTTACAATCGATGTAGTATTAAAGAAAAAACAAAAAACAAAAAACAAAAATTATTTAACAGGTTTTTTAAATTTATAATATAATAAAGTGCGATAAAGAAAAAAATATAGAAAAAAATTAGTATGCTTAAAAATCTTTTTAACAAAAATGACGCTTATTATGATAGCAAAGGTGGTCTTATATTCCAGAAAGTTATTGTAACTTTATTTTTAAGACCTTACTATCAAATATTTTTTAGAATGGAAGTGGAAGGAGCGGAAAATATCCCTAAAAATCAAGCTTCAATATTCGCTTCAACGCATATTTCATATCATGATCCCCCGTTATTAGCTTCCGCAACACAAATGCATATGGCTTATATGGCGAAAAAAGAACTGTTTGAGGTTCCGGTACTTTCACAAATCATAAATGCGTTAGGAGCATTTCCGGTAAACAGGCAAAAACTTGAAATAAAAACCTTGAAAACAGCTAAGCGCATTATTGCTTCCAAACGGTGGAATTTAGGTATTTTTCCGCAGGGAACAAGAATCATGGACGGTTCTCTGGAAGATGTTAAGCCCGGTTTCAGCCATTTGGCTAAAGCGACAAGATCAACAGTAGTGCCTGTTTATCTTGATTATAAAAAAGGGCGATTCCCTTTTTACGGGAAAGTAACTGTAAAAATAGGAAAACCTCTTCCTCCTTCTGAAAATGCTGAAGAAATTCATGAAAACTGGAAAAAAGCAGTTTCAGGGCTGGCAGGACGTGAATATATCAAGCAGGCTTCTTTAGAAAATGACGCAAAAGTTTCTGTTTAGCTAATTTATCAAACGGGAGCAATTATTAAATGGATAAATATTTCCCTGAATCCGAAACATTGTCTGTAAAACGGTTAAAAGTGGCAATTGAAAAGAAAAACTGGGAACTTCTCGAAAAAGGATTGGAAAAAGCTTGGCAGGTAAAGAGATCCGGTCAAAAATTTCAACGGCCGGATTTATGGAAAAACTTGCTTATGTGGACAGAAGCAGAAAATGTACCGCCTGAATTGTGGGAAAAGCTGAACGAATTTGTTGATCACCTGGCTGAAAGCGTACTCTCCGGCAAACAGCAGACTTTAGCGATAATTGAAGAATATAGCAATGAAACGTTTAATTTGATTGACAAAGACGTTACAATCGTCCATAATCAGTTTTTTGACAAAAACGTATGGGCTAAAGTCAGGAAGCATAGAATAAATTTTAATAATATAGCTCATTTATCCAATAAACATAACCTTGATGCCAAATGGATGGATGAACTTGCAGAATTAGCAGCTGATTTTAATGAACCGGAGGAAGAATTAAAAGGTTTTATTTCGCTAGTTTCGCTTTTTAAAAGAAACGGGTCAATAATAACAAACAGTCCGTCGTGTAATATCTATAAAATGCTTGTTAAATCTGACATAAACGCAATTTATTCCGGAATTAAATCTGATATCAATAAATCAGGAAAAATTTGGGAGATTTTTCATCTTGGCGGATCAATAAACAGCTTTATATGCGCCGGATGCGCTAACAGGCTGGTAAAAGCAGAATATACCTCCAGCTCCCTTGTGGAAAGCTGCAATAAATGCAAAAGCCCAATGTATCCTGATATTAGCTGTACAGGCGATAGTTATTCCGAAATTCAGCCTCAGACTTGGTATAATGCTTACGACAGACTGATAAATTCGAGGGTATGGATTTTAATGTCCCCGCCGTCGCATAATGACCAGATACCGTTAAGAAACATGCTTTTAGACGCGGTGAAGAACTCTGTTGTGGAGGAAATTCATATTATTACAAACAAATTTGAAGTTTATGAATTATGGAAATCAAAATTTTTAAGTTTTGGAAAAAAAGTTGAAATAAAAAACAATCATTCAAATATTGTCGCGCTTCTGGAAACCTATAACGAAGCCTCTTTAAGCTCAGGGCAATTCAATTCTAAAAATTAAAAAGACGTCATGCTGAAATTGTTTGTGAAATGCGGACAGCATCGACTGCTTCGCAACAGCATCTTTCCAGTATGCAATAGAATGCTTACCGTTTCTTCATTTTCTTTTCTTTTTGAACGCAAAAAGAAAAGAACCCGCAAAGCGGGACACTTGGGACTCAATCCAAGTAACATTTCCATGCGCATGCGCCTTAGGCGCGCAAAAGAAAAGAAAAACTAACAAGCCAAACTGACATATCCATCAGGGGCAAGCCCCCGAACCCCCTCACTTACAAATGCCTGCTCTTTGTTTTTCTTGGCTTTTTTACATAAAAAATATTATCGGTCTATATATCTACAAAATTAACTTAACACAACACTAAAACGATTTTTTGCGAAAGCTGGAAAGACCATGAAACAAGCTTAGGGGGACGTATTCGGTCAAGTTTGTTCAGATTGGAATTGAATTGCCATGAATGATTGGCAGATTGGTATAATTTTTTTTTGAGATACAATTTAAAAGAATAAGAATTATAAATAGCTGGAGGTTAAATTGTCTCAAAAAAGTACTCAAAGTAGCCTTGATAATTTGCGAAACACAAGAATTCAAAAATTAAATGACCTTATAGATAATGGAATAAACCCCTACCCTTATACATTTGACAGAACCGCCTGCGCCGGTGAACTTCACGAAAAATACGCGGAATTAGAGCCGGGCTCAGAAGATTCTAAAGTTTATAACGTTTCAGGCAGAATTATGGCAATGAGAAACAACGGCATGTTTGTCGATCTTGTTGACAGCTCAGGCAAAATCCAGCTTTTTATTCACAAAGATCATGTAAATGAAGATAAAATAAAGCTTTTAAAACTTCTTGATGTCGGAGATATCCTTGGAGTATACGGCGCAGTTCGAAGAACTCCCCGAGGTGAACTAAGCATAAAGGTTAGCGATTTTAAAATACTTTCAAAATCACTCCTGCCGTTGCCGGAAAAATGGCATGGGCTTACAGACACAGAAACCCGCTACAGACAACGTTATATTGATATGATCATGAATCCGGAAGTCAGGGAAACATTTCTTAAACGAAGCAAAATTATATCTGAAACCAGAAATTATTTGATTCAAAGAGGTTTTCTTGAGGTAGAAACGCCTATGCTTCAGCCGCAAGCAGGAGGAGCATCCGCAAGACCGTTTGTTACATATCATAATACACTTGATATGCAAATGTATCTTAGAATAGCGCCGGAATTATATTTAAAAAGGCTGTTAGTCGGCGGTTTAAGCGAAAAAATATTTGAAATCAACAGAAATTTCAGGAATGAAGGCATTTCACCAAAGCATAATCCTGAATTTACAATGCTTGAGCTTTATCAGGCGTATGTAGATTATAATGAAATGATGGTTCTTACTGAAAATCTCGTAAGCGCAATTGCTCAAAACGTTCTAGGGACAATGGAAATTGAATATCAAGGCAAAAAAATCAACCTTAAGCCGCCATGGCAGAGAATTACAATGATCGGAGCGGTTAAAAAATTTACAAATATAGATTTCAGCCAGTTTTTATCAGCTCCTGAAGCCGCTGAAGAAGCCAAGAAGATCGGAGTAAATCCTCAGGAAGGCGATTCTTGGGGTTCAATTATTGATCAGGTCTTTGAAATTAAAGTAGAACCTCATTTAATTCAGCCTGTTCATATTATAGATTACCCAAGAGATATCTCGCCGCTTGCAAAGCCTCATAGGGATGATTCCAGGCTTGTTGAAAGGTTTGAAACCCGTATTAACGGCTGGGAAATAGCAAACGCATTTTCCGAGCTAACTGACCCTATTGATCAGAGAAGAAGGCTGGAAAATCAGATTAATTCAAGAAGAGAAGGCGATTTTGAAACTCCTGTTGAAATTGACGAGGATTTCCTAAAAGCCCTCGAGTATGGAATGCCTCCTGCCGGCGGCTTGGGAATTGGAATTGACAGACTTATAATGCTGTTAACTGATTCAGCCAGCATAAGAGATGTTATTTCTTTCCCCACCTTAAAGCCAAGACATGATAATCTGTAATTATGCCGCATAAAGACTTAAAAGACTTTATAAACAAACTTAAAGAAGAAAATGAACTTTTGGAAATCACTATTCCCGTGAGTTCAGAACTTGAGATAACAGAAATTACAGACAGAGCAAGTAAACAAAAGGGCCTTCCAAACAAAGCCCTTTTGTTTACTAATGTTGAGGGATACGAATTCCCTGTTTTGACCAATGCGTTTGGTTCTTATAAACGCATGGCTCTTTCTTTAGGCGTAAATGACGTTAAAGAAGTTGCAGGAAGAATAGAAAATCTTTTACAGCCTGAAATTCCAGACAGTTTGGCTGGAAAAGCCGCTTTATTGCCGAAATTATTTGAAGTAAGCTCTTTTTTTCCTAAAATAGTTAAACATGCGCCGTGTCAGGAAGTTGTGATAACTGATTTAAAACAACCGATACTTGATAAATTGCCTATATTAAAGTGCTGGCAGGAAGATGGCGGAGCTTTTATCACGCTTCCGCTGGTTATAACAAAAAATCCGCATACCGGAAGCAGAAATATGGGCATGTACCGGCTTCAAAAGTTTGATAACACAACAACGGGAATGCATTGGCATAAACATCATGACGGAGCGAAAAATTTTGAAGAATCAAAAAAAATAGGCAAAAAATTTGAAGTTGCGGTTGCCCTGGGATGTGATCCGGCAATAACATACGCTTCAACAGCGCCTGTTCCGCCCGGAATTGACGAAATGATTTTTGCGGGATTTTTGCGGAAAAAGCCTGTAGAACTGGTAAAATGCAGAACGGTTGACATAGAAGTTCCTGCTGATGCGGAAATAGTGCTGGAAGGATACGTTGATTTAGACGAAAAAAGAATCGAAGGACCTTTTGGCGACCATACAGGTTATTACAGCCTTGCCGACGAGTACCCTGTTTTCCATATAACAGCTATGACACATGTTAAAGACCCTGTTTACCCTGCAACAATTGTAGGAAAGCCGCCGCAGGAAGATTGTTATATGGGAAAAACCACTGAGCAGATATTTTTACCTGTTTTAAGAAAAATTCTTCCTGAAATTATTGATATGAATTTACCGATTGAAGGGGTATTTCACAACTGCGCAATAATCAGTATTGACAAAAGATTTCCAGGGCATGCAAACAAAATAATCAATGCAGTATGGGGCATAGGGCAGTTGATGTTTACAAAATTTGTTATTGTGGTTGATTCTGAGGTTAATGTTCATAATTTATCAGAAGTAAGCTGGAAGCTTTTTAACAATACTGACCCGTCAAGAGATTGTGTAATTACAAAAGGACCGCTTGATATTCTTGATCATGCCTGTGATTTGCCTGGTTTTGGCGGCAAGATGGGTATTGACGCCACTAAGAAATGGAAAGAAGAAGGCTTCTTACGGGATTGGGCGCCTGAAATTGTTATGCCCGATGAAATTAAAAAGAAAATTGATGAAAAATTGAAAAATTTTATAAAGTCTTAAATTGAGGGCGTTTTGTTAATTATTGGTATATTGTTCTGACCGAATGATTGCATAGAACAAAATTACGTTTTTAACGTCTTGAAGAAAAAGACGTGAGGTAAGGACATGAAAAAAAGCGTATTAAAATATGAAGTTTGCCTAAATAATGACCAGAGAGAATT
>JAKLDH010000098.1 GCA_022703625.1 Cyanobacteriota bacterium | reverse complement strand
TTTAATTTTTTATGCGGCTCGCAGGCTTTGCCTGCGAGCCGCATGCCCTTAAAACGGCGTAGCGGCTGGCTTCGCCAGCCGCTACGCCAAATATAAAATTATTTATTTAGCAATTCAAGTTAATTAAGGCTTTACCAAAATCATCTTTTTCATTTGCCGATTTCTTTTAATGATTGGTATATAACCTTATACCAGGTTAGACTTGCCATTACTTGATTATGCTTGAAACTTCGCCGATTACAAGCTCTTGCGCCTGCTCAATATCAGGATAAAATCTCTTTCCCGCTTCAACAAACATTGCTGTGTTTGAACTTGCAAAATATTGCCTTGAGCCCAAAGCTTCAGCGTTTAATAAATCATTGCTCAATAAACTTTCAACCACTTTTTCCCCAAGAAATTTTGCGGGATTCACAAGCATTTCCTTATCGTTTGTAACATCAGCGATTATATTGCTTAAATAAGGGTAATGCGTGCATCCCAGTATAATATGCCCGACCCTTTTTTCTAATAACGGCGCTACATACTTTATAACAAGTTTCTTGGCTTCATAAGTATCTGTTTTATTGTTTTCTACAAGTTCTACAAGCCCGGGACACGCAACTTCAATAATTTCTTTTGAAGGATTTATTTTATGAACAGCTTTTGAATAAGCTCGTGAATTTACAGTTGCTGATGTGGCAAGAACCCCGATTTTTGGGGAATTAACATAGGAAATATATTCTGCGGTAGGTTCTATTAAGCTGAATACAGGAAAATTATAATCGTTTTTTATAGTGTCATAAACAACAGCAGAGCTTGTATTGCATGCCATAACCACCGCTTTAACATTTCTGGACTTAAACCATTCCATAATTCCTCGCGCATAGCAAAATAGCTGTTCTTGCGTTTTTTCGCCATACGGAATTCTTGCGGTATCCCCAAAATATAAATAATTTTCGTTTGGCAGCAAGTTTACAAGTTCTTTTAAAACTGTTAATCCGCCTACTCCCGAATCAAATACGCCTATGGGATTATTGCTCATTTAAAAAATTTAACTCCTCTTTTTTCCCGTTGTTATTGTTGTTATTTAAAGTTTTCCTCTGCCTTCCGGCTGAAAATTCGGATTTTTAGATTTTATATAATTTATTACTCCGTTTGAAAGAGCTTTTGCGGTTGCTTCTTTTCTTTGTTCTGATATTATTTGATACATTTCACTTTCATTTGACATATATCCGATTTCCGCCAGCGCCGCAGGTACGTTTGTATTACGTATAACAAAAAATCTTGAATTTTTAATTCCCCTATCCGGCGTTGTAAGACTATTTGCCATTTGTTCCTGTATATGAATTGCGAGGAGGCGGCTTTGATTCGTATACCAATGCGTTTCCACTCCTTTTATATTCGGGCTGTTAGACGCGTTTACATGGATACTCAGGAAAAGATCAGGCTTTTCTCTGTTTGTAATTTCCACTCGTTCTTGTAATGAAAGCGTTTTATCCTGTTCTCTTGTCATAATCACCTGAAAACCCTGGGCAACCAAATGTTTTTTTACCCTCATCGCTACATCCAGAGCAATATCCTTTTCATAAATGCCGTTTCTAATTGCTCCAGGCTCATAACCGCCATGTCCCGGGTCAATAATAATTTTTTTCTTATTAAACTTGTCAGATTTATTAGACGCAATCACAGGAATATCCTGTAAAACTATTTCCAGAACTCTTCCGTCAAGACTTAATTTTGATTTGATTACAGTGGATTGATTCAACGGAAATAACCAATTACTGCCGTTAGGGAACTTTGCGGCTAATGAAACTTCAGCTCCGTGATATTGACCTGTATTTTCGAGGCTTTTCAATAACTCTACAGGCGGTTTTATTATGTTATAAAGACTTACTATAAGTCTGTCAGGAGAATACAGTCGTTTAATTCCATGTATCATAGGTTTTTCGGCAGTTAAAATAAATTTTGTGGTTAAATTGTTTTCCTTAATAATTTTAATGTCCTGAACAACGCCTGATGAAAGGTTATCAGGGAATTCGGCAAAAGACACTTCTTCTTTTGGAGAAATTATTATTGACTGCAAATCCGGCGAAAATAAGGTTGTATACTTATCCGGCATACTGCTTTCAATTACTATTCTTACAGTTTTTGAATCAAACTGAGCAATTCTGGCGGTATCATTGTTTTTTAAGTAAACTGTTTTTATAAGATCAGTTGAATTAAGCGCGGCATCAGGAATATCAAAAATTATTCTGTCCGGCTGGCTCAGAATAAAAGGCTCGGTGAGAGAAATAATGCCTGCGCCGGAAATTAATATTCTGTTATCAATATTTTCTATGTTATTTAAAATTATGTTATATTCTGATTTTTCCTTTATATCGTTTAGAAGTTCGGCTTTTTTATCAGCTTGAGGCGTTGGAGTTAGTGTTATTACAGTTTTTTCATTATTTAGCTCAATAACATTTTGATTATTCAAGGTTTTATTTGTTGGAACTTGCTGAAAAGTGATTATTTCCGGTTTTTTAATTTCCTCCGGTTCTTTTGGGATATTCCTATCCTTAAAAACCGATGAAAGAGCGATTGGAGCGAGTTTTACCTCGGCAAATTCAAACGTAATATTGTTTTTATTAGAGTTTATTTTTATATCATTAAGCGTTTTTATAGAATCTGCGGTAAAAACAACTCTTACAACGTATGGATATGTAGAATACTGCGCTATTTTAATATCATTTTTAAGATTTAAATTATTACTTTTATAAGTTTTCTGATTTTTGACAAAAATCGCATTTTCTATATCCACGACAAGTCGATGCGGATTTGTGAGCCTTAAAGTTTTATATTTAACTTTAGTTTGCGGATTTTTTTTAATGCCGCCTATAAATAAAGATTTTCCGGCTTTATCAGGCGTAACATACTTTATTACAAAGTCAGCGCCAGCCGAGAACGCGCTATTGCTTAGAGTTAAAAAAATAATAAAAGTTAAGGGTATTAAAAAATTTATAACTTTTTTTTTCATAAAACGCCTTTATTAAACAGCTTTATATCAAGTAAAGCCGTGTTTTTACAGGTTAATCTCTTCATTTTTCGCTTTTATAAAAAGCCCGGGAACTATTGGCTTAAAGCTTTTAATTTCTTTTTTAAGTTTATAATTATCCTTGGTTAAATTATCTATTTTAGCTTTAAGTCTTTCATTTTCAGCTTTACAGCTTATTAATTCCATAATTGCGTCATCAAGTTTTTCAAGTTTTTTCTCGAAAATTTCTGATATTTCTTCAACAATATATTTTTTCGCGCTAAAAACCGCATTAACAATTTGTTCAGCTTCCGAGTCTGTTTCGGGAACTACAGGATTTAAATTTTTCTTCGCAATTGCAGGAAGTTTATTTTCCTCTTTTAATACTTGTTTTTGCGTGTCTTTATTGATTACAGGCGGTATTACAGGATTAGCCTGAGCGGCAAAACTGAAATTAAAATCAGTTGATAAATTTTTTTCATTTACCGGCATTAATTTTTCAATGTTAAATTCGCTTGTATCTTTTGATGTAAACTTAAATTCGCCCATATTTTTATATTGATTTTTTGATAAATTCTTAGCGTTTTGAATGTTATTTTCCTGTTTATTAGTATTCAAAGCTTAATTCCCTTATATTTAATCCTACCCGGTCTATTCAAACTTAAATAATATTCAAATACTTATAATACGAATATGCAAACAATAATACCATAATAATAATTAAAAAAAAATAAAATCTTGATTCAAGACAGGGTAAAGGAAAAATAGCTATAGTTCAATTATAATTTACAAATGGGCGGCTGGGGCGAAGCCCCAGCCGCCCATTCTTGAGAGAGTCGCGCGGCGCATTGCGCCGCGCGACTAAATTTATTATAAAATTTACCAAAAATAAAATTTATTTTTTCTTATACCAATACAAATAAATTATAATTTTATGTTTTTTGTTTGTTATACCAATCAATTTAAAAAACCGTTAAATGAAAAAGATGATCTTTGTAAAGCCTTAATTGGCGGGCGTTTCGGCTTCGCCGAAACGCCCGCTATACCCTTACCCAGCCCGTGCCGCCCGCAGGGCGGCACGGGCTGTAAATATTAGCTTTTTTACCAATTAACGAAAACTTATTTGGATTGGTATATTAATTCTCATATAATTCTAATTTTGCTTTTTCAAACAGATTAAAACCTGAAGACATTTTTTTTATTTCTTCAACAATCGCATCAGCCATTTCCATTGTTGAATTTACGCCTCCTAAATCAGGAGTGACTGTTTCGCCTTTTTCAATTACTTTAATTACAGCATTATAAAGCTTATCAGCGGCTTTTGTTTCTCCTATATGATTCAGCATCATAACGGCTGACAAGATTAAAGCGGTAGGATTTGCGATATTTTTGCCTTTAAGAGAAGGCGCGCTTCCATGTACAGGTTCAAATAATACAAGATCATGCCCGTAATTTGCCCCCGGAGCAACGCCTAATCCGCCTATAAGTCCGGCGGCAAGATCAGAAACTATATCACCATACATATTTGGCAATACAAGAACATCGTAAAACTCAGGGTTCTGAACAAGCTGCATGCACATATTGTCTACAAGGCATTCTTCATATTGTATTTGAGGATAATTTTCAGCTACTTTTCTTGCCGCCTCTAAAAAGAGCCCGTCTGAAAGCTTGCAAATGTTTGCTTTTGTTACGGCTGTAACCTTTTTTCGGTTCTCTTTAACAGCATATTCGAACGCAAATTTTACTATACGCTCTGATGCTCCTCTGGTGTTTCTTTTTATTGATTCAGCGGTGTCTGCGTCAATCTGTCTTTCAATTCCGGCATATAAATCTTCTGTATTTTCCCTGACAATAATTAAATCTATATTTTCAAACCTTGTTTTAACTCCTTTTATTGTTTTTGCAGGTCGTAAACAAGCATAAAGATCAAGCTCTCTTCTTAAAGTAACGTTTACGCTCCTGAATCCTGTTCCTATAGGCGTTGTTAAAGGTCCTTTTATTGCCACTTTGTTTTTTTTGATTGAATCTAAAACGTGATCCGGCAAGGGTGTTCCGTATTTTTCCAAAACATCAGCGCCGGCTTCAAATCTTTCCCAGTTTATTTTTACTCCCGTAGCTTCAACAGTTTTGACCATCGCTTCTGTGATTTCCGGTCCGATGCCGTCGCCGGGCATTAAAGTTATGTTGCGCATTTTTTTCCCTCCAGTTTTTGTTTATTGAACGCTAAAAACTCTCCAATTGTGTATATAGACCCTGTAAGTATTGTTAAAGCCTTTTTCTTATTAATTTTAGCATATAATTTCATTGCTTCTTCAATATTTTGAGTTATATAAATTTTTTTGCCTTTTTGTTGATTTTTCAAGTATTCACAGATATTTTCAGGGTTTTCGCAATAAGGAGAAGCGTTTTTAGTTAAAATTATTACGTCTTGCTCTCTGAAAAGGCTTTCTGCCCCTGTTTTATAATCCTTTGTATTAAGAGCTGAATAAATAAAAAGTCTTTGATCCTTTGGAAAATGCTGGTCTAAGTTTTGTCGCAACGCTTTTGCTCCTGCCGGATTATGGGCGGCGTCTATTAAAAGATGTTTTTCTTCTATATATTCAAACCTGGCAGCCCATTTAACGTTTTTTAATCCTGTTTTTTCAGCTTCTTCAGAGATTATAAACCCTTTTTTTCTTAAAATATCAAAAGCTTCCACTGTAAGCGATAGATTTCTCTTTTGCCATGAACCCTTTAACCCTGTTTCAACTTCTTTAACATTGTCGGGATTTGATAAAATCAATATGCTATTTAAGTCTACAGCTTTTTTTTGAATTATATCCAATCCGTTATTGTCTTTAATGGTTATTATAGGGACATTTTGTTTTATAATACCGGCTTTTTCTACGGCAATCTGTTCTATAGTTTCTCCAAGTCTTGCGGTGTGGTCAAAATCTATGTCTGTAATAATTGCCAGTTCAGGGTTTTTAACTGTATTTGTCGCATCAAGCCTTCCGCCAAGCCCTGTTTCAATTATTGCAATATCCACCTGTTTTTCATAAAAATAGATAAAAGCCGCCGCTGTCAAAATTTCAAATTCTGTTGCGGGGATATCCTGTTTTCCAGAATATTCAGCCACTTTAAGCATAAGTTCTGCAAATTCTTGTTTTGAAATTTCTTCATCGTTTATTTTAATTCTTTCTGTATATTCAACAAGGTGAGGGCTTGTGTAAAGCCCTGTTTTATAACCGGCTTCTTTTAAAACAGACGCCAGCATGGCGCATGTTGAGCCTTTGCCGTTAGTTCCGGCAACATGAACGCATTTTATGTTATTCTGCGGATTTCCAAAAAAATCGAGTATTTTCTCAACCCTCTCCAGTCCAAGATTTATATGGAATTTCCCCTGCGCAGTCAATAAAGAAACTGATTCATTATATAATAAGATTTCTTTAGAAACCTTCATTATTTAGCTTTCCAGCGATTTTAAAAGGCTTTTTACAGATTTTAACTGTTGTTCAATTTCTTTAAGGCGTTCTTTTGTTTGAACTATTACCTCTTTTGGCGCATTTTCGAGAAATTGAGGGCTGTTAATCCTCGCTTTAAGTCCTTGTTCTTCTTTAAACAAGTTTTCTAATGTCTTGGTTTGTCTTTCTGTTTCTTTGTTTAAATCAATTAATCCTTCAAGAGATACAACCAGCATTGAATTTCCAATCATCGCAGTTGCTGATCTTGCGGGAATTTCTTTTGGAAGGCTGTATTCCTTTACTATCCTTTCAACTTTTGCAAGCGATTTTATATAAAATTCAACAAGGTCAAAATCTTCTCTGTCTTCCATGTTTGCGCAAAAAAGTCTGATATTTACAGAATCTGAAGGAGAAATATTAAAGGACTGTCTGATATTTCTTAAAGCTTTAATGGTTTCTATTGCCTTATTTATTTTTCTTTCCGCTACGCTGTTTTTTAAGGACGGGTCATAAACCGGAAATTCTGTAATCATTAAGGAAACTTTCTGTCCTTTGCAACAACTTCCGGGAATTAACTGCCATATTTGCTCTGTTAGATAAGGCATTATAGGATGTAATAGTCTTAAAGTTCTTTCAAGCACATATTTTAATATTCTTTGAGTATTTAATTTATTTCTGGGGTTCTGTATCTGAATTTTTGCGATTTCTAAATACCAGTCACAAAATACACTCCAGAAAAATTCATATAAAAGTTGAGCTGATTCGCCAAATCTGAATGTTTCATAGTTTTCATTAATAAGGCGATTAACTTCAGAGTATTTATGAAGAATCCATTTATCCGCTATTGTCATGCTTGCCATGTCAATCAGATTATCATCGCAACCTTCAAGATTCATAAGAACAAACCTTGAAGCATTCCAAATTTTATTCGCAAAGTTTCTTCCGTATTCAAATCTTTCGTCAGAAACTTTAATATCCTGACCACCATAAGTTACAAGGCTTGTAAGGGTAAATCTTAAAGCGTCGGCTCCGTATTTATCTATGATTTCAACCGGATCAATGGTATTTCCTTTGGACTTACTCATTTTTTGCCCTTTTTCATCACGGATTAATCCGTGAATATAGACATGCTTAAATGGCGATTTTCCTGTAAATTTATAGCCCATAACAACCATTCTTGCTACCCAGAAGAATATTATGTCAAACCCTGTAACAAGAGCGCTTGTGGGGTAGAATTTTTTATAGTCCTGTTTTTCTTTATTGGGCCAGCCCATTGTTGAGAAGGGCCATAATGCCGATGAAAACCAGGTATCAAGAACATCAGAGTCCTGATGAAGTTCTTTGCTGTTACAAGCAGAACATTTTTCAGGAGCTTCAACAGAAACCATTATATTATTGCAAGCCTGACAATAATATGCCGGAATTTGATGTCCCCACCATAGCTGTCTGCTTATGCACCAATCCCTGACATTATGCATCCAGTCAAGATAGATTTTTTCCCATCTTTCCGGCATAAATACCAAGCTTTTTCTGGCAATTGCGCTTATCGGTTTTTCAGAGAGCGGCTTCATTTTTACAAACCATTGTTCTGAAAGATAAGGCTCGATTGTACTGCTACATCTTTGACAATGTCCTACGCTGTGGTCATGCGGTTTAATTCTTACTAATTGTCCCTGTACTTTAAGAATTTCAACAATTTTTACTCTTGCTTCATCTCTGTCAAGTCCTCTTATTTCAAAGGGAACATCTTTAGTATCAGACATTTTGCCGTCTTCATCCATAATCCAAACAGGAGAAAAACCGTGTCTTTTGGCAATTTCATAATCGTTCGGGTCATGAGCCGGAGTAATTTTTAAAGCTCCTGTTCCAAATCCTATTTCAACGGCTTCATCGGCAATTACAGGGATTTCTTTTCCGCTCAATGGTATAACCACTGTTTTTCCAATCATATGAGTATATCTGGTATCTTCAGGATGCACCGCAACGGCAACATCTCCGAACATTGTTTCCGGTCTTGTTGTTGCAATTACAATTGCGCCGTACTCATTTTTTAAAGGATACGCTATTTCCCACAAATGTCCTTTTTCTTCAAGATATTCGGTTTCAATATCGCTAATAGCTGATCTACAGCGGGTACACCAGTTAACTATATATTTTCCTTTATAAATTAAACCTTCATTGTATAAATTTACAAAAACTTCTCTG
>JAKLDH010000097.1 GCA_022703625.1 Cyanobacteriota bacterium | reverse complement strand
AAAGAAGGCGCAGGACATCTGATTCCTTTCAACTGATCGATTATGGAATTAATGTCAACACCGGCTCTAAGCGCAATTGAGATCATTCTTCCGGTTGCTTCAGCCTGACTTGTAGCGCATCCGCCTGATTTGCCGATTCTTGCAAACACTTCGCAAAGACCTTCATCATCGGTATTTATCGTTACATATAAAGGACCACAGCCTGTCTGGATTTTATCAGTCATGCCAAATGTTAAACAAGGTCTTTCTCTTGGTGTTACAATTTTTTTATTCGTTTCGCATGTTTTTAAACAGTCATCTGCCTTTACTTCCGGCTCTTTATGTTCTGACTTTATCTGCATAGCCTGATTAAACCGGCTATTATTTCTATAAACGGTTATTCCCTTAAGGTCAGACTCATACGCAAGTATGTAAGTCTTTGCTATATCTTCTCTTGTGGCTTCTTCAATGAAATTAACCGTTTTTGATACAGCATTATCGGTATGAAGCTGAAAAGCCGCCTGCATTTTGACATGCCATTCAGGCTTTATGTCATGCGCTGTTACAAAAACACGCTGGATATCTTCAGAAATGTCCTCTACGCCCATCGCTGAACCATGTTCCGAAACTTTTTCCATTAATTCCTGTGAATAAATCCCTCTTTCCTTTACAATATTTTCAAAAATAGGATTTATCTCTAAAAGCATTGTCCCGTCCATAATATGCCTTGTAAAAACAAGCGCAAACAAGGGTTCTATTCCGCATGAAGCTCCTGCGATCATGCTTATTGTTCCGGTAGGGGCAATACAGGTTGTAGTGGCGTTTCTTATGCCATGCCGCTGAATTTGATCGTCCAGATATTTCCAGTCGTCATCAGAAATTTTGCCGCCGGATTTACCTTTATATTTTTCATAAAGGAAATTTTTTCCGTCAAAAACGCTGTCTTTAAAGTTTGGAAATTCTCCTCTTTGTTTAGAAAGCTCTATAGACTCAAGTTTTGAGTGATAATCTATGAATTCTATCACTTGTAGAGCAAGATTTATACCTTCTTCAGAATCATAAGGGACATTTAGCAACATAAGAAGGTCAGCCCAACCCATTAAACCAAGCCCTATTTTTCTGTTTCCGTTCACCATTTCAGTAATTTCAGGCAGGGGGTAATTATTGACCGTTATAACATTGTCAAGAAAATGCGTTGCGTATCTTGTTGTATTTGCAAGCTTTTCCCAGTCAACTTCAGGATTATTATCAGTATATTTAAGCATTTTTGCTAAATTAAGCGAACCTAAATTGCAGGCTTCATAAGGAAGCAGGGGAACTTCTCCGCATGGATTGGTTGACTCGATATCTCCCAGCTTTGGAGTCGGGTTGTATTTGTTTATATTGTCTACAAATACAATTCCGGGCTCGCCGTTTTTCCAGGCGTGGTCAACTATAAGGTCAAAAACTTCTTTTGCTCTCAGTTTTTTAACTGTTTCTTTTGAATTAGGGTGGATTAAATCATAATAGCCGTCTTGTTTAACCGCTTCCATAAATTCATTTGTAATACCGACTGAAATATTGAAGTTAGTCAGTTTATTTCCTTCAAATTTTGAGTTTATAAATTCAAGTATATCGGGGTGATCAACTCTTAATATCGCCATATTTGCGCCGCGTCTTGTTCCGCCCTGCTTAACCGCTTCTGTTGCAGCGTTAAAAACTTCTATAAAGGAAACAGGACCAGAGGACACGCCCATGGTTGATTTTACAATATCATTTTTAGGTCTTAATTTTGAGAAAGAAAAACCTGTTCCTCCTCCGCTTTTATGAATAAGCGCTGTATTCTTGATGGTTTCAAATATTTTTTCCAAAGAATCTTCTACCGGAAGGACAAAACATGCTGATAGCTGACCTAATTCCCTGCCTGCATTCATTAAAGTCGGGCTATTCGGCATGAAAGACAAGTCTTCCATAATTTTATAAAAATTTTCAGCAATTTTATTAGTTTCTTCTTCGTTTTTGCCGTATTCTTTTTCAGCTCCGGCAATAGTCGAAGCGACTCTCCAAAAGAGGTCTTCGGGGCTTTCTGTCGGATTGCCTTCCTGATCTCTTTTTAGATATCTTTTAGTCAAGACTGTTCTGGCATTTTCTGAAAGTTTTATGGATTCTGTAAGAAAAGACGTCAACGATATTCCTCCCCAATCTGTTTTATAATTTTCGATCAACAAAATTTTATTATAATAAATTTAATAGTAATGTATGTTATAACATAAATTTTTAAATCTTCGTCAATTTGTTAAAGAACCATTAATTATTTTTACAAATGTTTTTAGAGGCGCCCTTAAATAATAACTTCACGTTTTTAAATTTAACTGCTAATATATTAATTGATTACACTATTTTTTAAAAAAGTTAACTGCTGATAAGAAAAAATGAAAAAGAAAATCCTATTAATAGAAGACAGTCCTATTCAACTAAAAAGCATTGAAATTACTTTATCCAAGTTGGGTCATGAAATTATAACATCACCTAATGCGATTGAAGGAATAGAAAAAGCTTATCAATTCGTGCCTGACCTTATTATTTCGGATATTGTAATGCCGGAAATTAATGGTTATCAGCTTTGCAGGCTTTTAAAAAATGACAATCAAATGCAAAAAGTTCCAATTATACTTTTAACCCAGCTTAATGAAAAATTGGACAGTTTTTGGGCTCTTAAAGCCGGCGCGGACTGTTTTATTACAAAAAGTGATAAACAGGAAGAATTCCTCGAAAAAGTCCAGAATTTTCTTGATAAATCAATTCCTATGAGCGAAGAAGAACGACAAAGCATTATTAATGAAAAAAAATCCGAAAATATAAACCTGCAAACCAGGATAAATAATCTTTTAGACCAATCTTTGATTGAATCCACCATTATAAACGAGTTTAGAAATCTGTCAGAATTTATTTATTCCACAAAAATTCTTTCAAAAGAATTGTTTTCGCTGGCGTTTTCTCTTATAGATTTCAACGTTGCAGCGCTTTTCTTTAATGAAAGAGATGATAAAAAGAAAAAAAACCTCCAGCTTAGCATCCAAAACTGTACTCTGGACGATAAAATTTTAATAGACATTAAAAACGATTTTTTTTCAGAAGTTTTTTCTGATAAAACCCAAGAGGACGATTCTTACAATGATGTTGAAATTATTGAAATGTCTACAGTCGAAGAAAACAAAATAAATAATTTTTCTGAACTTCAATCAAAAATAATACTGCCAATCAGTTACGCAAATAAAGTAATCGGCGGAATAGCTTTTTATAACGCTAAACCGCACAGATTTAACCATAATAAAATAATTGAAATCATTTTAAAAGAACTAAAAATTCTGATGAGAATAAAATGGCTTTATTCAGAAACAAAATATCTTGCAATAATTGACGGCTTAACCGGTTTATATAACAGAAGATTTTTTCAGCAAACCATTGAAAGGGAATTTGCAAGAAGTAAAAGACATAAAACCAATCTAAGTATCGCTTTATTTGATGTAGACCATTTTAAGCTTGTAAATGACAATTATGGACATCAATTTGGCGATAAAGCTCTTGCGGAAATTTCAAAAATAATTAAGGCTTCAACACGAAAAACAGACTATGTAACCCGTTACGGCGGCGAGGAAATTATACTTGTGCTTCCTGATACAACTATGGATCAGGCTCTTATTCCTATTGAAAGAATAAGAAAAAAAATAGAGAACAAAAATTTTGAATACAAAGGACAATTTGTAAAAATAACAGTCAGTTGCGGTTTGTCTGAAGTTTCAACAGATGTGCACAGTCAGGAAGAGCTTGTTTTGAGAGCGGATAAATCTTTATATGAATCCAAAAGAACAGGTAGAAATAAAACAACATGTTTTAACAGTTGTTTGAATGCTTAACAAATTTTTTAAGAGGTTTTGGCGATGTCCACCGAATTTTTAAGTTCAAATCAGCTTGTAAAGCGTAAAAATTATTCTGAGCTGTTTTTAATATTTACACTTTTAGAAAAAACTTATGCGATTCCTGCTGAAAAAGTCGTGGAAATAGTCCAGCTGCCGGCATTAACTATAGTTGAAAAATTCCCTGACTATATGGTCGGGCTTTTAAACCTGAGAGGACAAATAATAAGCGTAATTGATCCGGGAAAGCTTTTAGGGATTGAACAAAAAACTTACACGACAGATCACCAGATACTAATCGTTAATTGTAACGACCAAACAATAGGCGTTGTCGTTCATTCAGTTAATGATGTCGTGCAACTTGACAGAAACCGGCTTGAACCTTTGCCGTACAAGCCAAAAGAAAAGATAATTTCCGGCATTTATAAACATGAAGATAAACTTATCGCTTTTTTTGATATTGGCGCAGTATTAGATCACGTCGCAAAATTTCAGGATCAGCTTTCAGAAATAAAAGACGCGCCGGATGTTATAAACAATTTTTTTCCTTCTGATGAAAATTCAAGAATAAAGTTTCTGAAAAGGGCTGAAAAATTACAGAAAGAAATAAGAAGTTTAACAGAGGGATTGAATTATCAGGAAAATTATTTTATATCATTTTGTTTAAATAACGAAACTTATTGCATAAATCTTAAATATGTAAAAGAAATAACAAAACTTAAACTGGTAAATCTTGCGCCGGTGCCTTGCGTGCCGGAATTTATTCTGGGAGTTATTAATTTAAGGGGAGAATTTATAACGCTTGTAGACATAAAGCATTTTTTAAGTATTTCCAAGTCTTCTTTATCAGACAGAACAAAAATTATTGTTTTAAAAATCTTTGATATTCAATTAGGAATTCTTGTAGATGATGTATTTGACATAGAAAATATTCCTAATGAAAAAATGAATTTAAGCGTACAAACAAAGTATGAAAAAAACAAATATACTTCCGCCGAGGTTTTATTGCCGAACAAGCAGGTAATGAGCGTTTTTGACATCAAAAAATTCATTGAAGACGAAAGATTATTCATTGAAGATTCTATATAAACTTGAGTTGCTATAGTATTTTGAAAAAGTTTTTGCGGGTGTTTCGGCTTCGCCGAAACACCCGCTATACCATTACCCAGCCCGTGCCGCCCGCAGGGCGGCACGGGCTGTAGGTATCAGCTTTTTAACAAATTAACGAAAACTTATTTGGATTGATATAAATGTAAACATATTAATGACTTTTATTATAAAATCATGATTTAATAAAATTTAAAAAGGGGAGTTTGTGAAACAAAATAATCCGATAATTCTTGCAATATCCGCCGCAAGTGGCGTTATATACGGCATAAAACTTCTGGAATTTTTGCTTGAACATAATTTCCAGGTCGAATTAATTATTTCCTCAAAAGCTTATTACATTATTAAACATGAATTGGGGCTTGAATTCTGCCATAATAAAGAAGAAATTTATACTAATATTATAAATTTCTTAAAACTTGAAAAAGAACAAATTAATTTGCAAGTCTGGCTTGACGATGAATTATGGGCTAATCCGGCAAGCGGGTCTTATAAAACGCAGGGGATGATTATTGCGCCTGCAAGTATGGCAACTATTGCGGCGATTTCCTCCGGGCTTGCCGAAAATTTAATTACAAGAACAGCTGACGTCTGTTTAAAAGAAAAACGCATGCTTACTGTTGTTCCGAGAGAAACTCCTTTGAATTCCATTCATCTTGAAAATATGTTAAAATTATCAAAACTTGGCGTTAATATCGTTCCTCCAATTTCCGGTTTTTATGGAAAAATGAAAACGCTTGAAGACAGCATAAATTTTATAACCGGAAAAATTCTGGATGCAAGTAATATTGAAAATGATTTATATGAAAGGTGGCATTTATGAATAAAAAGAATAAGAAAATCGTTATTATTTCGGGGAAACAGTATTCCGGCAAAGATACTACCGCTAATGTTCTAAAAACAATTCTTTCCGGTTTTAAACTTGCTCCTCTTGCAGATGCCATAAAAATTGAATTTGGCGAAGAAAAAAATCTTACATTCAATGAAATTGAAAGAAATAAACCTCTCTACAGGGCTGATCTGATTGTTTTCGGGAATAAAAGACGAGCTGAAGATAATGATTACTGGATAAAAAAAGCGCTTAAATGCGATAATAACATTATAATATCTGATGTAAGACTTCAGCATGAAATAAGCGCTTTTGAAGAATATCACGCTGTAAAAATCAGAGTGGAAGCAAACAGAGAAGAAAGAGAAAAAAGAGGAAAACTGGTTAAGGAAGATGATCCGACAGAAACAGACCTTGATAATTATGATAACTGGGATTATATTATTGAAAATAACGGATCAATTCAGGAACTTGAAGAAAAGGCGGCAAGAATAGGAAAAGAAATTCTTGAAAGATTATCAGCGCAAAAAGTATAAAAATAAGTAGAACAATGAATACTTTGTATTAGTGAAAGGTAAAAAACACTATGGCAAGAATAGTAAGAACTGTATGGGCGATAAGATGCGTTCAGTCATCATGCAAAACCCTTTTTGAAGTTGCAAAAGTAGAAGAAGGAAAAACTCAGGAAGTTGTATGTCCGGGTTGCGGCGAACATTATGTATATCCACCACCAAAGGGCGATGAGCAAAATTAAGGAAGATAATTCAAAAAGATATAACCAATATAGCCGGCATTTACAGGAGATTTTTAACTGTAAGGTTTATAAAATCACTATTGATGCCGGTTTTAGCTGTCCAAACAGGGACGGGACAATTTCTAAAAACGGATGCATTTTCTGTGATACAAGCGGATCATTTTCCCAGGCTCATTCAAACCTTCTTTCAATTGAAAAACAACTTGAAACAAGCATTACAAGACTTAAAAACCGATTTAAAGCAGAAAAATTTATTTCATATTTTCAGGCTTTTACAAATACTTATGCGCCTGTCGAAAAGCTTAAAGTACTTTATGACAGCGCTTTAAGTCATCCTGATGTTGTCGGGCTTTCTATAGGAACAAGACCTGACTGTATAGATGACGAAAAGCTTGACCTTATAAGCTCATATCAGAAAGATTATTATGTCTGGATAGAATACGGCTTGCAATCCATACATAATAAAACTTTAAATTATATAAACAGGGGACATTCCTTTGAGGATTTTGTCAGAGCCGTTGAATTAACGAAGAAAAGAGCCATAAAAACTTGCGCGCATGTTATTATAGGGCTTCCCGGAGAAACAAAACAGGATATGCTTGAAACAGCAAAAGTTCTGGCGGCTATGGGCATAGATGGGGTTAAAATTCATCTTTTATGCGTTTTAGAGGGAACAGAACTTGAAAATTTATATAAAAACGGTGATTTTCAGGTTTTGTCATCAGAAAAATACGTTGAAACAGTGTGTGATTTTCTTGAAATGCTTCCTCCTTCAACAACTATCCACAGGATAGCCGGAAACGGACTTAAAAAACTTCTGATAGCTCCAAAATGGCTGGACGAAAAGTTTAAAACACTTAATATGATTGATAAAGAGTTAGAAAAAAGAAATTCTTATCAGGGCAAGTGTTTAACGCGCATTGCTAATACTGATTTGCAATCAATGTATGATTAAGGTTTATAACATTCTACAAACAAGCTCGCTTTTTTATGTCTGTCAAATTCCGGTCCACTTAATTCAACATCTTTTGAATTCCTAAAAGAACTTTTTTCAATGTTTACAAAACCCGCATTTTTAAGCATTTTTTCAAGCTTGTCGTAATAAATCCCGTTTATATGGGCAATATAAGGTCTTGATCGGTCGCAAAGACTTAAACACCATTTAATAAACTCGTCTTTACCCAAAGAATTAAATTTTTCCTTTACAACTTCTTCCGGCATTTCAGGTCCGCCTGATCCGGCTTCATAGCTGACAAAAGTGTTTAAAAGCTTCGCTCCTATTTTATCGCCCTCTTTTGTTATTATTCCGCCAAACCAGGAGATGTCGTTATTTTTGTATGATTCAAGCGCAATATCCGCATCAGGGCAGGCTAATCTGAGTATTCCACCAGGCTGCATTGTTCTATATATTTCTTTTAACAAAAATTCCAAATGCGGATCCTCAATGTGTTCAATACAATGAGAGGAAAATACTTTCTCAAAAACATCATTCACAACAGGAAAAGGAGTAAAATTTCTTAAATCTATCTGAATATCTGCTTTAATATAACAATCAAGAGTTAACCAACCTTCTTTTTTCCACATTCCTGCGCCGATATTGATTTTGGCGGGTTTATCCCAAATTTTTTCCTTGTTTGTAATATTTTTTATCCCTGCATTTATCGTATTAATCTGATTTTTATAATTTTTAAAATAAAAAGTAGTTGCGCTTAAGATTAGTTTATAACTAAAATTTGCTGAAACTTGGCTTAAACATTTTCTTAGTTCTTCTTCATTACTGGCGATTTTAATATTTGTTTGAGCTAATTCTTCAGAAAAATCAACTATTTCAAGGACAATTCTTAAAATATCCAAATTAGGTTCAAGAACAATGATTTTATCGCTACTTTTTTGCGAAAATCTTTTTAATAAATATCCAAGCCCCAAGCCGTATAATATGTGAATTTTAAGGTTTGCGTCATCCCCTTCAACTTTTTGATAAATTTCAATAGCTTCATAAACAGGATCAGTATTATCATGGACAAAATCACCGTCATACAGAAGGTTTGGATCGCCGGAATCAGCTGTTATAATTTCAACAGGTTTAGTTATTGCCTGATGAGCTAAAATTTTATCTACAAGTTGTGGATTATATTTAAATATTAAGTCAAGATTCTTTTTTAAAATTTCACTCATAAATTTATCCTTTTATTAATTTTCAATTTTTTTTAACATAACATATTTATTCAAGGAAAGTGATCCTGATAATAAAGTATTTATACTGATGCTGGAAAGATGCTGAAACAAGTTCATGCCAAGTTGCAGTCAATGTATAGTGTTTTGAGAAAATAATTGTTAATTTGTTAAAAAGCTAATATCTATAGCCCGCGCCGCCCGTAGGGCGGCGCGGGCTGAGTAAGGGTAGGGCAGGTGTTTTGCCGAAGGCAAAACACCTGCTAATTAACTCGAATTGCTAAATAAATAATTTTATATTTGGCGTAGCGGCTGGCGAAGCCAGCCGCTACGCCGTTTTAAGGGCATGCGGCTCGCAG
>JAKLDH010000096.1 GCA_022703625.1 Cyanobacteriota bacterium | reverse complement strand
TTTAGCTTCTTCTGTTTTAAAATCAGCTATTAAGACGTCAAAATTATTTTTTACGCTTTCCTGTAAACAATTTAACAGAATTGAATCTTCAAATCTTGCCCACCACTGCCAATTAACTCGCTCAATGTTTTCATAAACATCTATTTTACCTTTATAGGAGCGGGTTTTATGTTCTTTTGAATAAACTTGGGCAGGAGAAAATAATAAAAGTATTAAAAATAATATTATAATTTTCTTCAATCTTGTAATATAATCTTTCATAACAACGCTTTATCTATATAAAATGCATAACAAATTTAAATCTGCAAAAATCAGCCAGCTATAATCAAATTATTATATTCAGTAAAGTATATTAATCAAATTTAGAGGTTTTTAAACAATCAAAATGTATTTTTTCTTTACAAATAAAATCAGGGATAACTACTCAGCGCTGAATTTATAAAAATATGCTGATCCTAAAAAATTCGTTATACCAAGCATTAAAATAAATCGGTAAATGAAAAAGATGATTTTTGTAAGTCCTTAATTTGGGGGTGTTTTGCCAAAGGCAAAACACCCCCAATGCCCTTACTCAGCCCGCGCCGCCCGCAGGCGGCGCGGGCTGTAAATATTAGCTTTTTAACCAATTAACGAAAACTTATTTTGATTGGTATAATTGGTTAAATACCCGCTATTTAATGCTTTACAAAAACTGCTTTTTTATTCCTTCCTTATATTTGTTGACTAAAATTTTTATATTTTCTAAAATAACAAGTAAAACTTAAATGTTTATAATAAAATTTAGAAATATTTAATAATTTCAAAAGCTAAACAGGGAGATCAATAGTGAGTGTAAAAGTAGCTGTTACAGGGTGCGGAATCTGGGGAAGAAATTTGGTCAGAAATTTTTATAACCTGGAATCCCTTTACAGTGTTTGCGATATGGATTCAGATATACTCTGCAAGCTTACTGACGAGTATGAAGGGGTCAAATGCATCTGCAATTTCAATGAAATCCTTGGTATTGATGAAATTAACGGCGTAGTAATCGCAACGCCAAGTCATACACATTATGCGCTCACCAAAAAAGCCCTTGAAGCAGGAAAACACGTTTATGTGGAAAAACCAATTGCCACAAACAGCGAAGAAGCAAGAGAATTAACCGAGCTTGCCGAACAAAAAGGGCTTGTACTTATGGTTGGACACCTGCTTTTATACCATCCTGTCGTTAACAGAATTAAATCTCTGGTCAACGATGGAGTTCTGGGAAAAATAAGCTATGTACAGAGCGACAGGTTAAATGTTAATTATTTTAGAAATGACAGAAGCGTTTTATGGGATTTAGCGCCGCATGATCTTTCTATGGCAGCGTATATTCTTGGCAAAAAGCCTTTAGCCGTTGAAGCGGCTTCCGGATGTTCTGTTAATAATGACGGTATAGTTGATATTACTCATATAGATGTTAAATTTGAGGATTCAATACTTGTCCATATTAGCGATAGCTGGATTCATCCTGTAAAAAGGGTTGAATTGATTGTGAGAGGCTCTAAAGCAACGGTTGTTTTTAATGATTCTTTTGCGCAAAAGCAGTTTGAACTTTATGATAATCAAACGACTGAAAAAAAATTGCTTGAATCTCCTGATTACATTGAAATTGAACCCTTAAAACTTGAATGCCAGCATTTTATAAGTTGTATTAAAAACAAAGTGAAACCCCGCTCTGATGGATTAAACGGATATGAAACCGTTAAAATCCTTGAAGAAGCAGAAAAAATTATGCTTGGAAACCAATACGGAAAAATTAGCAGCATAAAACTGGCGTCATCCAGAAAAAAACAGAAAAATGCGCCTATTTTATAATATAAATATATACAAAACAAAGGGTCGCCCACCGGCGACCCTAAAAGCTTAACCAAGCTTCCATCTGACTAAAAAACATTTCGTTCAATTTATATATTCCCGACTTTGACAAATTTTAAACATTTTCATGCCAAAATGTTACAAAATATTAACCTTGCCCATGCTTAGCCTGAATTAGCCATATAAAGCGTTCATAATTTTCGCTGATACAGAATTTTTTAGCTTTATCAAACATTTCTAAATATTTTTGTTGATATATTTTTTTATTAACATTGTCATCAGGAAGATTTTTATAAGATTTATCATACAAACGAGTCAGTTTTTCATACGCATAACAGTTTTTATCATCAAGTTTTAGTGTTTTATCTAATTCTACTTGAGCAATATCAAGCTTATCCGTCTTAATATTAAGGTATGCAAGAAAATTATGCCCAAAAATGTCTTTAGAATCCAATTTAACATAGCTTTCCATCTCTTTTTTTGCTGAATTATAATTATAATTATAATTAACATGAGCAATAGCCAGATATTTATTTATATCAGGATTTTTTGGCATTTCTTTTTTGACTCCTTCCAATAAAGGAATGGCTTTTGCTTCCATAGAAGTTATAGAATAAAGCCTGCCAAGCTCAACACCTTTTTTAAACGTTAATTTGCCTTCAAGATATAATTTTTCCAAACCGGCTATTTTTTTTGCAAGTTCTTCATCGTCAGAAAATTTATATACGTCTTTTTTCTCTATAGGTATGTCTATTCCTGAATAAGGAGGAAATTTTCTTAATATAGCTGAATAAGGAGAAATGGTTTTTTCTATCCCCCACGCAGAATCGCCAATTCGGACAAGTTTTCTTTGATATACCGCATCAAACTTCCATCCTGATTCAGTTTTGCAAAAAAGAAACGGGAATGAAAGGATTTCATCTTTTTCATTATTAAAATATATTACGGCATAATTTCCTTTTTGTAGAATTTTATAGGATTTTGTCTGATATTCAGACACATTTCCCTTAAAAAAGACCGTATTTAATTCCTCAGAATTTTTATAAATCAACTTTGTAACTTCGGTAAATATGCCATAGTTTAAATTATCCTGCTTGTTTTTTATAAAGAAAAAGAAGGTTTTCCAAGCTTCATCGGGATTTTTTCCTGCGGGATAGTCTGCTCTTATAGATTTAGCGACATCAGTAGTTAAAGTTCCTTGCACAGCAGGCGTGCCAATAACTTTAGCCGGAGCAGGTTGTTTTATATCTTCGATAGAAGGCTGATTTTGAAGCTGTTTTTTGGCTAAAGCCAGGAATATCAAACCCACAAAGATAGCGGCTATCAAAAAAAGCTTTATATATTTATTTTTTAGTAGTTTTTTCATTTTTCAAAGACCTTCTTTAGTTGATTATAAAAGATTATAACAGCTTTAAGCTCATTTCGGAACTATTTTTGAATGTTTGTTTATTTTATTGTATATTTGTCAAAAAGGCAGTATTATCGAACAATTTGAGGAATAAAAATGAGTCTTAAAAAAGTAACGGTAGTAGGCGCAGGTAATGTTGGCGCAGAAGCGGCAAATCAAATATTAAGCAGGGAACTTGCAAATGTTGTGTTAATCGATAAATTTGGCGATTTGGCAAAAGGAAAAGCTCTTGATATCTTAACATCAGCTTCATTAAAAGGTTCAAGTTCTAATATTATAGGCTCTGATGATTATAGCATGACGGCAGATTCAGATATAGTAATCATTACAGCAGGACTGCCAAGAAAACCAGGCATGTCAAGAGAAGAATTGGTTGAAGCAAATGGCAAAATTATTTCGGAAATAGCGCAAAACATAAAAGTTTTTTCCCCTAACGCAATTATAATAATGGTAACAAACCCTCTTGATGTTATGACTTATCTGGCATATAAGGTTTCAGGATTTGCGCAATCTAAGGTTATGGGTATGGCTGGGGTTTTAGACACAGTCAGATTTAAAACATTTATAGCAGAGGAATTAGGAGTTACGGCAAAAGATGTTAACGCTATGGTGCTTGGTGGGCATGGCGATGAAATGGTTCCTCTTGTCGATTGCGCAACGGTATCAGGAATTCCGTTAACGCAATTAATGGATATGGACGCTATAGAAAGAATTATTGAGAGAACAAAAAACGGCGGCGCAGAAGTGGTCAGTCTTCTTAAAACAGGCTCTGCGTACTATGCCCCGGCTGCTTCAGTTGTTGAAATGGCTGAATCTATTATCAAAAACAAGAAAAGCATCTTGCCTGTATCTGTTTATCTCAATGGCGAATACGGAATAAATGATATTTATCTCGGAGTCCCTGCAATATTAGGCAAAAATGGTATTGAAAAAGTGATTGAGTTTAAACCGGGGGCAACAGACCTTAAAAATCTGCAAAATTCCGGAAAAGTAGTTAAAGAAACGATTGACAAACTCGAAAAAACATTGAGTATATCTAAATGACCAATAATTTGTCGTATATAAAGTCCTCTCTTATAACCGATGCGGTATGTTTTTTATGCAGAAAAGCAGCGTGTATTTTACCGGAAGACGTTTATATCGGAATAAATGAGCTTTATAGCAAGGAAACCTCTGAAACGGCGCGAGGTTTCCTTGAAGAAATCCTTGTAAACGCCGAAATTGCCGCTGAAACGCAAAGACCTATTTGTCAGGACACCGGAATAACGGTTGTATTTATTGAAATTGGACAAAATGTTTTTATTGAAGGCGAAGACCTCGAATCAGCGGTTAATAATGGCGTAGCAAAAGCATATCAGCAGTTTTTTCTTAGAAAATCCGTTGTGGAAAATCCGATTTTTAACAGAAAAAATACCCAAACTAATACACCGGCTGTTATACACACACAAATTGTTCACGGGAACTCTGTTAAAATAACTGTTTTGCCAAAAGGAAGCGGCAGCGAAAACATGAGCGCTGTTAAAATGCTTAAACCGTCTGATGGAATTGACGAAATAGTCAATTTTGTTTTGGAAACAGTAAAAAACGCCGGCGCAAACTCTTGTCCGCCTTTGCATGTCGGAATAGGCATTGGAGGAACAATGGAATATGCGGCATTACTTTCTAAAAAAGCCCTGTTAAATAAGATTATGCCTTTATCAGAGTTAAAAAAAGCCGCAAAAACAGATGAAAAAAAAGAACTTGAACTCAGAATTTTTCTTGAAATACAAAAAACAAAAATAGGAGCAGAGGGCTTTGGAGGAAATAGTACTGCTTTTGCGGTAAACATAGAAACTTATCCTTGTCATATAGCTGGATTGCCTATTGCAGTTAATTTAAATTGCCACGCAGCAAGACATGCCGAAATAATTATTGATGAAAATACAATTATTCCTGACAAATTACAAACAAAATTTGAAATATCAAAGTATAGAAATAAAATTGACTATTCTAAATATAAAAAATTAACGCTGCCTCTTGAAAATAAAGATATTATAGACTTAAAAGCGGGAGATAGAGTCCTTTTAACAGGAGAAATTTATACGGCAAGAGATGCGGCTCATAAAAAACTGATAGAAGCTCTTAAAAGCAATAAAGAACTTCCTTTTGAGCTAAAAAATCAGATTATATATTACACTGGACCGTGTCCGGCGATGGCAGATGAGATTATCGGACCCGCAGGACCAACAACAGCTTTAAGAATGGATAAATACACTCCACAACTACTTGATCTAGGATTAAAAGGAATGATAGGCAAAGGCGGCAGAGGTTATGAAGTTTTAGAATCCATAAAAAAAAATAAAGCCATATATTTTGTTGCAACAGGCGGGGCAGGCTGTTTAATTTCGCAAAAAATCAAGTCAGCGGACATTATAGCTTATCCTGAACTTGGTCCAGAAGCGATTTACAAGTTAGTTGTGGAGGATTTTCCCGTTATTGCGTCTATAGACAGCGAGGGGAACACAGTTTTTGTAAATCCTTAATTAACTTGAGTTGCTAAATAAATAATTTTATATTTGGCGTAGCGGCTGGCGAAGCCAGCCGCTACGCCTTTTTAAGGGCATACGGCTCGCAGGCTTTGCCTGCGAGCCGTATAAAAAATTAAAATAAAATTTCAAGCTATTTCAGCGTTTCAACTAATTAGCAATTCGAGTTAATTAATAAGCGCTTTGGATTTACTAAAAAGCTATATATTTTAAAAAAATTTGCTTAAAAACTTTTTCTTCTATCCGTAGTTATTTTTAATTTGTTCTGCTCGCATAAACAAAAAATTTTATTTTTTTAAAAAAATAAGTTATCATATAGTTATAAAGAAAATATTAAAAAAGGAAATTGGAATCATAAACAAATTAATTATAATAATAGCAATGTTTTTCGCATTTTCAATCAATGTTTCAGCTCAAACAGTTGCAAAAGATACTGTTAATACAGAGCAGGAGCTTGCAAGAGTAACTTCTATAGGACAAAAATTGTTATCCTCCAATAATCTGCCGACAAAAGTAACTTTTATTGTTTCTCCTGAAGAAGACGTTAATGCTTATGCAAATATAGATAATGAAGTTCATGTTTATATTGGACTTTTAAAGATTGTAGAAACGGATGATGAACTTGCATCAGTTATTGCGCATGAAATAGGTCATCTGGCAAACAGGCATATACAAAAACAGAGTTTATTAGGCGTACTTGCTAATACAGTGATCGCTAATATAAAAAAACCTTTTGTTTCAAAAGTTGCAAGCGGCGTGGGAAGCTTATCGATGTTAAAAGTAAGTCGTTCAGCGGAATATGAAGCTGATCTTACAGGCGCAGATTTAATGATAGGCGCCGGTTATAATCCTGAGGGAATGTTATCTCTTTTAAACAAAATTGCGCAAAATTATATTGATGTAATTCAAACTCACCCCTCCGGCAATAAACGCTTGGAAAATGTGTATGATTACCTTAGTTTTAATTATCCTGAAAAATTACAACATAACTATAATACGGATTCTTACAGAAAGTTTAAAATTTATATAGACGGAGTTATAAAAGAAAGAAATTCCAACCCCAAAAAAATGGCAGAATACACGAAAAAACAAACTAAATTAAAAAATGAAAAACTTAAACGGGCAAAAACCATTAAAAATGAATCAAACGCTTGGGCATCTGTTTATAATGTTCTTCAGTCAACGGTGAAACTTTCAAATTAGCGGATATTTAGGCGTAGCCAAAACGCCTGCTATCGCCTTAAGCTAATATATTCCTGTAATACCTGCTCCAAATATTGCAAAATCGTATTTAACCGGATCATTTAGATCAAATTGTTTTAAATTTTCTGTTATTTCTTCGGCTTTTTTCCAATCGTCAGCTTTTCTATCCGTAAGCCCCCATGTAATTGAAACTCTGGCAACATGTACATCCAGCGGGATTATTAGTTTATTTGCGGAGATTTTACTCCAGATATGTAAATCCACAGGACCTTTTCTTATCATCCACTTAAGAAAAAGATTAAGCCTCTTGCATGCGCTTCCGTTTTCAGGGCTGGGAATAAGATGACTGAAGCTTTTAGAGCAAGCTTCACCGCACGGAAGCAGGTTTCTCAATAAATTAACAAAATTTGTCAGGGAATTTTTAATATTTTTATCTTCTGAGATATAACCTTCTAAAAAAGCGTCTTCCAGCGAATCAAAATTTTTATATACTTGACTAAGAACGTGAATCAGGTATATAAGTTCTTTTTCTCCAGTGAATCTGTAATAAAACCCTTTAAAAAATTCCACATCTCTGTCTATATTGAAATTTACAATAAATTCATAAGGATTTTCGCCAAGAATCTTATGGATAAATTCCAGATTTTCGATAATTTTTTTTCTGTTTCCGTATGCGAAAGCGGAAGATATAAACGCTGATATTTCTATGTCCCGCTTATTTTTATACCCATGAGGAAACTGAACAGGATCGTCCTTAATAAAATCAGGCGTTTCAAATCTTTCAACAAGTTCATCCAGGTATGTTTTATCTATTTTAGTCATTATAATAAAAGATTCTTATTTTTTAAATTCATATTTCTACTGAATATAAGGTATTTCGAGGACTTTTAAGCCGTTTACCGTTGATATGTTTATTAATTCTTCAATATTATAAAAACGGCAGCTTTCAAGCAGGAATCGGACTTCTGTCCACATATCACCGTCTGTAAAAGGTTTCAGGATATCCGCAATATTATCTGTTCCGATGGCAACAGGAATTCCCGCAGGAATCATTTCGTCTACCGGAGTTACGGAATTGTGTGTAGGAGCGAGTTCTTCTGTTCTTCTTCCGTCAATCCACGCTGTAGGACAGCAAATTATATTTAATTTTGCTTTTTTGATTAATTTATAAAGTTCTTGTCTGTATTCACGGTTTTGCGCCGCAACAGAAATTGAGTGGATGGCTGAAACTCTGCCTTCAAGTCCGTGTTCAATGGTCTTTTTGGCTAAAAGTTCGGTTTCTTTTTCGCTGGCGGTGTTTAGCTGGTCAACGTGAACATGTACAGGTTTGTTATATTTTTTTGCGGTTTGCATAAGTATATCAAGGTGTTCTTCTTCATGCCCCTCGTCTTTTGCCGGTAAGCCGCCTATAATATCCACAAATTCAGCGCCAAGATCAAACCATTTTCTGGATTCAGGGTTGATAACGCCTTTTAATGCCTGATTAATAAATTTTACCTGAATATCTGAAGAAACCTGTTCTTTGAGCAATTGCGCCGCTTTTATGCATTTATCGCCCACAACTTCGTCTACATCAATAAAAGTTCCTACCGCCTGTACGTTTTGCTCTACCATTCTTTCAAGAGCGTAGGACATTCTGTCATAAATCTGGTATACGCTGGAATTTCTTTTGATGGAATCCACAAGAAACCATTTTTCTTTTAATGTAGCTTTTGCAAGATGGAAATTTTCAAGATTTACAGTGTAAGCTCTGTCCAGATGCGCGTGCGTATTAACAAATCCGCCTTTTTTATTGATTCCCTCAATAATAAGGTCTTTTAAAACGTTTTCTCTGTTAATTGATTTTTTAATAACCGGACTTAAAGGCTTGGTTATTAAATCAATCTTTGTTTGTATTTGCTGCTGGACTGCCATAGATTCTTCTCCTGTATATTCGTTAGTAATTAATTTGTTTTTTTAATAAAAAAAATCCGAATATTAAATTCGGATTTTAAAATGGAAATTCTTAAAAAAAAGAGAGGGATTAAACAACCTCTCTTTTTTGAAAAACTTATATTCTTTTCTTTGCTCCAACGGCATGAATTGAAACATTTGTTTTGATCTGTCTTAGTTATTAACATTGTTTCAATCATTTGGATCATTTTTGATTTTTCCTTTTTTGGGTAAAAAAAAATTTGAGAACAAATTTTTTAGTATTTTTTTAAATATATACGCAAGTCAAATTTTTACTAATTTAACTTGTTTTATGATTAATGTCAAGTATCAAAATATTAAGGCTCAAAGTAAATTTTTGTGAAATTTAATTAAGGATTGCATTCACCATATATGCGATACTCAAAATTCAGCCAGTTCCTGTATCCGAAGCCCCTTCTTTTCAAAGCTTTGATTTTA
>JAKLDH010000095.1 GCA_022703625.1 Cyanobacteriota bacterium | reverse complement strand
AGCGAAGGATCCCATGTCATTAATACAACAAGATTCTTCGGGCAAAGCCCTCAGAATGACGAACCTTCATAATTAATCGGTCAGAGCACTAGTATAACTAAAACTTATACCAAGTTACAATCAATGTATAACCTGAATTCCCTCCCAGAGGGAGGGGAAGAAGAGTTGATAAGGGTTTTGCCGGCGTAGCCGGCAAAACCCTTATCAAAAAATAGCGCTCTTTTGATTGCAACTTGGTATTATTTTGATTGGTGTAGCAACTTAGGGTTATTCATATTGTTAATAATTGTAACGATATATACTTTTTATGTAATTTTTAAATATCGGATGTTTTTATATAAGAGGAAAGGCAAGTAAGTGAAATAAAGGAAAGTGTTTTATGGGAATTGCAGCAAACAAGTTTAGACTTTTATATTTATTAGCAAGTAAGTCAGATACAGAATTTAAAATTTTTAAAATCAATCAAAAAAGAATGGCATTATTAGATACGTCTGAAGTTGCCGCAAAAAAATACGCAAATACTATATTTCAATCAGGTCAACGTACCGATTTATACGATGGAGATTCTCCCGGTATATTCCCCTGGATGACTAATATTGCTTCACAAAATCCTTTTAATGCTACATTAGAAGAAGACCCTATGCCAACAGGGATGTATGAAGCCGAGATGGCTATTATACACGATATGGATAAAGAATACGAATTAGAAGGCGAAAAGCTTAAATCATTTTATGAAGCAAAGAAAACAGAAATAGAATCAGTGCAGGAAATTCTTAAAAAGAATACGGAAAAAGATTATAAAACATTTGGCTAAGCAAGTATTGAACACTAAGATGAACTTAATTCCCTTTCCAAAAATTATCTCCTCTATAAAAATTTTAGCTCTATCTTTTGATAGGGCTTTTTTTTTGTTTCAGTGGGATAAAAGGTCTATTGATATAGGGCTCATCTAAAAACAAAAGAATTTTTATTGTTTATATCTATCTCCCTGCCCCCTCACAAACGCAGGAAAAGAAGAATTGACAAGGTTTTTGCCGGCGCAGTCGGCAAAAACCTTGTCAAAAATTATTGCTCTTTTAATTGTAACTTTATATAAACAAGGATATACAGGCATTTTAAATTGTTTCTTGATCTTTTTTATTTTAAAAGGTTATTTTTTTTATTTAATATGTTATACTTCATGGAAAGTAAATAAGACATTTGTTTACAATTCTTTTATTGCCGTGTTTAGGTAATTATATGTATAGTAATTATTAAATTTTTATAAAAATAATAATATATTAGTTTAAATAATATTTTATATATTATTTAATATTTGTATAGGAGTCGAATATGCTAAAAGTGCTGGTAATCGATGATTCTCCATTTATTTTTAAAGCAGTCAAGAAAGCTTTGGAAAATAGCGTGTTTGATGTGGTTGATAATGCCGGTAACGGCAAAATCGGACTTGAAATGTACGAAAAATACGCTCCTGACCTCATAACCCTCGATGTTACGATGCCTATTATGGATGGAGTTGAAACTGCAAAAGCGCTGGTTGCTAAAAATCCGAATGTAAAAATTATTATGCTTAGCGCAATGGGCGATGAAGCCCTTTTGTCGCAGGCAAAAGAAATTGGAGTTTCAGGATTTTTAAGAAAGCCGTTCAAGCCGGAAGAACTTTTAAACAAAGCTAAAGAAATTCTTGGAGTTTAATAATGCAGCAGGAGAAATTTTCAGAACTTGTAATGCTTACAAGAAAAGCATTTGAAGAAATCTGCATGGAGCTTGTGTCTTGTGAATTTTCCCCTTGCGAAAGGTTTATTCTGGAATATCCGTATAAAACAGCGGTAATTATTGGAATGACCGGAAGCGTTAACGGCAGGATTCACCTTGAATGCGATTTGGAAACTGCGGCAAAAATTGCTCTTACAATGAATTTTGGCGAGCGTTTTGACAATCCGAACGATGTATATGCATATATGGCTGAATTTGCGAATATGATCGGCGGAAGAGCCACTACATATATGAGTGAAAAGTTTTTAGGCGGAGAAATACGCCTTACACCGCCGGCTATTTTTTCCGGGAAAAGTTTGGGAATTTTAACTCCTAATATTCCCTCGCAAATAGTCTATTATAGCGGAAATCTCGGCAGATTCTTTATTGATATAGGTTATAAATAAGGGAGCCATAATGACAACTGAAATAAGCTTAAAAGAACCGTTAATACAAGCCTGTAGTGAGCTTTTGCCTAAATTTGGACTGAAATATTCTTTTGTGGAAGAAATTTCCGAAAAAACTCTGAATTCAGCCGAATCAATTAATTTATTGGTGGGTTTAAACCATGGAATTCAGGGAAACATCATATTGGGGCTTACATCTCAAGCCGCTTTAAGAATTGTTGCCGGAATAATAGGAGAAGATGAGGTTTTTACGCTTGATAATCAGGGCAGAAACGCTTTAAGCGATTTTATGACCATGATTGCAAGAAAAGCTGTTTCGAAATTGGAAATTTCTACTGCGGTGGACATCTCTCCGCCGACTCTTATAACAGGAGATACTGTTTTTTCAATGATAAGCAAGATTCCGTCGCAAAAATTGTCTTTTAATCTTGAAAATACAACGTTTTCTATCTCTTACTGCATCGAGTAATTTATTTAAACTACTCGATTTATATTAAAACAATTATATATTTTATTATACTAAACGACAAAATTAATTAACATGAATTGCTTTCGAAATGATTTGGAAAACTCGTTAAATGTAAACATATTAATGAATTTTAATATAAAAATTTTAAATCCCCGCTAAAAAATATAAAATGGAGAAATGTTTTGAGTGACGAAAAGGATATTGATGATATTGTAAAAAGCTTTCTTGAGGATGATGATAAAAATCGGGATCAAAATGAAAATTTGGTTGATGAAGAGTTTTTGAACGATTTTATTCAGGAAGCAACAGAGCATATTGAAAATATTGAGATAAATGCGCTGATTCTTGAGAAAGAGCCGGGAAATGAAGAAGTAATAAATTCTCTTTTCAGGTCTTATCATACTGTAAAAGGACTTGCCGGGTTTGTAGACCAGGATTTGATCGGTAAAATAGCGCATCAGACAGAAACTCTCCTTGACGGATGCAGAAAAAAGACCATAAAAGCCAATAAAAACATTGTAGATATTATTTTAACATCATCAGATTATATTAAAAAAATCTGTGAAAATATTTCTGTCGCAAAAGACACAAATTTTCTTAAAGAAATAGAATCGCATCTGGAAGTAATTTTCAATGCGGAAAAAGGCATATTTAATGATATTACGGTTGAACTTAAGCCTGAAAATCCTCCAAAATTAGGGGAAATCTTAATTGAAGAAAAGAAAATAAATCAGGAAGACGTTGATAAAATTATTGAAAAACAAAAAACAGAACACCCTGATTTAAAATTCGGGCAAATTGCGGTAAAAGAGAAGAAAGTAGAAGCAAAAGACGTTATTCAGGCTACAAGAATTCAGCAGGCAAAGGCTTCTATATCAGAAGATTATATGAGAATCTCTACTGATAAGGTTGATAGTCTTGTTGATATGGTGGGAGAGCTTGTTATAAGCCAGTCTTTAATTGAACAGTTTGCTATATCGCAGTTGGGCACTGATAATATATTTATCGCAAACTTTAACAGAATGTCCAGAATAACAAAAGACCTCCAGAATCTTGCAATGTTTCTCAGGATGGTGCCTTTAAAGTCAACTTTCCAGAAAATAACACGGATTGCAAGGGATACGATAAACGAACTCGGTAAAAATATTGAATTTACGACTTCCGGCGATGAAACAGAGATAGACAGGGTTATAACGGAAAAACTGCTTGATCCGCTTGTCCATCTTGTGAAAAATGCGATTTCGCATGGAATTGAATCTGCTGAAGATCGAATTAAAGCGGGAAAACCTCCGAAAGGCGTGATAAAAGTAAATGCTTACAATAAACGAGGCAGTATTTACATAGAAATTATCGACGATGGCGGAGGTATAAATACTGAAAGGGTTTATCAAAAAGCTCTTGAAAAAGGTTTAATTGACACTAGTAAAGAATATAGCGATAAAGAAATTCAGGAATTTATTATGTTACCAGGGTTTTCTACTGTTGAAGTAGCGAATAAGATTTCCGGACGTGGAGTTGGAATGGATGTTGTTAAAACAGAAATTCAAAAAATCGGCGGAAAAGTTGAATTAAACAGTATAAAAGGACAAGGATCTTCATTTGTTCTTAAAATTCCTGTAAATCATGCGATTATGAACGGAACAGTCATTGATATAGAGGGTTCGAACTATATTTTGCCGACAATTAACGTTAAACAGATACTTCAGCCGACTTCTGATCAGTGGATATTTATGCAGGGCATAAGATCAATGATAAAAGTCCGTGAAGATATTATACCGCTGGTTTCTATAAAAAAGCTTTTTGGAAAAAGCAGGGAAGAAGAGCCTGTACTTATTGTAATTATTGAACTTGACCAAAAATATAAAGCTCTTCCGGTAAGAAATGTTGTCGGAAGACAGGAAGTTGTTGTGAAATCCGTTAATGAACAATTTGTAAACCTTGGCTATGTTTCAGGAATGTCAATACTGGGAGATGGTAAAGTATCACTGATTTTGGATATAGAGAATTTATTTACATCAGAAGGAGAAAGATAGTGGAAAAACAGGATGGAAAGTATTTAACTTTTGTTCTGGGAAATGAAGGCTACGGAATTCCGATTTTACAGGTGAAAGAAATTATCGGAATGATGGAAATCACTCATATTCCCAAAACTCCCTCGTTCATCAAAGGCGTAATTAACCTGAGAGGGAAAATTATTCCTGTGATGGATTTAAGGCTGAAACTTGATATGGAAACGCAGGAATATACAGAAAGAACCTGCATTATCGTGGTTGAAATAATAGTAAACCAGGTAAAAAGATTCATGGGAATAATAGTCGATATGGTTTCCGAAGTCGTAAACATTCAGCAGGAAGAAATTGAAGAAGCCTTAGATTACGGAGCAAAAGTTGAAGGCGACTTTTTAACAGGAATGGGCAAAGTAAAAGGCAAAGTCTTTATGCTTTTGAATATAAATAAAATTGTTGATTTTGAAGAAGTGGTAAATTTATTTAATAGTGAGTTGAAAGAGGATATAGCAAATGTTTAAAAATATGAAGCTGGGAAGTAAAATTGCGGCGGGATTTGCGGCAATTTTAATAATTGCGGTTATATTAGGCGGATTTTGCGCATTATCAATGAAAAATGCGCAAGTGCAATCAAATAAGCTTTCTCAGGAGCTGATTCCCTCGGTTGGTGTCGCTAATAACGTTGAAAGAACATCATTAAAAATAATGTACAATGTGCGAGGTTATGCTTTAACTTATGAAAACAATTATCTTGAAGAAGCTAAGAAAGATCACGATGTATTAGACGGATATTTAGACGAAGCAAAAAAGCTTGCTGAAAAATATCCGGCGTTAAAAGACTTAAAAAATAATGCGGCAGTAGCTCAAGCTGAAGTAGATAAATATATGCAGCTTCTTGGCGAAACTGAAGCGACAATAAAAGCTATGAATGAAGATAGTAAAACGCTTGATCAATCAGCGTCAGATTATATGAAGACCTGTTCTGATTATCTTGCTCTTCAGAATGCTGAATTTAAAAAAGCTGTAGATTCAGGCAATGCTGGAAAAGTAAAAGAACTCTACGCCAAAATTGCAATAGTAAATGATTTAATTGATTCAGGAAACCTTATTGTTCAGGATACCCATGAATCACAGGCTGAGCGTAATCCGCAGATAATTATTGACACAAATAAAAACTTTAATGTCATAGGTGAAAAACTCTTACAACTTGAAAAATTTAACAATTCTGCTTTTGAAAAAACACAAATAGAAGAAAACAAAAAAGCAGGGGCAATATATAAAGAAACAATGAATGCTTTTCTTGATAAATGGATTAAATTGCAGGAAATTGGCAAAAATCGTGATGAAGTGGCTCAATTAGTATTAAAAGCGGCTCAGGACACAGCAAGCGCCGGAATGAAAGAAACGCAGAGTTCCGCTTCAACTTCTGCTTTAGCTCTTAATGCCTCATCAGTATTTATGGTTATAGGTCTTGTTACAGCCGTTGGTTTAGGCGCATTCCTGGCGTGGATAATTATTATTGGCATTACAAAACCTATTAATAAAATAGTAGACGGTTTAAATGAAAGTTCACAGCAGGTTTCATCAGCATCAGCCCAGCTTTCAGCATCGAGCCAGCAGTTGGCGGAAGGCAGTTCTGAGCAGGCGGCATCATTGGAAGAAACCTCATCAACCCTTGAAGAATCAGCCTCTATGGTAAGACAGAACACAGAAAACACAAAACAAGCCGCATTACTTGCAAAACAGGCAAAAGATTCTGCGACTAAAGGCAATAACGATATGCAACAAATGATGGGTTCTATGGAGAACTTGAAAAAATCCAGTGATGAAATATCTAAAATCATTAAAGTTATTGACGAAATAGCGTTCCAAACAAATATCCTTGCTCTTAATGCGGCGGTTGAAGCGGCAAGAGCGGGAGAAGCAGGTCAGGGATTTGCGGTTGTGGCGGAAGAAGTAAGAAACCTTGCTCAAAGAAGCGCTCAAGCCGCAAAAGATACCGCTGTAATAATTGAAAGCAACATTAATCTTTCACAGGAAGGAGTTCATGTTTCTAAAAAAGTAAATGAATCGCTCACGGAAATAAACACACAGGCTCAAAAAGTAAGCGAACTTCTTGATGAAGTAGCGGCGGCAAGTCAGGAGCAAGCTCAAGGAATTGCGCAGATAAACAAGGCGATTTCGCAGATGGAGCAAGTTGTTCAATCCAACGCTTCAACGGCGGAAGAAAGCGCGTCAGCTTCAGAAGAGCTTAATGCTCAATCCGAGCAGGTAAGAGAAATAGTTAATGCGCTTGTTGCTTTAGTTAACGGAGCAAATGCGATTCATCAGCAAGCTAATATTGCTTTAGCAGACAGAGGACATAACAGAAAATCTCTGCCCAGCAATAATAGAAGACTGGTAAATAATGCCGGAAACAATTATTCAACTAAAAAATCCACAAGAATAGTGAATCCCGAAGATGTGATTCCTCTTGAAGATGACAATTCAGGGTTTTAAACAGGTAATTGCATGCTTTACCCCGCTATATGCGGGGTAAAGTATCGTAATTTATAAAAAGGAGCGGTATTTTTGAACGCCAACAAGCTTACGGATAAACAATTTGAAAAGTTTTGTCTGCTTATAAAAGAACGGCTTGGAATCCACATCGGAGAAGCTAAAAGAGAACTTGTGCAGTCAAAAGTTTCAAAATTAATGAGAGAAAACGATTTATCCTGCGCCTCCTACGATGAATATTATAATCTTATACTGCCCGGCAATAATAGCTTGTGGACAACTTTTGTGGATGAAATAACAATTCATAAAACCAATTTTTTCAGGGAAGACAACCATTTTAATTTTATTAGAGATAAAATGGACACGATATTAAAAAATAATCCCAGAATTTTCAAGAATTTTGAAATAAGAGTATGGAGTTCAGCCTGTTCCACAGGTGATGAAGCTTATACCATAGCGATGGTTTTGAAAGAATACCTGCCTCCAGGCATTAATATTAAAATTCTTGCTACTGATATAAGCTCAAAGGTTATTTCTGAAGCTCAGCAGGCTGAATATATTTTAGACAGCGAAGATTTGATAAACCCTTATTATCTAAATAAATATTTTATTAAAAATGAAAATAAATATCGAATTATTAATGATATAAAAAATCTTGTATCGTTTAGAACTTTTAATTTAATGAATGCGTTTCCTTTCAAAAACAACTTTGATATTATTTTTTGCAGAAATGTTATGATTTATTTTGATTCTCCGACCCAGGAAGAACTTATTAAGAAGTTTTATAATGTTCTTGTTCCCGGAGGGCTTTTGTTTATAGGGCATTCAGAAAGCCTTACGCAAAAACAGTATAAATTTAATTACTTACAGCCGACAATTTATATGAGAACTGAACAGTGAGCGCAAATCTTTTAAATAGCGATAAAGAAAAATATTTTGTACAACCCGGCTTTATTTTTGTAAGCAAAGAACCGTATTTATTATCAACGGTTCTGGGGTCATGCATTTCTGTATGTCTTTGGGATCCTACGCTTAAATTTGGCGGAATGAATCATTATCTGCATCATAAACCTTTTAAAAAAGAGGCGAATGCTCGTTTTGGAAGCGTCTCAATCCCGTATATGATAAATCTTATGATAAATCTGGGGTCAAACAAGCATAATCTAAAGGCTCATGTTGTCGGAGGAGCCCAAAATTCCAACATGGGAAGTTATTTAGTGGGAAAACAGAATATTGAAATAGCTGAAAAAATATTAAAAAAGAATTTTATAGAAATAGTTACTTTTGATACAGGCGGCGCAATGGGAAGAAAAGTGGTTTTCGACTCTGAAACCGGTGAAATTGTAGTGTATAAGGTTAATAATTTAAGAGAGTATGACTGGTATGACGATAAAAGTTTTAATAATTGATGATTCTGCGATGGTCAGAAAAGTTTTCACGCAGGAGCTTGGAAAAGACCCTGAAATAGTGGTTGTAGGTTCTGCCCCTGATCCGTTTATAGGCAGGGACAAAATTATAGAGTTAAAACCTGATGTTATTATTCTGGATATTGAAATGCCAAGAATGGACGGCTTGACCTTTCTTGAAAAACTTATGAAACATCATCCGATGCCGGTAATTATTGTAAGTTCACTTGCCAAAAAGGGCTGTGAAGTTGCAATGAGAGCTTTAGAGCTTGGAGCGGCGGAAGTTATGGCTAAACCGGGCGAATCTTATTCAGTTGGAGATATGAGCGAGCAGTTGATCGAAAAAATTAAAGCAGTAGCTTATATTAATCTTGCAAGATTAACGGCAAAACAAATTTTTTCTGATTCAGCGCAAAAAACAAGTAATACGAATGCAATGATTAAAACAACCAATAAAATTATTGCAATAGGAGCATCAACAGGCGGAACAGAGGCTTTAAAGGAAGTTTTAACGGCGCTGCCCGGGAATATGCCGCCGATGGTCATAGTGCAGCATATGCCGCAGTATTTTACAAAGTCTTTTGCGGACAGATTAAATGATTTATGTGTTCTTGAAATTAAAGAAGCCGAAGACGGCGATCTTGCAAATCCCGGAAAAGTTTTAATAGCTCCAGGAAATAAGCATATGGTCTTAAAAAGAAGCGGAGCAAGCTATTATGTTGAAATTAAAGATGGTCCGTTAGTTTATCATCAGCGTCCTGCTGTAGAAATTTTGTTTCAGTCTGTGGCTAAATATGCCGGCGCTAATTCTATCGGAGTTATTTTAACAGGAATGGGAAAAGACGGTGCTAAAGGCTTATTAGAAATGAAAAATGCCGGAGCTTACACGATTGCGCAGGATGAAGCGAGCTGTATTGTTTTTGGAATGCCAAAAGAAGCCATAGCCTTAGATGCGGCAATGAAGATAGAGTCTTTGAAAAAAATCCCACAAACGCTTATAAACCTTTTAAAATCCTGAGTTTTAGCAAAACACAATTAATATTTTTTATGGGCGCCTCTATACCAATCAATTTAAAAAACCGTTAAATAAAAAAGATGGTTTTTGTAAATCCTTAATTAACTCGAATTGCTAATTAGTCGAAACGCTGAAATAGATTGAAATTTTATTTTAATTTTTTATGCGGCTCGCAGGCTTTGCCTGCGAGCC
>JAKLDH010000094.1 GCA_022703625.1 Cyanobacteriota bacterium | reverse complement strand
GTTTCATAGGGAGTCAAAACAAAAGCTGGGATTGGAAAATTTTCAAGTCGAGGATTGGCAAAAGCTGGTCAATCACGTCGGATTTGTTTGCCTCGCATATTCACTGTTGACAATCCTTAAGCAAAAGTTTGGCGGCTCTGTTGGAGATGTAAAGTTTAATTTACAGGATGAGGTTTATGGTATTTCCACGTCTGCCGATACTTTCGAGCTAAAATTAGCTTCCTAAAGTTCTAGATGCGGCAATAAAAAGCCTAAAGAAGGTTTTGCAGGGGTCGATATAAGAAATTTTGAGTGGGTTAAATATAATTGCAATGCCTGGGAATTAGAAAAAAATTTTTCTGAAAATACGGTAGAAGAAATTTATTCAAGACATTTTTTTGAACACCTGACGTTTTCTCAGGCAGATAAAACATTGAAATGCTGGTATAAAATCCTTAAAAAAGGAGGAAAACTTCAAATAATTATCCCTGATATGTTGTTTCATATTGAACAGTTTTTAGACGAGGACCCGTTCAAAAAATCTGTTGCAAACCCTGATTGGACCAATCTTCAACATTCATTAGCAGGATTTTGGGGCTGGCAGAATGATGGTGAAACAGAAATCTGGGACATTCACAAGAGCGGTTATGATTTTCGTTTATTAAAAATGAAATTGGAAGAATTTGGTTTTAATAATATTAAACGTTTAGAGGATAAGCCGTGGAATTTAAATGTAATTTGTCAAAAACAGCCTGAAATTATTGATTCTCATAAATAAAAAAGATGGTTTTTGTAAATCCTTAAGCTTTTTAATAAAACACATTTTAAATAATGCGCTACTAAACCTTTTTTATATTAAAATTTAAAAGGGAACTTTAATATAAAGGGAGGTTTTTATGGAAATTGAAAAAATTAGAACTGTTGATAATGAAATTGCGGAACTTATAGAAAAAGAATTAGACAGGCAAAGAAATACAATAGAACTTATAGCAAGCGAAAACTTCACAAGCCCTGCGGTTATGGCGGCATGCGGCACAGTTGCCACAAACAAGTATGCTGAAGGAAAACCAGGAAAACGCTTTTATAACGGATGTGAAGTGGTGGATGAAATTGAAACTCTCGCTCAGGAAAGAGTTAAAAAGCTGTTCGGAATGGAACATGCCAATGTACAGCCTCATAGCGGAGCGCAGGCAAATATGGCTGTTTTTCTTTATGCTTTAAAACCCGGCGATAAAATACTTGGAATGGACCTTTCCAACGGCGGACATCTTACGCATGGTTCTCCGGCGAATTTTTCCGGCATGTATTTTGATGTTGCTTCTTATGGAGTAGATGATAACGGATATATTGACTATGATAAACTTGAAAAAACAGCTCTTGAGCATAAACCGAAACTTATTATCTGCGGAGCAAGCGCATATGCAAGAATAATAGATTTTAAAAAATTCAAGGAAGTGGCGGATAAAGTCGGCGCGTATCTGATGGCTGATATTGCCCATATCGCGGGACTGGTCGCAACAGGACATCATCCTTCTCCGGCAGGTTATGCCGATTTTGTAACAACAACCACCCATAAGACCTTAAGAGGTCCTCGTGGAGGTGTTGTAATGTGTTCGGAACAACATGCGCAGGGAATAGATAAAGCTGTGTTCCCGGGAATTCAGGGCGGTCCGCTTGAACATATAATTGCGGGAAAAGCGGTTGCTTTTAAAGAAGCTCTTCAGCCTGAATTTAAACAATATTCAGAAAATATAATTAAAAATGCAAAAAAACTTGCAGAAACACTCATTTCTAACGGAATTGACCTGGTAAGCGGCGGTACAGACAATCATCTTATGATTATAGACCTTAGAAAATTTGATAAAACAGGCAAAGACATGAGTAATGTCTTGGAAAAGATTAATATAACCGCTAATAAAAATACTGTTCCAAATGATCCGAAGAGTCCGTTTGTAACAAGCGGGGTAAGACTTGGCGTTCCTGCTGCAACAACAAGAGGATTTAATGTTGAAGACATGAAAATTGTCGGTGAAATTATTGCAGAGGCGATTAAAAACTCTGAAGACGAACAAAAATTAAGTGAGTTAAAGAAAAAATCTTTAGAGTTATGCGTCAAATATCCTCTTTACCCAAATATGTAAAGGAAAGAGTATTATTTTTTGATAAAGTTTTTGCCGGCTACGCCGGCAAAAACTTTATCAACTCTTCTTCCCCTCCGTGGCGGGGGAGGGAGATTTAGCGCTACATTGATTACAACTTGGCATTACTTTTTGTTTTTTCTTGGCTTTTTACATTAAGTTGTCTTTGCTTTAAAATTTTTCTAAAGACAATTTTAAAAAATAATTTTATGAGAGTAAGGATAATATGCCGACCCAAAATATAAGAGTGAGAATCGCCCCCAGTCCATCAGGGAATCTGCATGTGGGGACAGCCAGAACAGCCCTTTTTAACTGGCTTTACGCAAAAAAATATAACGGGAAATTTATTTTAAGAATCGAAGATACTGACGCTGAAAGATCAGAAGAAAAATATGTTCAGAATATCTTTGACAGCCTTAAAGCAATAGGGCTTAACTGGGACGAAGGTCCTGATGTCGGCGGGGAATATGCCCCATATAAACAGTCGGAACGTCAGGAATTTTATGATAAATATTCCGCAAAACTGCTTGAGTCAGGGCATGCTTATTATTGCTGGTGCACCCAGGAAGAGTTGGAAGCTGAAAAAGAACTTGCTAAACAGGAAAAAAGAGATTTTATTTATTCCGGCAAATGTAAAAATCTTTCTGCCGATCAAATAGAAAAATATAAGACAGAAGGTAGAAAACCCGTTGTCAGATTTTCAATTCCCCCTAAAAAACTTAAATTTAATGACCTGATTAAAGGAGAAATTGAATTTGATACCGCTCTAACAGGCGATATAGTTATAATGAAGTCAAACGGGACTCCTACTTATAACTTTGCGGTTGTAATCGACGATTTGGAAATGAAAATTTCCCATATTATCAGAGGGGAAGACCATATTTCAAATACTCCAAAACAAATTTTAATCTACGAAGCTCTTGGAGTTGAAGTTCCGCAATTTGCACATCTCGGCATGATTCTCGCCCCTGACAGAAGCAAGCTTTCTAAACGGCATGGTGCAACTGCGGTAAGCGAATTTATTAATCAGGGGTATTTGCCTGAAGCGTTCGTTAATTTCCTTGCATTTTTAGGCTGGTCATCTCCTGACGGCGAAGAAATTAAATCTCCTGAAGAAATCGCAAACCTTTTCAGCCTGGACAGAGTATCGTCAAACCCTGCAATATTTGAATTTGACAAACTTAACTGGATGAACGGCGTTTATATAAGAAACCTGCCGATAAGAGATTTAGCGCAAAGATGCGGAAAATATCTTGGAAAATATGATTTATCCTGCTATTCAGAATCACAACTCGATTTAATTATTGATTCGGTAAGAAAAAATCTGGTTAAACTTGATGAAATCAGCGATTTAGTAAGTTATTTCTTTGGCGAAGATGTGAATATTGACAATGAACTCAAACAAAACGTTTTAATTTCAGATGAAAGCAAAAAAGTTTTAGCAGATTTTCTTGAATTTGCGGAAAATTTTGATTATAACAATATTGAAAAAATTCACGAACAGTTTGATAAATTCAGAGAGCGAATGAAGCCTCTAAAACCAAAGCAGATAATGCCTCCGATAAGAGCGGCATTGACCGGACTTAATCACGGAGCTGATCTGGCTGTTATTATTTCTGTTTTAGGCAAAGACCGCGTCACAAAAAGAATTAAAGCTAATTTATAATATATTTAAGGAGAATAAATAAAATGAATATCGCGCCTAATGTTTGTATATGCAATACACCGTTAGTTACTCATAATATCTCTATTTTAAGAGATAAAACCACCTCGTCAGAAACTTTCAGGGCTACGGTAAAACGAGTATCGTCAATACTGGTAAATAAAGCTTTTGAGAATATTCCGCTTGCGACAAAAGAAATCGAAACGCCTTTAATGAAAACAAACGCAGGCGTAATTGACAGCAACGCCAAATTTATTATTGCTCCAATATTGAGAGCAGGTTTAATTTTTTCAGAAGTTGCGATGGACATTTTACCGGTTGCTAAAGTTCATCATATAGGGCTTTACAGAGATGAGGAAACTTTAAAGCCGGTGCCTTATTATAATAATCTGCCGGAAAATTTTTCTAATCCGCCTACTACTTATGTTTACATATTTGATCCGATGCTTGCAACCGGAGGGTCTGCTGTTGCGGCTGTTAAATTATTTAATAATCTTAATATAGCTGAGGAAAATATAACGTTTATTTCATTAATAGCAGCGCCGGAAGGAATTTCAAGATTATCTTCAGAATTTAAAAATATAAAAATTATTACAGGCGCTTTAGATAAAAAATTGAATGAAGTGGGCTATATCCTTCCAGGACTTGGAGATGCAGGGGACAGAACTTTTAATACTTTTTAATTTTTATGAAAAAAATTATTTTATTTTGCAAAAATAAATTTTTATGAAAAAATAATACAAGTATTTAGGAAAATCAATTTATAGATTAAATTTTTTATAGATTTATATTTATTTTATGGCATTATAGGCATTATCCTATTTTTCAATAAGAGATTAATCAGAGCAGGTAAAATTTAATATGGACGAAGATAATAAAGATAATGAAAAATTATCTAAAAAAAATTCTATTAGAGATATTTCGCAGGAAAGCGGCATTATAAAAGCAAGATTAAAATCAAAATATTTGCTTTATAAACTTCAAAGAGATTTTTTTAAAAGAAAATTTTATTAATTGGTTAAAAAGCTGATATCTACAGCCCGCGCCGCCCGCAGAGCGGCGCGGGCTGAGTAATGACATAAACCTTAATCTTTTAACCAGTCATCAATAACTGTTCCGCAGGCAGCCGGAGAATGCGATTCCGCAAAAGAATTTCGGGGAGGGCGTTTTTTAAGATTATTTTTAAAATAAGCCAAAGGCTTGTCTTTACCTTTTCTTTCCATTTCGCTAAAAGCCCTGAGGACTTCTTCCTGATCTACTTCAAAGATGCAATCCTTAACCTCATTCGCCTTGATTGTCGGATCAATACGTTTAAAATTCCTGATCATAGCTTCTTCAAAAGACAAAGGCTTAGCCGGAACAAACCTTTTTGCTCCTGCCTGGCTTGTCATAATCGGCGGGCGAGGGAATTTTACAAAAATATACTGGTTGAAATGCGGATGCCTTATAAGTAATTTGCCTTTTTCAAGTACCGTAAGTTCCGCTTTAATTGAAGAAGGCATGACGCTATAACCCTGATTCGCAAGCTCATCCATATCCATCCGCCCGTAAATGCTTGTTCCGCAATTCCCCACAATTCTTTTATGAACCTGCGATTTAAACTGCTGCGCTGAAAACAAGATTAGCCCAAGATATCTGCCCCTCTCAGAGATTTCAAGCAGCGTCTGCTTAAGATAAGAGTTTCCTGAATCTGAAGACGCATATTTATTAAGCTCATCCACAAATACAATTACTTTTTCCACACCAAGCGTCTTTTCTTCAAGCCTTTTTTTCAGCTCTTCCACAATCCGAGTAAAGACTAAATCCTGCGCAAGAGGTATAACATTTGCAACATCAACGACATAAACGCCTTTGTCTTCAAAATTTCCCCAGGGAAGGTCATAAGTATCAGAACCATTAGTAACAAGTCCTTTACATCTGGTTTTTATATTCATTAATCGGTTATAAACTTTTCTGATAGTAGCAGAAGCATGCCCTTTCCAGCCTGATTTGCCTTCAGAGCCTTCTTCCTGTCCTTCTATCTGCGCAAAAATCCTTTGAAACCAGTTTTCCAAATCATTGAAATTTTTAATTTTTTCATATACACAATAGCATTTGTCCGGTTTATCGTTATTTATGACTTTATCTTTAATTAACGACAAAAACGCATCTGCCTTGGCGTCGATATCGTCTTTATTCAAAAGAACCTGCACATGCGCAAAAATCTCCTCAAGCCCCCAGCTTAAGGGATTTACATCATTAACAAGCTCCTCATTCGTTCTGTGAGTGTTATAATTAAACCCATCTTCTTTAAAAGGAGCGTAATATTTAACATTTTTAAATGGCTCAGGCTTTATATCCAGTTTCTCATACATTTTTAACTCATTTTCAGAAAGATTTTCAGCCGGCTGATCGAGATAAAGCAGATCATATCCTTTAACGTTAAATAATACAAACGCAATGCCTCCTTCGCATTTGTAATGCTGAAGGATTCCTGTCATAAGAAACTCTATTATGCTTGTTTTTGTTGCAAGCCCTGAAACGCCCGTAACGTTTAAATGCGCGGCTTCCGGACCTAACAGGAATTTTGAATCGAGATAAACGGGAGATTGGTTATCGCCATTGATATAAAGCCCGATAGGAATCCGAGTATTTTCGTAACTGTCCATTCTAAGCGATTTTTTAACGCATTGATCAGTAGCAAGATATACATTGCCTATGGGAACAGGTTGAATAGGCTCTTCCGGCTCCATTTTTAATACAGATGCGGTATAATATCTTATTTCAGGTCGTTCTGTCTGCGCAGTAACGCTTGAATTCGGGTCATAATCTGAGCTTATATAGTCATTAAGCGGGGAATCAAGGTCAGTATAGCTTATTCCTTCTGTTACGATTCCGTAAACGATTCTTTTAAATTCTTTATTTTGTCTTTTGTCAAAGTGAATCTTATCGCTTTCAATCTTCACAATAGTTCCTATTCCTACCGGAGAATCCAGATTGGTCCAGAAACTAAAAGTTTGTGAAGTATTTGGGCATTTTTCCGTCGCTACAACTCTTCCCACAAGGACTGCTTGGCTTATATCTTCTATATCATTCATTTCAATCACCTTTTATTCCCTTATAGTTGTCTTTAAAAGACGATTTTTATAAAGTTTTAAATCGCCCGCTAAACCTTGCCCGCTCGCAGGTCGGGTAATGTTTAGCTTTTTAACAAATTAACGAAAACTTATTTTGATTGGTATAGCAAATTTGAGTATAACTCAAAAATATTTGAAAACTATACATTGTCAAGTAACAATAGAATTGTAAAAAATAATTCTTAAAGTATTCATTTATTTATTGACTAAAATTTGAAATTCATTTTAAATTTAATCCATGATAATTTGATAAAAAATTGACTACAGGGGAGAAAAAATAAGGTATGTTTGAAAAAATTAAAAAAAGAGACGGCAGCGTAGTAAGTTTTGAACCTGATCGGATAGCAAACGCAATATCCAAGGCAGGAAAAGCAACCAGCGAATTTGACAAAAATACTGCTCAAGAGCTTGCCATAAAAGCGCTTGATTTTGCCGGAAAAGTTATAAGAAATGAGGTTCCTTCTGTTGAGGAAGTTCAGGATATTGTCGAACAAACCCTGATGAATTCTCCATATTATAAAACAGCAAAAGCTTATACTATATATAGAGATCAGCATTCAAAACTTAGAGAAATCGCTAATAATGACAAAATAGAACTTGTAGATCAGTATCTTGACCAGCTTGACTGGAAAGTAAAAGAAAATTCCAACATGTCCTTTTCTCTTCAGGGCTTAAATAACTATATTTCTTCTGAAATAAGCAAAAATTATTGGTTAAATAAGATTTATACTCCAGAAATAGGCGACGCGCATACAAATGGGGATTTTCATATTCATGATTTAAACATTCTCTCTGTTTATTGTGTTGGCTGGGACTTGCAAGACCTTTTATTGTCAGGATTTCAAGGAGCTGCGGGAAAAGTTGAAAGCAATCCGCCAAAACACTTCAGAAGCGCATTAGGACAAATGGTTAACTTTCTTTTCACGCTTCAAGGCGAATCAGCAGGAGCTCAAGCGTTTTCAAACGTCGATACACTCCTTGCCCCCTTTATAAAATATGACAATTTAAGTTATAAAGAAGTTAAACAAGCCCTTCAAGAGTTTATTTTTAATCTAAATGTGCCTACCAGAATAGGCTTTCAGACTCCATTTACTAATATCACGCTGGATTTAATAGTTCCCGGGTTTTTAGCAAAACAAAGCGCCATTATAGGCGGTGAACCTGTTAAAGAAACTTATGGAGATTTTCAGGAAGAAGTGAATCTTTTTAATAAAGCCTTACTGGAAGTGCTTCAAGAAGGTGATGCAAAAGGAAGAGTGTTTACATTCCCGATTCCTACCTATAATATAACCAAAGATTTTGATTGGGACAATCCTAACCTGGAAGGATTATGGGAAATGACCGCTAAATATGGAATTCCATACTTCTCAAACTTTGTAAATTCTGATATGAAGCCGGAAGACACAAGGTCAATGTGTTGCAGATTAAGGATTGACAATAGAGAGCTTGAGAAAAAAGGCGGCGGACTTTTTGGAGCAAACCCGCTTACAGGTTCAATCGGCGTTGTAACAATAAACATGGCGAGATTAGGACATACTTCAAAAAACGAAGACGACTTTTTGAAAAAACTTGAGCGTTTAATGAATCTTGCCAAAAACAGCCTTGAAACAAAAAGAAAACTCCTTGAAAGACTTACCGACCAGGATTTATACCCGTATGCAAAGTTTTATCTCAGAAATATCAAGCAAAGACACGGAAATTACTGGCAAAATCATTTTTCCACCATAGGCGTTTCCGGCATGAATGAAGCATGCTTAAATATGTTTAAACAGGATATTGGAACCGAAAAATCACTTGCGTTTACCAAAAAAGTTCTTGATTTTATGCGCTCCACGCTTGAAGATTTCCAGAAAGAAACCGGAAGAAACTTTAACCTTGAAGCAACACCGGCGGAAAGCGTTTCCTATCGCTTTGCCAAGGTGGATAAAGAGAGATACCCTGTGTCTGTATGCGCAAATGAAGCGGAATATATTAAAGGAGCAGAGCCTTTCTATACAAATTCCACGCAATTGCCAACTATGTATAGTGATGATGTGTTTGAAATCCTTGACCTTCAGGATGATATTCAAGCTAAATATACCGGCGGCACTGTTTTGCATATATTTGTCGGCGAAAAAATCACGTCTACTGAAAGCGTGAAACAATTAGTCAGAAAAATCTGCAACAATTACAGCCTGCCTTACTTTACGATTACGCCGACGTTTAGTATTTGTCCGAACCATGGGTATATTGCCGGAGAACATGCTCTTTGCCCGAATTGTTCAGCAGAAAGCGAAGTTTATTCAAGGGTTGTAGGTTATTTGCGTCCTGTAAATCAGTGGAATAAAGGTAAACAGGCAGAATTTAAACTAAGAAAGACTTTTAAAATCGACGATTACTCTAAAAATTGCGTTGAAGAGCTCAAGCAACTTGAGCAGGTTATGTAAAACCGTTTCCTGTTACCAAGTTGCGTTTAAAGAATATTATTTTTTGATAAGGGTTTTGCCGGCATAGCCGGCAAAACCCTTATCAACTCTTCTTCCCCTCCCTTAGGGAGGGGGTAGGGGCTTGGTCCCCTACAAAATTTATTTTTGCGAGATTTTTTAGTAAATTCAATAGGTCGAGTGAACCGCCGTTGGCGGTTCACTCGACCAAAAACAATCTTTAGCCCCCTCTCCCAATGGGAGAGGGGGTTGGGGGCGCGGGGATTTTGGACTGAATTTATAAAAATGTAGGGGAGCAAGGGGTTAGGGGTAGGGCACTTTAATGCTACATTAATTGCAACTTGGTATTACATAACTCGAATTGCTAATTAGTCGAAACACTGAAATAGATTGAAATTTTATTTTAATTTTTTATGCGGCTCGCAGGCTTTGCCTGCGAGCCGCATGCCCTTAAAACGGCGTAGCGGCTGGCTTCGCCAGCCGCTACGCCAAATATAAAATTATTTA
>JAKLDH010000093.1 GCA_022703625.1 Cyanobacteriota bacterium | reverse complement strand
CAAGATCTCTGATTCTTTGCAAGTTTTCCTGAATGATCGCAAGGTCGCCTTCTGCTGTTTGCAAAAGGTTAATGCCTGTTTGAGCGTTTGATGCAGCTACCTGAGAGCCACGAGCCTGAGCTTTCAAGCTTTCGGAAATACTTAAACCTGCCGCGTCATCAGCCGCTTTGTTGATTCGATAACCGGTTGAAAGTTTTTCCAATGATGATTGAATGTTGCTTGTTGAAGTTGATAAACTTCTCTGAACTAGAATTGAGCTAACATTTGTGTTAACAACGATACTCATAGTAAGATTCTCCTTATCTTAACTGATACATCCCTGAAGGTTACGCATAAGCGTTTGTGAATATTTCAAAAATATCCAATGATATGACGACTTGTATTTATAATAAATTTATTTCGCTCAATTATATATTGTTCTTAAGTTATAATTTCCTCAAACTTTAGTTGGAGTTTATAATAAAAATTGAATCCTTTCGTACTATTTTTTCCAGAAATTTTTCTCTTTGTGTAAAATATATTCCCCAAAAAATTTTTTCTATTCAAAAACAAACTCTTTTTTAGTGTTATTGTTACAATACTTATAATACTAAGCTGTGTATAGGACGCCTCTAAAAACCCCTTATTGCTATGGGGTGGATTGCTTCGCTATCGCTCGCAATGACAAAATAGGCGACCGAGTAGTTACTATTTAATAACGCCGGAATCAAGAAGCTCTTTTACTTTTTTGCGCATCTTATTTTGTACGCTGTCTACTGAAAGAGTTCCGTCAATTATTTCAAAATCAAATTCTTTTTCCATGATTGAATATTCGGAAAGAATTTTTCTTTGATATATTTTAAAACTTTCATAAAAATCTGTGCTTAATCCAATATCTCGACCGGACTCATAATAATCAAGCCCGCTTGTTCCGATAATTCTTTTAAGTAAAATCTCAACAGGCATTTTTAAATAAAAAACAAGATCAGGTTGTGGGGCAAAATTGTATAATTTTCTTATCCATTCAGGGCTAACGCCTCTGACAACATCTCTTGAATAAGCAGTATATGTATATCTGTCGGTAAGAACAATTAAACCCGCTTTTAAAGCCGGAATAATTACATTTTCAAGCCTGTCGGCAAAATCTGACGCATATAAAAGACTAAACGTATAGGCATGCAGAAGATTTTTTTCTTTTGCCTGATCAATTGCCGCGGCTATAAGTTTTGAAGTTTTCCATTCGCTTATAACAACTCCATATCCTTCTATAGCAAGCCAATTTCTGAGCATTTCAATCTGTGTGGTTCTTCCTGCCCCATCAGTGCCTTCTATAGGAATTAAAAGTCCGGGATAGCCATGCCTTGATTGTTTTTTAAGCTCTAGTTCCATATATTATCTTACTCTTATATTTTTTTGTTCCAACATTTTTGAGACGATGTTTCTTAAAATTACCTGCTGATTATGAACTGTTTCAGTTCCGTCTATTTTAACCAGACCATATTCGTCAATCATTTTGTCATATTCGTTTATAACCCGTCCCTGAAAAATATTATAGCTTTCATGAGGATCTTTACTTAAATTTAAATCCATGCCGGCTTCATAAAACTTTGGGGCTCTATTTGCGCATATTCTGGCAAGGGAAGTTTCAATCGGAACATGAAAATATAAAGCAAGATCAGGACATATTGAAAAACCGTACATATTTCTTACCCACTCACGATCAACCCCTCTTGAAACATCTCTTGCAAAAGCGGTATAAACATATCTGTCTGCAAGAACCACAAAACCCGCTTTTAATGCCGGAACTATTATTTGTTCAAGCCTGTCCGCAAAGTCAACAGCATGTAATAAAGAAAAAGTTCTTGGCGTTAAAAGATTTTTTTTCTTTGCTTTTTTTGTTGTATCAGAAATAATCCGTGAAGAATTCCATTCAGTATAGATTACATCCTGAACAGTAGAAATAAGCCAATCTCTTAAAAGAGAGATTTGAGTGCTTTTTCCTGAGCCGTCAACTCCTTCTACAACAATTAAAGTTCCGGGTAAATCATGAGATTTAGATAAGCGCATTTTTTTTCCTTAACTAAAGTTTTTAATAATATATCATAAAGAAAGGAAAACTAACAAGCCAAACTGACATATTGGTCAGGGGCAAGCCCTCGGACCCTCACATATTCAAACGCTTACTTTTCGTCTTTTTTTTGTTTTTTATGTAATTTAAAAAATGTCTTTGAGAAAGTCCTTAGTAAAATATATAATTAAAGAATCATTTTAATTGCGCTCAAGTTATAATAAACTACCGGTATAAAAAAATATGAAAATCTCTATAAAAATAGCCTTTCTTGTTTTTGTCGCTTTTGTTTTTGCGGCAAAATCTTTTAATGCCGGTGTTTTTGCTTCCGGAATACAGGATTTTAACAAAAATGAATCGTATATTTATCAGGGACAAATAAAACAGCATGCCGCAACAAACAGTGAAAATAACATAAAAACAATTAAAATTTATCTGGAAAATGAACACTATACCGATGCAATGCTGGAACTCAACAGATTGTTGGAAATTAAACGCAATGATCCGAGAATTTATATAATGTCCGCTGAATTGTTGAGAAAAACTTATCAGTTTGATGAAGCTGAAAAAATGGCGAAAAAAGCTTTAATGCTTGATTATAAAAACAGCAACGCTTATCTTGAGCTTGGTTATGTGTATTTTGACAAGGCAAGAATGTCGTCAACTTCTCAGGAAACGGAAGAAAACCTTGAAGAATACCTGACAAAAAGCTTTGATCACTTTTTTATGGCTTCACAATACGACCTGTCAAATCCACTGCCGCATGTTGCCCTTGCAGAAGCTTATTACGCAAATCGACAAAACCAAAAAGCGAAAGAAGAAATTCTTAAAGCGAAAGAATTATGTTTTAACCACCCTGACGCTTATTACCAGATCGGAAACTACTATTACAAAACAAAAGACTACGATAAAGCAAAAAAGTTTATTAAAAAATCTGTTGAATTGGGAAATAATAAAAATCATAAAGCTTATTATCTTGTCGGAAGGATTTCTGAAGAGGAAGGAAACTTTAAAGAAGCTCAACAGCAATATCTTCAGACTTTAAGACTCAAACCTGACATGCTTGAAGCTCAAAAACATCTTGATACGCTTATCAAAACTTCCTATAAAGAAAAAATATCCGAAGAAACATCGCCAAAAGACCTTTTTGCCAATGTTGACGAAAATCTTAACCTTTTAATGAAAGCGGATTATTTCCTTATGATTGATGAATTCACCAAAGCAAGAGAGCTTTATGTGAAACTTCTTGAAAAAAATCCTAAAAACATCAGCGCCGCCGCAGGCTTAGCGGAACTTTACTATTCTCAGTGGAAAGAAGGCTTTTCCGTTTCAAATAATTTTACGGCAGATGCTCTTTATATTATAAAATCTGAACCTGATAAGAAAAATAAGATTGCTTTTCTTAAGTTTAAGCTGATTAATGAAGTAAAAATTCCTGAAAATATAAGACAAAATCTTATAAACTTGTCAATAAGCGAAACTTTTGAGTTTTATGACCTTTTAAACGAAGCGCGGGCTGAATATTTGCTTGGAAATTTTGAGGAATGCCATAATAAACTTTATAAACTTCTAGGCATCAAGCTTTCAAATTATGAAAAATTTAGAATTTTAAAACATTTATGTTACGATCATAATTACTATGAGGCTCTAATTGTACTTGATGACCTGAAAAAGACTTATTATTACAATAAAGAAATAGAGCCGATTGAAAGACGAATAAAAATCAAACTTCAGGTTGCGGATGAAAAACTGGATGAAGCTTTAAAATTATGGGAAGCAAAAAAGTATAATAATTCTTTGTCTTTATATAAAGAGATTATAAGCTATTTCCCGGCGTATAAACCGGCATATCTGCATTATTCTCTGGCAATGGACAGTATGGGAAATTATGACGAGGCTTATAATAATATAAATGTCTATTATAAACTGTATAAGCTATATCCCGACAGGCAACCGGAAATTTCAGAAGCGGAAATCAAAGAATTAATACAGGAGTTGTACACAAAAATTCGGGGACAAATTAAGGAAAAAACCGACAAGTAAACGTAAAAAATGAAAGGTTAATAAAAATGCTTCAAGCAGGGATCGTAGGACTTCCAAACGTAGGAAAATCAACTTTATTTAATGCTTTAACTTCTTCAGCAAAAGCAGAGGCGGCAAATTATCCGTTTTGCACGATAGAACCGAATAAAGGAATCGTTATCGTTCCTGATGAAAGGCTTGAAGTTCTGGAAAAACTGGTTAAAGCCCAAAAAGTCATTCCGACAGCCATTGAATTTTGCGATATAGCCGGTCTTGTCAAGGGAGCAAGTAAAGGAGAAGGTCTTGGAAACCGATTTCTGGCAAATATAAGAGAAGTTGACGCAATTATACATATTGTCCGATGCTTTGTTGACGATAATATTGTCCATGTTTCAGGCGCGACAAACCCTCTTGACGATATAGAAATAATTAATCTAGAACTTGCGCTTGCTGATCTTGCATCAGTTGAGAAAAGGAAGGAACGAATCCAGAAAAACATTAAAGCAAAAGAAAAATCAGCTATAGCGGAAGATCAGGCATTAAACAAATTAACTGAAATTTTAAACGAGGGCAAGCCTTTTTCTATTGATATATTTGATAAAGAAGAAGTCCCGTTTGTGAATAGTCTTAATTTACTTACGATAAAGCCGGTAATTTATGCCGCAAACGTTTCTGAAGATAATCTTTCAGGAGAAAACAACCCTATGGTTGAGCAGGTAAAAGAGTATGCCAAAACGCATAATGCGGAAGTCGCCATTATTAGCGCGGCTTTGGAATCTGAACTTGTAGCTTTAGGAACTACAGGAGCAAAAGAATACCTGATGGAATCCGGCATCCAAGATACAGGGGCTGAAATGATGATTAAAAAAGTATACAGTCTTTTACAGTTAAGGACTTTTATCACCGCAGGCGAAATAGAAGTAAGGGCATGGACAATTAAAGCAGGAACAAAAGCTCCTCAAGCGGCTGGGGTAATCCATACCGACTTTGAAAAAGGGTTTATACGAGCAGAGGTTACAGGCTATCAGGATTTTGTGGATTGCGGCAGTTATGCTGTTGCCAGAGAAAAGGGCTTAACTCGCCTTGAGGGCAAGGAATATATTATTCAGGACGGCGACATCGTACATTTCCGCTTTGCTGTTTAATCAGGCTGCCTTGGTTTTTCTTATTTCTCCTAAAAGAACTTCAATGGCTTTCTTTAATTGTGTGTCTTTTTCGGGACTTTCTTCATTTCCTTTATAATCAACCTCATAATCAGGCTCTATTCCTTTATGCTCAATATCTATTCCTGAAGGAGTGAGGTATTTTGCAATGGTAAAATTTACTCCTGATCCGTCAGGAAGTTCTGTAACCATCTGAACGCGACCTTTTCCAAAGGTTTTTTTGCCCACAAGAACAGCTTTTTTATGGTCTTTCATTGCCCCGCTGAAAATCTCGCTTGCGCTGGCGGAACTTTCATCTGTAAGTATTACTACAGGTTTTTGGGTTATAAACATGCTTAAATCTGCGGGATAATCCTGTTTGTTTTCATCTTTATCAACAATACTTACTATATTGCCTGTTTTTAAAAACATGTTGGTTATATAAACCGCATTTGTCAGAAGTCCTCCAAAATTGCCTCTTACGTCAACTATTATGCCGTCTGAGCTTTTTGTCGCATAAAGAGCTTTTTTGAATTCATTATGGGTATCATTGCTTATAAAACTTAATATCCGTATATAAGCGATGTTCTTGTCTAACATCTCATATTTAACGGTTTTTATTTTTATTTCTTCTCTGGCTATCTTTTTAACTATTGTTTTTTCATCTCTTAAAATGGTTAAAACAACGACAGAGCCTTCTTCTCCTCTGATAAGTTCTGCTACATCTTTAAGAGGAAGCCCTTTAGTAGAAATTTTATCTACTTTAAGAATTTGATCTTTTTGCTTAAGTCCGTATTTTTTTGCTGGCGTGTCTTCTATGACGCTGACGACAATAATATTTCCATCCGCTTCGGTAATATGGACGCCGATTCCTCTAAGTCTGGAGTCGATATTTCTGTGCTGCTCCTCAAAATCGTCTTTAGGCAAAAATCTTGTGTAAGGATCGTTTAAACTTGCCAACATGGATTCTGTTGCGACCCGTAAATCTTCATCCGTTTTTATTTGCGCTTTATATCGGGTTTTCCATTTCTTCCAATCCTGATTATTATAACTTTCATCGACAAAATTGTTTTTTATGATCCTCCATGCCTTATTATAAACGCCTTGCGGCGTTTTATCATAATTTTCTGCTGTTGAAACAATATATTCCGCCACTGATCGAGATTTATATCTGTCCTGATAATAACCTGCGCCTATCAGGATTATTATGGCTAAAACCGCAATATATATAGATTTTTTTATATTTTTCATAAATTTTTCTCTGTTATGCTAAATTAAGCTGTATATAAAGCTTTTCAAATAATTCCAGGCTTTTTTGGCGTTGTTCTGTATAATTATATACAATTTTTCGGGTTAAATAATCTTTAATTATTTCCTGTTTTATTCCCGTATTTTCGGAAGCTTTTTGCAACACTTCATTAAAATATAATCCAAGACCTGTTTCAATTGCTTTAGGGATTAAACTTTGCAGTTTTTCAAAATCATCCCGCTGTTTTATTTTTTCATTAGCCGCAACCCAGGTTCCAAATACAGCCGGAAGCCCTGTTAACTCTTTCCAAAGCGTTCCTATGTCATATATCAGGACAGAGTTGTCTAAAATACAGTTGTTTTTTAGCGCATTATCTCCTATAAATAAAAATGCATCCAAGCCGGAATTAAATAAACTATAAATGTTTTCAGCATAATTATGTTGTTTAAAAATTATGCTTTCAAGTTTAATATCGTATTTATTTAAGATAATCTTTAACATTGCCGTTGATGAAGCGGAGTCAGTCGGAAGCCCGATTGTAGCGCCTGCCAGACTGTTAATAGGTTTTTTTGAGAACAACAGAACACTTCCGCATTCGCCGTCAGAGCTTATACATGAGTTTGTCATCAAAAAATATTTGTTTTTATTTTTTAAATATTCAAAAGAAGAAATCGGGGCAATATCGATTTTGTTTTCCGCCATGAGCTTATTTAACCGCGCAGGTGTTCCGTATATTAATTCTGCGTTTTGCGGTTTTTCTTTTTCAAGACAATAGCTTAAAGGCAAACAATTTATAAAGTTTATAAGTCCGATTTTTATTTTTTGATTTTTCATAAATAAAATTTCCTCTTTGCTTTTATTTTTACACTAAATTAAATAAGATTTACAAATTTTATTTTGCAGAAATGAAAACCTCTTGAACATTACTAAAAAAAGATATACGCTCTAAGATTATGGATATATTAAAAAAACAAATTTCTGACGACGAGTTTTTTTATGAATATTTGTCGGAATACATAGAATATCTTTGTCTTGAAAGAGGTCTTTCTCAAAACACAGAACAGGCTTACAGAAGAGATATTGTTTCTTTTATTGAATTCCTTAAACAAAATTCTATTTATAACTTTGACCAAATTAACAGATTTATTATAAATTCTTATATAAAAAAATTAAAGGACTCAAGCTATATTTCTACAAGCATTACAAGAAAAATCGCTTCCTTGAGAGGCTGGTTTCGATGGATGGTAAGCAACGAGCTTATAGATCATGACCCCACGCTTAGCGTTGAACAGCTTAAACTTGATAAAAAACTTCCAAAGGTTCTTACAATTGCAGAAATGGAAAAAATATTTTCACAAAACTCATTGGGGATTGAAACGATTTTAATTGAACTTTTATACGCCGCCGGATTAAGAGTATCTGAACTGGTTAATCTGGACACTAACAGCATAAATTTTGAGAACGAATTTCTAAAATGCTTTGGCAAAGGCTCAAAAGAAAGAATTGTTCCTTTGGGAAAAAACACGATAAAGAAATTAAAAATTTATATGAAACAAAGAGATTTAATTATTAAAACGAATAAAGCAAATACCATAGCTCTTTTTATAAACGAAAAAGCGCAAAGAATAACCAGACAGGATGTTTATAAAAAAGTTTCCCGCTTTGGGCAGGCAATAAACAAACATATAACTCCTCATACAATAAGACACAGTTTTGCTACGCATTTGCTGGAAAACGGAGCGGATTTGCGGGTTGTTCAGGAATTATTAGGGCATAGTGATGTATCTACGACTCAATTATATACGCATGTAAGCAAAAAACGACTTAAAGACGTTTATTTTTCCATTAATACAGATTAATACAGGTTGTCTAAAGATTTCAGCCTTGATTTTCTTCAAGCGGCATTGGCTATAAAGAAATATTTTTTAATGGGGGTTTTATAAATCCTTAATTTTCTTTTTGTCTTTTGTAAATAATTAAATCAAAAAATGTAAATTTTTTTTTTATTTATATTTTAATGAAGTAAGGAATAAGAGCAAAAAGGAATTGTAAATGGGCAGTAAAACAACTAATCAAACTAATGCTTCCGGCATTTCAGGGTATATTCTGCTTGGTCTTGCCGCAGGGATAATCTTTGGCTGGCTTTATCCTAAAATATGTCTGTTATTTCCTCATTCTGAAAAAATTTATTCCGTTATTTCAGAAATACTAAAAGCGGGGGCAACTTTATTTCTTGAAATGATAAAAATGATACTCGCTCCCCTTGTTTTTTCTACTTTAGTGGTCGGAATAGCAGGTCATGGCAACATAAAAAATCTGGGAACCATCGGCTCAAGAACAATTATTTATTTTCTTGCCGCAACCTCTATCGCTCTTGTAATTGGTCTTTTAACCGCAAATATACTTAAACCCGGCATTGGCTGCGCTATTGACTGCTCTCCAACTCAAATAAAACAGCTTGAACAAATAAAAAGTTCAACCGAAAGCTATTCCCTAACCGATACTTTAGTTCATATAGCCCCCAAAAGCATATTTAACGCAATGGCAAATAATCAAATTCTTCAAATTGTATTTTTTTCCATCTTTTTTGCTATTGCCCTTGGCTCTGTGGGAAACAAAGGATTGCCGCTGCTGGAAGGCTTAAAAAGCTTGTCGGAAGTAATGTTTAAGTTTACAGAATTTGTGATGAATTTCGCCCCGATTGGAGTTTTTGCCGCTATTGCTTCTACAATAGGCGAAAACGGCATAGAAATCCTTTTTTATTATACAAAATTAATCTTTTCGCTTTATTTAGCATTAATAATCTTTGTTGTTACTGTTTTAATAACTGTTTGCCGTATAATAAAAGTCCCGTTTTTAAATGTTGTAAAAGCAGTAAAAGAGCCTGCCTTGCTGGCTTTTTCAACCGCATCCAGCGAAGCGGCTTTGCCTAAAGCGATGGAAACTATGGAAAATTTTGGAGTTCCTAAAAAAATCGTAGGGTTTGTAATGCCAACCGGTTATACGTTCAATCTTGACGGAAGCACTCTTTATCTTTCCCTTGCGGCAATATTTATAGCCCAAATGTACAACATAGAATTAAGCGTAGGAGAGCAAATAGGAATGATGTTTGCTCTTATGCTTGCAAGTAAAGGAATAGCGGGTGTTCCAAGAGTATCTCTTGTTATTTTGGCAGGAACTTTAGGCAGTTTTGGAATTCCGGTAGCCGGCGTGGCTGTGCTTTTAGGTATTGATCATATTCTTGATATGGGAAGAACCACTGTAAATTTAATAGGAAATTGTGTTGCTACGGTTGTAGTTGCCCGATGGGAGAATGAATTCAGCTATAAAAAAATGGATAAATTCATGGCGGGAATTAATTTAAACAAAACGCATGCTCTTGGAGAAATTCCTTCAAAAGAACTGGCTGATTTAATGACGCAAAAAGAAACTCCGGAAATTATAAAAGGTGAATACGGATATACTAAAATTTCCGAGAAACAGGATGAAAGTTTATACCAATCAATTTAAAAAACCGTTAAATAAAAAAGAGGGTTTTTGTAAATCCTTAATTAACTCGAATTGCTAATTAGTCGAAACGCTGAAATAGATTGAAATTTTATTTTAATTTTTTATGCGG
>JAKLDH010000092.1 GCA_022703625.1 Cyanobacteriota bacterium | reverse complement strand
TCTGGTCATCATTTAGGCAAACTTCATATTTTAATACGCTTTTTTTCATGTCCTTACCTCACGTCTTTTTCTTCAAGACGTTAAAAACGTAATTTTGTTCTATGCAATCATTCGGTCAGAACACTAGGGCGGGCGCTGAGTAGTTACATTTGGATTGGTATAGCAATTCAAGTTAAATAACTCGAATTGCTAATTACCCGAAACGCTGAAATAGCTTGAAATTCTATTTTAATTTTTTATGCGGCTCGCAGGCTTTGCCTGCGAGCCGCATGCCTTAAGAAGGCGTAGCGGCTGGCGAAGCCAGCCGCTACGCCAAATATAAAATTATTTATTTAGCAATTCAGGTTAAATAATAATTTAAAATTAAAATTATTTTACAAATATTTTAATTTTAAATTATTATATTTATATAGCTAAATATGCTTAACATAATAGACAAAATTTTATATTCAGATTGTAATAAATTTAAAAACTACAGGTGAAAATAACTGATGACTAATAAAAAGAGTAAAAAAATAAAAGTTTCATTCCCTCATATGGGGAGTTTATATGTGGTGGGAGCATCATTAATAAAATCTCTGGGAGGAGAAGTCATACTTCCGCCTAAAACAAGTAAAAAAACTCTTTCTCTAGGCACAAAGTACAGTCCTGAAGCTATATGTCTTCCTTACAAACTGTTGCTCGGCAACTACATAGAAGCTGTAGAGCGCGGAGCTGAAGCTGTAATCATGATAAGCAGTCCTGGAATTTGCAGACTTGGCGAATATAGCAAATCTATTAAAAACGCCCTTGAAGACTTGGGATACAAAATTAAATATATTGATATCGACCTTTATAAAGGCAAATTTTTTGAATTGGTCGACTGCATGAAAACAGTAAGCGGAAATACAAATATTGTTGATCTGGGAAAAGCTGTAGGACTTGCTCTTCAAAAAGTTTTTGTTCTCGATGATCTGGAAAACACGCTTTCATATTATAGAGCAAGAGAATTTGATTATGGACAGGCAGAAAAAGCGTTTAATAAATCTTTAAATTGGGTAGATGAGGCTTCTACCGGAAAAGACCTTAAAGAAGCTAAAATTGAAGCAATAAAAGAAATTAAAAAAACCGCTATCGATACGAATAGAGAGGTTTTAAACGTTGATTTAACAGGTGAAATTTTTATGGTGCTTGATCCTTTTTCTAACCAGCATATTGAAAGAGAACTTGGCAGACTTGGAGTTCAGACAAAAAGAAGCATGAGTTTAAGCGGTTGGGTAAAAACAGCAATAATTCCAAAATTTCTGAGAAGCGGTGAAACTCACCTTGAAAGAGCATTCAGGTTTGCAAAGCCTTATCTTACAAGAGATATCGGCGGAGATGCCATAGAATCCGTCAGCGATGTGGCTTATGCGACAAGCAGGGGAACGGACGGAATAGTGCATGTTAGCCCTTTCACCTGCATGCCGGAGATCATGTCCCAAAATATCTTCCCAAGAATGCGACAAGATGGCGCATTACCGATTTTAGCCCTTGTAATGGATGAACAAACAGGAAGAGCCGGGTTTGTTACAAGACTTGAAGCCTTTGTTGATCTTATGAAACGTAGAAAAAGACTAAGCAACGCAGGCATGGCTTAAATTAATTTAATATGAACGATTTTGTCCATAAAACAGTCCTTTTAAATGAAGCGGTTGACGCTTTAAATTGCCGGAAAGGGAAAATTTATATCGATGCCACAGCCGGCGGCGGCGGGCATTCATTTGCAATAGCCGAAAAAATCTTTCCCGAAGGCAGACTTATTATTTTTGATACCGATCCTGACGCGATTAAGGCTTGTACTGCCCGATTGGAAGAGTATAAAGAAATAACAACAATAATAAAATCAAATTATTCAGAGATTCCTGACGTTTTAAAAGAGCTGAATATAGAAAAAATAACGGGCGGCATTCTGTTTGATCTTGGAGTTTCTTATCATCAGCTTACTTCAGAAGAAAGAGGGTTCAGTTTTATGCATGATTCCGCTCTTGATATGAGGATGAACCCTGATCTTCCTGTTTCAGCCTATGATATAGTTAATTCATGGAGTGAAGAACAATTATATAAGATATTTAAAGAGTTTGGAGAAGAGCGTTTTTCACGCAAAATTGCAAAAAAACTTGTCCAAATACGAAAAACGCAAAAAATTAATACCACAAAAGAGTTGGCTGATATTCTTCTGAAAAATATTCCCCGCTCAGGTCAGAAAATTCATCCGGCGACAAGAATTTTTCAGGCGTTAAGAATTGCGGTAAATCAGGAGCTTGAGCTTTTAGAAAAAACATTAAATAAAATTGTTCACTTATTAGATGTAAATGCTAGAATAGTTGTAATAAGTTTTCATTCACTTGAAGACAGATTGGTTAAAAATAATTTCAGACGGTATTCATCAAAGTGCATTTGCCCTCTAGGTAAAATGATATGCGAATGTGAGCCGCCTGTTTTGAAAATTATTTCTAAAAAACCTCTTGTTCCTTCCAGAGAAGAGCTAAGAGAAAATCCTTCATCAAGAAGCGCGAAAATGCGTATAGCGGAGAAAATTATTTAAATAAATAGGGTGAGAGAATGGTAAACGTTGATTTGTCACAAAAGAAAAAACAGGTTTCAAAAAATCAAAACAGAGTTATACAGGGAAAATTTTCAGAACAGAACTCTGCTTATAAAAAGCCTGTTATTATAAAAATAAATGTAATTCTTGCTTTTGCTTTACTGCTATCGGTAGTTCTTTGTATGGTGAGCTATCTTGGCGTTATAGCAAAAGAAAGCAAAATAAAAGAGCTGCATATTTCCACAAATAAAATTAACTATGAAAATATAGAGCTTCAAAACAAGGTTGATTATTTAAAATCTTTTTATAATGTTGATGATAAAGTTCAGAAAATAGATTTTTTAAAAAAAGCTGATCAGGTAATGGAAGTAAAGGAAAGAAACGAAATTCCCGTTTTAGCAAAAAACAAATCTGTTTTTAATGCGCCTTCTGTGCCTGGATATTAAAATTTGGCGAAGAAGTTAAGATAAAATCTTTTTTAACTTGTTTCGGCATGACAATTTTCGTAGCCACAGCCGCCCATTTGCAAATGTATATCAATTATTGAAAAAAATCGGCAAATGAAAGAGGCGATTTTTGTAAAGTCCTAATTAGCGGGTGTTTCGGCGAAGCCGAAACACCCGCTATATCCTTACTCAGCCCGCGCCGCCCGCAGGGCGGCGCGGGCTGTAGATATTAGCTTTTTAACAAATTAACGAAAACTTATTTGGATTAGTATAGAACACTATAGAATTTTCTGTTTTCAATTTTTTTTTTAATATATACTAATAAAGAATATGAAAAAAGAAGTAAAAAGTAAGAAATGAAAAAGGTAGTAAGTAAATGGATTCAATTCAAAATTATTCGCTAAAAATCGGTGAACATCAGGTAGAACTAGAAACAGGCAGACTTGCAAAATCAGCGGGCGGCGCTGTTACAGTAAAATGTGGAGATAATGTAATATTAGTTTCCGCAACAGGCACAGAAGACCCCAGACCGGGAATAGACTTTTTCCCATTATTGGTTGACTATGAAGAAAAAATGTCTTCCATAGGTAAAATTCCTGGAAGCTTTATGAGAAAAGAAGGCAGACCTTCAGACAAGGCTATTTTAATCAGCAGACTTATTGACAGACCTGTAAGACCGCTGTTCCCTAAAGGATATAGAAATGACGTACAGATTGTTGCGTCAACATTAAGTTCAGATCAGGAATTACAGCCTGATACATTTGCTATTTTCGGAGCTTCTGTTGCTCTTGGACTTGCAGGGCTTCCTTTTGAAGGACCTATTGGAGCTGTAAGAGTTTCAGAACTTGACGGTAAATTTGTGATAAATCCGACTTATAATCAATCAAATGAAAGCGATCTTGATATTGTAATCGCCGGAACAGAAGATTCTGTAATCATGGTGGAAGCCGGATGCAACTTTGTGCCCGAATCAAAAATACTTCAGGCTGTTGAAGTAGCTATGGAGGAAATTAAAAAACAGGTTCAGGCGCAAAAAGAGTTCTTTGCTCAATGTGGAGTTGTTAAAAAAGAATATATTAACCCTTATGATACAACAGAGCTTAAAAAATTGACTTCAGAAACTTGTAGAGATAATGTATATAAGGCATATCATCAATTTGACAGAGCTACAAGAAAAGAACTTATAAATGCTGCAAAAGCTGCATTGAAAGAAAAAGTAAAAGCATTGCCTGAAGATCATTCCATAAAAGTTCTTCTTGCAGAATCCGGTCTGGATTTTGTTTCAGAAGAATTTAAATCGCTCGAAAAAGAAATAATGCGAGAAATGATTATTAAAGAAGGCGTAAGAGCCGACGGAAGAAAAGCCGACGAAATCAGACCAATAACCTGTGAAGTAGGAATGCTTCCAAGAGTTCACGGCTCGGCTGTATTTACCAGAGGAAGCACTCAGGTGCTGTCTTCTGCCACTCTTGCAGGTCCAGGACTTGCTCAGGAACTTGAAGGAGTTGATCCTCAGACAGAAAAAAGATATATGCATAATTATGCGTTCCCTGCTTTTTCAGTAGGGGAAGTAAGACCTTCAAGAGGACCTGGAAGAAGAGAAATCGGGCATGGCGCGCTTGCGGAAAGAGCGATTATACCGGCATTGCCTCCTAAAGAAGAATTTGTTTACGCTATAAGAGTAAACTCGGATGTTCTTGAATCCAACGGATCTACCAGCATGGCAAGCACATGCGCAAGCTGTCTGGCTCTTATGGATGCGGGAGTGCCTATGAAAACCGTAATTGCGGGCGTTGCAATGGGACTTATAAAAGAAAAAGACAAAACCGTTGTACTTACTGATATTCAGGGAATCGAAGATTTCTTAGGCGACATGGACTTTAAAGTTACAGGCGATCAAAACGGAATCACGGCTCTACAAATGGATATTAAAATAAAAGGGCTTGATACAAGCACGCTTAAAGAGGCAATCGACGAAGCTAAAAAAGGAAGACTGCATATACTTGATAAAATGGTTCAAACAATGCCTGAGCCGAGAGCAGAACTTTCAGAATGGGCTCCAAGACTGCAAACACTGAAGATTGATCCTGATACTATCGGCGCATTAATTGGTCCTGGCGGTAAAACAATTAAAGGAATTATCGAGCAAACAGGCGCAACAATTGATATAGAAGATGACGGAACTGTTCATGTAGGCTGTTCAGAAGCTGAAGGAATGAAAAAAGCTCTTCAAATGGTAAAACAACTTACTCTTAAGCTTGAAACCGGAATGATACTTGCGGGAAAAGTTGTCAGAACTCTGCCAATCGGAGCATTTGTTGAAGTAGCTCCAGGCAAAGACGGGCTTGTCCACATTTCAAAACTCGCTCAAAGAAGAATAAATACGGTTGATGAGGTTGTAAGCCTTGGAGATCAGGTTGTAGTAAAAGTTCTTGGCATCGATGAAAAGGGAAGAGTCAATCTTTCAATGAGAGATGTAACCGATCAGGAAAGAGAAGCCGCTTTGGCAAGCAAATAATAGATCAATGAAACACGAATTCAGAATAAAAGTCTATCCGGGCGACACCGATTCATACGGTGTCGTCTGGCATGGAGCTTATATAAAATGGCTTGAAGCCGGAAGAATCGAGGCTCTGGAACAGATAGGCATTAAATTTCTTGAAATGGACGCTATGGGAATCCTTATGCCCGTGGTTGAACTGGAGATCAAATATAAGCATTTTTGTCGTCCGTATGATGATTTGAGCATAGAAAGCTCTATAGAGCAGTTTAATACGACTGATATCGTATTTTATCAGGAAATAAAAAATATAAAAACAGGACGTATTGTATTGACAGCAAAAGCAAAAGGAGTTACTACCAGTAGAGAAGGCAAACTTTTTAAGGTAATACCCGATTATTTGCGGGAAAAATATAAAGCAGCAGTTAATTTAACGGTTTAATAATATGGAAACAGAATATAAAACCCCAAATAAAGCATTTAAATCCAGAATAATGGAAATAGACCTGAATGGCGTAAAAACAGGCGGTGAAAGTTCGCTTATGTTTATGAATGAGGAAGCCGGAGCTTGCCATAAGCCTCTTATAGCCTGTGAAATTCTAACTAACATTCCGGCAAATTATCCTGAATTGCTTAAACAGGCATGGCAAGAAAAAATTTACGATCCGCTTGAATGCGTTAAATTCGCTGAAGCAAGTGGTTTTGAGCTTTTGGCAATAAGATTTAATATTGAAAACTGCTCTAATACGGATTATGAAATCGAGAAAAGTAAAGAACAGCTCAAAGAAATACTTTCAATTACTCAATTGCCTCTAATAATAACAGGTTCATTTAAAAGAGATTTGGATATTAAATTACTTAGCGCATTAGCAGAATCAGCAAGCAGAAAATGTACAATTGGAGTAGTAGAAGAGGAAAACTATAAACAAATAGCTCCGACAATAAGAGATTGCGGACATAATATTATCGCAAGAACGCCAATTGATATTAATTTAACCAAACAGTTGAATATTTTACTTACCGAACTTGGTTTTAATGCCGACAGAATTTTAATTGACCCGAATACAGGCAGTCTGGGATATGGTCTTGACTATGCTTACAGCATAATTGAGCGGATAAAACTCGCCGCCTTAAATGGCGATGCAATGTTAAATATGCCTGTAATCACATTTGTAGGCGAAGAAGCCTGGAAAACAAAAGAGGCGAAGTCTTCAAATGTTCCTGAAGAGTGGGGGGATTTGAATACCAGAGCGATTTTATGGGAATCCGCAACAGCGAGCTCAATGCTTGCGTCAGGCTCAAACATAGTGGTAATGAGGCATCCACAGGCTATTAACCACATAAAAAACTTCATAAACAGGGCGTACAAGAATTAAATGATTAAAACCAGCTTTAATATATATAAAAATTACGCAAAAGAATTGCTGTTCTTTTCCCTGCCTATAATAATGGGTAATTTAGGGCATGTTTTGATTGGCGCAGGAGATGTTTTTGTTGCGGCAAGGCATGGAAGCTCTACAGTTCAAGCGATCAGTATCGCCACTTCAATATCAATGAGTATTTATATAGTCGGAATCGGCTTAATGGCTAGTATTTCGCCTGTATTAGCCAATTACAGGGGAGAGCGCAAAAGAACAAAAAAATTTTTTATGGCAAGCGTTAATTATTCGCTGATTTTAGCTTTGATTTTCTGCATTATAACATTATTAAGCGTATTATTTATTGACAAGATGGGCTTTGAAGCCGGTCTTGTTCCGCTAATCAAAGAATATATAATAATTTGCGCCTTTTCAGTGTTTGGAGCTTATTTGCATTTTGGCTTAAAAGAGTTTTTGCAATCTTATGAAATTGTTTTTCTGCCCAATATCATCTCTATAGCCGCAATTTTTGTGAATATCTTATTAAACGTCCTGTTAGTCTTTGGAATTTGGATATTCCCTGAGCTGGGAATCAAAGGATTAGCGATTGCAAGCTTAATTGTGCGGTCATTTATGGGATTAACTCTATTTTTATACTGTCTAAAATTTATTAAAGGGAGCGTAAAAATGGACAAACCTTATCTAAACCAGCTTATAAAGATCGGTTATCCTATTTCATTAGGACTGCTGTTTGAATTTCTGGGATTTAATATTATAACAATAATAGTGGGGAGAATTTCAGGAGTTTATGCCGCCGCTCACACAATAGTTTTAACTTTAGCGAGCATTACGTTTATGATTCCGCTTGCTATTTCTAATGCAGTGGCAGTTAAAGCAGGCTATGCTAACGGAGCAGGCAACTATTTGGATTTAAAACGGTTTTCTGTTGTTGGAACAGCAATTTCTTTAGTATTTATGGGCAGCGCAGGAGTTTTATTCTTTTTGATTCCCGAATTTTTTATAAAGATATTTACTTCAGATATTAAACTTTTAGAAGTTTGTATACCGCTTTTATATGTTGCCGCTTTATTTCAAGTTTTTGACGGGCTACAGGTTGTTTTGGGAGGTATTTTAAAAGGTTTAAAAATGACTTCAATAGTATTTTTTGCAATGTTTGCAGGCTACTGGATCATAGGAATTCCTCTGGGCAGTATTCTTGCGTTTAAATTTAATCTTAATCTTCTTGGATACTGGATAGGATTGGCGTTTGCGCTATTTAGCATAAGTTTTGTCATGTTTATCATTTTATTTAGAAAATTTACTGTTCTAAAAAAGACTTTTTTGGGTTAATTTTCAAAAACAAGTTATAACTCCTGATATTTATTATTGGTATAATTAAATTATGAATGAAAAAAATTACAGGCTTATAGACACACATGCCCATCTGGATTTTGATGAATACAGGGATGTTTTGGATGAACTTATCGGAAAGGCTTTTGATGCAGGAGTTGAAAAGATAATTACACCCGGCGTTACTTTGCCAAATATCCCTAAAATTATTGATATTATTGATAAATACGATAATATTTATGGGGCAGTTGCTGCGCATCCCTCGGAAACCAAAGACTGGAAGGACGATAATTATAATATACTTAAAGAATACGCCTCTCATAAGAAGATTATAGCTGTTGGAGAAACAGGACTTGATTATTATTGGGATACAACATTTATAGACAAACAAAAATTTGCCTTTAGAGAGCATTTAAGACTTGCTGAAGAGCTAAATTTACCTGTAATTGTACATAACAGAGATGCTCATGCCGACACAATAGAAATTTTAAAAGAATTTCCGAATGTTAAGGGAGTAATGCACTGCTTTTCCGGCAGTGTGGAATTTGCTTTGGAATGTATAAAAATTGGCTATTATATTGCTCTTGGAGGACCTGTAACTTTTAAAAACGCGAAAACGCCAAAAGAAGTTGCGGCAAAAGTTCCTTTGGAATGTTTGCTTCTGGAAACAGATTCTCCTTATTTGACCCCTCATCCCTTCAGAGGCAAGCAAAATGATCCTTCCAAAATTAAATTTACAGCGGAAGAAATTGCTCATATAAAAGGGATAAGTCTTGTAGAGGTTGCAAATACAACTTCTATGAATGCGGAAAAGCTTTTTAGACTATTCTAGCGAATTGTTATATCAATCAATTTTAAAAACCGTTAAATAAAAAAGATGGTTTTTATAAATCCTTAATTAGCGGGTGTTTTGTTGCGCAAGCGGGAGTTTTAACTCATTCATGCGGCGAAGCCGAAACACCCGCTATACCATTACTCAGCCCGCGCCGCCCTGCGGGCGGCGCGGGCTGTAGATAAGTAACAGACAAAAAATTTTCAACTCTTATTAAATTTTGCCGAACGAGCGAAGCGAGTGAGGCAAACAAACAACAAAAGCCCCTTCCCTTTGAAGGGAAGGGGTTGGGGTTGGGTAGATAAAAACTTGAAAACTTTTTGTTACCTACTTATTAACCTGAATTGCTAAATAAATAATTTTATATTTGGCGTAGCGGCTGGCGAAGCCAGCCGCTACGCCTTCTTAAGGACATGCGGCTCGCAGGCTTTGCCTGCGAGCCGCATAAAAAATTAAAATAGAATTTCAAGCTATTTCAGCGTTTCGGGTAATTAGCAATTCAAGTTTATTAGCTTTTTAATAAATTAACGAAAACTTATTTGGATTGGTATATTTTGATTGCCATAAAATTTTATTTACAAGAATTAATGTTATTGATATTCTTGGCTAAGAATCAAAAATAATTAGTAATGCAGGAGAATTGGAAATGAGAAAACCTATTATTGCCGGAAATTGGAAATTAAATAAAACAATTGACGAATCAATTAATCTTGTAGAAGATATTAAAATTAAAATTATGGACCTGGACAGGGAAAAAATGCCCATTGTGGTTGTATGTCCTGTTTTTACTTCCCTTAAAACAGTAGGAGATATCATTGACTCAAGTAAAAGTATTTATTTAGGAGCTCAAAACTGTTATTATGAAGATGCAGGAGCTTTTACCGGAGAAGTTTCTGTTCCTATGATTAAAGAAGTTGGCGCAACATATATAATTATCGGTCATAGCGAAAGAAGACAGTATTTTGGAGAAACCGATAACGCCATAAACCTTAAAGCTAAAACGATTCTTGCGCATGGATTGATCCCTATTATTTGTTGCGGAGAAACTTTAGAACAAAGAGAAGCTGGACAAACTGATAAAATCGTAAAAAATCAGATTATCGCAGACCTTAAAGACTTAACAGAAGAACAAATCGCAAAATCAGTAATTGCGTATGAGCCTGTATGGGCGATTGGAACAGGCAAAACCTGTGAATCCCCCGAAGCTAACAGAGTAATCAAGTTAATCAGATCAACTGTAGCTGAAGTTTCCAGTAAGGATGCGGCTGATAAAGCAAGAATTTTATATGGCGGAAGCGTAAAACCTTCAACGATCGAAGAGCAAATGAGCCAGTCAGATATTGACGGAGCTTTAGTCGGCGGCGCAAGCCTTGATGCAGAAAGTTTTGCTCAGCTTGTTAAAGGCGCAATGCTTGTAACGTCTAAATAACTCGAATTGCTAAATAAATAATTTTATATTTGGCGTAGCGGCAGGCTTCGCCAGCCGCTACGCCGTTTTAAGGGTATGCGGCTCGCAGGCAAAGCCTGCGAGCCGCATAAAAAATTAAAATAAAATTTCAATCTATTTCAGCGTTTCGACTAATTAGCAATTCGAGTTAAATAGGCAGTGTATGCCACTACATTTAATTAT
>JAKLDH010000091.1 GCA_022703625.1 Cyanobacteriota bacterium | reverse complement strand
TGAGCAAAAGACCTAAAATCGGTATTCTGTACTCTGATTGATCTTTTAACATTTCTAAAATATTCAGCTTTTTAGAAGCTTCTCTTTTAGCAAGAGCTTCATAAATTGTATCTGATTCGCCTGAGCTTTTTCTTTCGGTTTTGCCTTCTTTAATATCAAGTAAACGTTTTTGTATTTTTGAATCAATTTCTTCATCGAAAAATATAAAATATATTGAAGAAAAAATAGCTCCAAAAGCTACAATTATCATAAAAAAATCTATCATTTTCGTTTTTGTCCTTATTTTATTGTCATTCTGAGGGTTTCAGCATTTTCGTCATTCTGAGGATTTCAGCATTTTCGTCATTCTGAGGGCTTCAGCCCGAAGAATCTTGTTGTATATAAGCCATGAGATGTTTCGCTTCGCTCAACATGACGCATTCTTTCCTTGCGATCCTTCGCTCTGCTCAGGATGACAGATTCGGCTATGGAATACAGGCATGCGAGGCGGGAAGATTGCTTCGTTAGTTCATTTTTTGTTGATAGACAAGCTGGAACGCCTCGCAATGACATGAAAACTTATCATTATAACTGTCTTTTGTTCATCTGTCTTTGTTTTAGGAATGAATTGATCGCATCTCCTTCTTTTTTATCGGCAGAAATAACGGGTCCGCCGGAGTTGCCGATTCCGCCCTGTTTTTGGTCTTTTAATTTTACGTTAGGAGGATTTTTGCACATGTAAACTACAGGGGCATTTACATCAAAAATATCTCCGGCAAGTTTAATTCCCTTGGCTTTGCATTTTTCAGTAAAATTCGGACGAACACCTGTTGCGACATGGCATCCTATAACCCGCCCGTCTTCTTCAGTGCCGTATTGTTCCCATTTAAATATATCCTGCATTGTGATTGTATTTTCTTCCATTCCTATTATTTCTGTAATGTATGTAATACGCCTTGAACCGTCATTTAATCTTGATGCCTGCACAATTAAATGAACAGCAGATGCAATTTGCTGTCTTATTGTTTTTTCCGGCAAATCAACGCCTGCAAACATAACCAGAGTTTCCATCCTGCTGCATGCATCCCTTGGGGAGTTCGAGTGAACTGTGGTTAGAGAGCCGTCATGACCGGTATTCATCGCCTGAAGCATGTCAAGAGCCTCAGCGCCACGGCATTCTCCAATAATAACCCTATCAGGTCGCATCCTCAAACTGTTTTTAACAAGGTCCCTCGCTCCTACGGCTCCTGTTCCCTCTACGCTGGCGGGTCTTGTTTCCAGCCTGACAACATGATCCTGCTGAAGCGACAGTTCGGCGGAATCTTCTATCGTAACAATTCTTTCTCCATCCGGAATATAAGCCGACATACTGTTTAAAAGGGTTGTTTTACCTGAGCCTGTACCGCCTGATATAACTATATTTAATCTTGCGGCAACCGCCGCTTTTAAGGTTTCTGCCATCGCAACAGTCATTGAACCCCAGTAAAGAAGGTTCTGCATTGTAGCGGCATCGGATTTGAATTTTCTGATGGTAAGAGAAGGTCCGTCTATCGCAAGAGGAGGAATAATCGCATTTACCCTTGAGCCGTCAGGAAGACGCGCATCAACCATTGGCGATGTTTCATCTATTCTTCTGCCTACTTTTGACACGATTCTTTCAATTATATTCGCAAGGTGTCTGTTATCCTTGAAATATGAAGGAACTTTTTTAAGTTTCCCGTTCATTTCAACATAAATGCTATTGTACCCGTTAACCATAATTTCTGAAACATTTGGGTCTTTAAGAAGCGGGTCAAGAGGTCCAAAACCTTTAACTTCCTGTTTTATATCACTTATAATTCGATCTTTTTCGCCGCTGGATAAAGGAATTCCTGTAAATTCGGCGGCAATTTTCTTTTCTATAAATGTTTTTAAAAAATCGTCCTGTTCCTGAGGCGTATAGGTATCCCAGGAATCAAGAGAGTTGATTTTTTCTATAAGAGAAAGATGAAGTTTTTCCTTAAGCTCTATAAACTTGTCATGTTCGGGAGCTTTGGCATAAGGCGCTCCGGGACTTGACGGTCCTTGCGGTTGTCCTGGTCTTGTTAATCTGTTTCTTAAAGACATTTGGAATTACCCCCTTTATTTTTCTGTAATTATTGTTCCTTGTGTTCTTCAGGTTGGTTTAAAAATTTCCGAAAAGCCGGAAAATCAAGATTTTTTACTTTGTTTAAAAATGAAGATAAATCGAAATTATCAAGAAATCCCGATTTTTCTTCAAAATCATTTATGCGCCCACTGTATACGCCGGTTAATTTTTCTGTAAGTTTAATAAAATTTTTGCAGATTTCTGAACTTGAATCCATTTCGGAAACAGGTATTCCTTTATTAATTGAAGACATTACCGAAAAATAATTATTCGGAATTTTCCAGTAAACTTCATGGCTTAAAGCTTCTTCAACGTCTTCAAGCGTTATTTCCTCATCTTCTATATAACGATTTACTATAAGTTTAATTTTATCTTCATCATATTCAAGACGTTTAAAAAGACTTAAACATTTTTGACAATTTCTGATGGAAGGCAAATTAACCATTAACACCAAAAAAATAAAATCTGATATATCAAGACAGGTAAGTGTTTTAACGTCAAAACTACTGCTTGTGTCAATTACTATATATCCAAACATTGTTTTTAAAAAAGTTAAAAGAGAAGCGATATCATCAACGGATATTTCTTCCGCCTGTTCAATATCAGGAGGGTCAGCAAGTATATATAAATCTTTATCTCTGTATCTTTCAAGGGAGCTGTGTAAAAAAGACTCATCCAGCCTGCTAAGATGCGTTATAACATAAGCAATATCAAAAGAAGGATTTATATCAAGAAATGTAGCCACATCGCCCATTTGAAGATTAAGGTCTATGAGGCAAACTTTTTCTCCGGTAATTTCACTTAATTGCAACGCAAAGTTAGTTGCGATTGTTGTTTTTCCAATACCGCCTTTATTACTGAAAATAGAAATGATTTTCCCGTCGCTTGATTCATTATCCTGTTTTAAGGCATTTCTCGCTTTTTTTAATGCTCTGTGAATATCTTCTTTTATGACCGGTTTTGTTAAAAACTCTCTTGCTCCAACCCTCATTGACTGAATTACCAGCTCTGCGTCAACGTTTTCAGAAGCAACAATAATAATAATATGTTTATGAATAGTTGCTATTTTTTCTATTGTATCAAGGGCTAAATCTACGTTTTCAGTAAGATCAAAAAAGACCAGCGGAGGTCTTGCCTGCATTATAACGTCATAAGCGGTCAGCATATTATCAAAATCACCGATTAGCTCAACAAAACCAATCTCTTCAATTAGTTTAACAACGTTTTTTCTTGAAGCCTCATCCGAATCAATTACAACCATTTGTAGCTGAACCATTTTTATTCCCCTTTTGCCAAATCAGGTTTAATTATAGAAGCGGTTACAAAAATCATAAGTTCTGTTTCATCACTTGATGAAGTTACATTATCCAATATTTTACCCATTATAGGAATATTTGAAAGAAAAGGGAATTTATCTTTCGTTTTTGTTTCACTTTTACGGACTAATCCTGTTATAACAGTTGTATGATTATTTGCGACTTCTACTTTGGTTGACCCGTTTCTTGTGTTGAATCCCGGTCCTGCTGTTGTGCTGATTGCATTATCTATTTCACTTATATTAGCTGTTATTGTAAGAAGTATTCTTTCGGATTCTTCTAAAATATTTGGAGTTATATTGATGGTTGTTCCGACTGTTGAATATTCATACTGCTGGTTTCCAAGCTCATCAACTCCTGAAGGTATAGGAACTTCGCTTCCTGATGTGAAATTTGCCGCACTTCCGTTAACTACCATAACCCGAGGCTCTGAAAGCACTTTGATTAAGCCTTCAGATTCGGCGGCATTTAACTGCATAGCAAGGTTACGCTCAGGAAAAACTTTCCAGTTATTTAAAGCACCGTCCGCAAAAGTTAATCCTGACAGTTTACCTAAAAATTCTTTGCCGTATGCTCCGCCATTTACTAAAGCTTCGATTGCTTCATCTATAAGCCACGGTTCATCTCCGCCAGCAGTCGTAAAGGTATGACCTGAAAGAGTTTCGGCATGGGCTATATAATCGAATATACCCTGTTTAAAGTTAAATCCTCTGCTTTTACCTTTTGATTTGCTCATTTCCACGATTTTTACTTCAAGCATAACTTGCGGCTCAAGAGTTTCCGTAAGGTCTACAATTGTATACCCGTAAGCAGAAGCCATTTGAGTAATTTTGCCTTTTAAAATAGATGATGTTATTAGACCTTTTAACACTACTTTTAATCCGGCATCTGTTCCTGAGTCTATAAAATCAATATCTATTTTTTCATTTGGCGCAATTTTTTTAATTTCTTTTATAAAAGTAATGTTACTGTTTTCGACAAAAAGATTAAAAAATACAGGATCACCGTTTTCTCCCCAGATAATAACAGTTGTTTCTCCTCCTGTTTTACCGTTCATGATAATTTCCTGAGGCGAAAGAAAAACCATATCAACTAATTCCGGTTTTGTTATGGACATTCTTTTTATAGGCGTATCAAATCGTATTATTTGAGATTTTCCCACAATTGCTCTTAATTCAGAAACCCCGCCTTTTAAAACCGGAGCAGTTGTTACTTCCTTGCTATCATTTAAGTTTTTCACTTTTTTCATAGTATCTTGAGAACTATAAATTGAATCTTGTTCAGGATTAACTAAATTTTCATCTATATCGAGAAAATTTGAATTTAATTCTCTTATTTCAGGTTTTTCCTGAGAATATCCAATACTAACAAAATTCAACATTAAAAATAATGTTAAAAAGCCGTTAATTATCAGTTTTTTTATTATTTTATTTTTCTTCACCAATATTCCTCTTAGTTAACCAGATCAAGTAATTCTTTAAGTTTATTGTCGGAGGCTGATTCCTTATTAGTATTATTATCGTTATTTGATGTAATGCTATTGGAATCAAATTCTATTGTTGAAACACTGCTTGCTTTTATAATCTCAACTTTTTTCGGATCCGGTGCAGGCATTGCCGGTTGTGGCAAAGATTCTTCGTGTTCTTCCTGCTCAGGCAGTTCCGGCAGTGTTGGTATTGTGGCTATTTCTGCACCTGGAGGCGGAGGCAGTTCTGATTCCGAAATTATAACTCTTTCATCATTATTATTTCTTGCAATAATTTGGAGTTGTCCTTCACTCATTGAAGTAATGATGTTGGAAACAATATTTGTAGGAACTAAAAATGTTATTGCACTGGCGTTCTTAGCTGTTATAACTGCCGGAGGAGCTCCTGGTGCGGCGGCGGGAGCTGCACCCAAAAGTTCAAACGAAATTATTTTAATATTTTGAGCAATGTATTCAGGAGGCTTGGCGGCTTTTAAAATATCCACTCTTGAGCCTACTCTCAGATGTGAAGCAAGTCCGCTGAATTTTTCTGTTGGAATTGTTACTGCTCGTGTATTGTCAGGAATATCTATAGAACTGGCATCTTCTGCATCAATTTCAGCCTGTGTTATAATTCCTCCTTTTGCAATATTTTTTCCGGCTTTTTTCCCTACTACCATTGCTTTATTGGGGAAAAAATTTGGAGGCAGATTCTTTGGATCAAATGCCTGAAGTGCTAATGCTTCAAGAACAAGAACATCTCCCACTTTGATATCTTTGCCGGCAACAACTGCTGTAGCTTGCGCTTCTTTAAACGGATTAGTCGCCTGCGTTTCAATTTTTTTGTTTAAATCATTAATAACGCTCTGCTGATTAGTCAAAGCCGCTTTTTGACTGTTCATGGAATTAAACAAACTAATTGTTGCAACTAATCCCAAAACGATAGCTATTATAATTTTTTTCTTGTTCTTTTTAGAACGCATTTCAATCCTGACCTTTTATTAATCCTCAGCTCTTGTCTATATTTAAACCGGCTTTATAATTCCAACTATATTATAAATTATCGGTTATTAATTTTAAAAACTTTAATATTCCACGCATTTAAGATATTGACGGCAGAATATTTTTACTGATTTTATCTATTTAAATATTATAGTAAAAATTATTAATATATAAACATTTATATGAATCATTGAAAAAAATCGGGTAGTGATGGGGAAAGAAGTTATACCAATTTGCAATCAATTTAGTATTAAATCTCCCTCCCCCTCCCCAAGGGAGGGGAAGAAGAATTGATAAGGGTTTTGCCGGCGTAGCCGGCAAAACCCTTATCAAAAAATAATACTCTTTTGATTGCAACTTGGTATTAGATAGTGATCTGTAAAAGTTTTTTGGAGTTTAATAAAAACCCGCGCCCCCAACCCCCTCTCCCTGATAGGGAGAGGAAGCTAAAGATTGTTTTTGCGAGCGTTTCGGCGAAGCCGAAACGCTCGCTATGCCCTTGCCTAGCCCGCGCTGCCCTGCGGGCAGCGCGGGCTATAGATATTAGCTTTTTAACAAATTAACGAAAACTTATTTGGATTGGTATACTTAACAACTCATGATATTTTTTGCAAATTATACTAAAAGTGAAATTTTCTTCAAAAAGCTTTCTGCTTGAAAAAGACATCTCTAAAAGCTTTTCTCTGGAGCTTTTTAACTCAAGAATTAAATTTTTTAAAGCTTCGTAATCGCCTTTTTTAATATTTTTGCCGCAATTAGCGTTTTCAATTAACCCGGTAATATAAATTTCAGCGCTTCCAACAAATATAACAGGCTTTGCGGCGGCTAAAATTCCATACAACTTGCTTGGAGCTGACAATTCTTCATATCCCGCATCAAGAGTGATTAAATGAACATCTCCCAGCCCCAGCGAATACTCCAAAATCTCCTTTTTTTGAAACGGGAGAAATTTGAAATTTTGCAGTTGATGCTTCTTAACCAGTTTTTCAACTTCTGTTTTTTTACCGCCCTCTCCGATAAATAGAAACAGGATATCCTTTTCTTCCTGTAAAAGCCTTGCGGCTTCAATTATCGTGTTAAATTCATGGATTCTGCCGATGTTACCTGAATATTCAACTATAAATTTATCCTTTAATCCGAATTTATCAATTAAATGGTTATTCTGTTTAGGGATAACCTTTAGTAGTTCCTCATTTGCCCAGTTATGCATAATTGCAATTTCTTTATTTTTTATATCAGGAAAACGTTTTAAAACGCCGGTTTTCATATCTTCAGACAAAACAATGATTTTATTTGCATATTTAAGAGAAATTCCCGTTAAATAATGCCAGATTTTGCAAATAATGCCGTCTTTTTTAATATAACCTAATTTCCAGGCAATTTCAGGGTAAACATCATGCATCAGGTAAATATATTTTTGGTTTCTTAAAAACCTGTTAATTGTTCCAATCAAAGGAGCAAGCGGGGGAAAAGTAACGATTAAACAATAATCAGCTTTTGATAAAAACAGGCTGTTGATTAAAGCATTGAAAAAAAACAGCCAGGAATTTAATACTTTGCCGATAAATGAATTTTTATTAAAACCTGTGGTGAATAATCGTTTAATTTTGATGCCGTCAATAATTTCTTTTGCGGGGCGCTTATTTTTTACCGCAAAATTCGGCTGAGCAGTTAAAACAGTTATCTCATAATTATATTTTTGCGAAAGCGAAGAAAGCAGTTCATGGAGAAGTTCTCCTGTTGCGGCGATGTCAGGATAATAGACCTGGCTTATGACGTTTAATTTTGTTTTATCCATGTCTTCCACTTAAAGCCATAAATACAGCTTTTAAAAGTATGTTAAAATCTCCAAAAATGTTTCTATGTTTAATATAATAGAAATCATATTTTAATTTTTCTTTTATATCCTCAATTTTGACGCAATGCCCCAAATTTATTTGCGCCCAGCCGGTCCAGCCCGGTGTTATCCAATGTCTTCTCTGATAAAACAAGATTTCTTTTTCATAAACTTTTACAAAATCCGCAAATTCTGCTCTAGGACCTACTATGCTCATATCTCCCTTTAAAATATTAATCATTTGCGGAATTTCATCAAAACGGGCTTTTCTTACCCATTTACAGAAAGGGATAATTCTGTCGTCCTCAAGATTCCCTTTATCTACCATGCCGGCTTTTTCCGCATTTTGGCGCATTGTTCTTAGTTTAATCATTTTAAACACTTTACCGTTAAGCCCTACTCTGTCCTGATAATAAAAAATATTCCCCCTGTCAGCCAGTTTTATAGACAACGCAATTATGGTCATTATCGGGAAAGTAACCGCAAGTATTACCAAAGCCGCTCCAATATCAAAAATTCTTTTTAAAAATCCGTAAAATGGTTTTTTAATTTTGGTATTAAAATTTTCTTCAAACCAATCCTCTGTAATATGCTCTACGGGGACTTTTTGTGTAATTTTTTCGTAAATATCAGGCATTTTGCAACCATTAGCGTCAACTTCGTCTTTATATTCAACAACATTTAATTTTAATTCCGGTCTTTTTGAAAGTTCGCTTTTAACTTCTTCTACAGCCTGACTCGTTCCTAAAACACAGATGTTTTCAAGTTTTGTAATATTTTTTTTGTGAAAACAAAAACCAACCCTCCATGTTAAAAGCGAAATATACGAAAATCCCGTTGCGGCAAAAATAAATGAGGCTGTTTGAGTTGAAAAATTGATTATTAAAGCAATTATTCCGGGAATGATTAAAGCAAGATGCAATGCTTCAAATAAAGAATATAAATCTTTTGAAATAAACCTGAATTTTTGCGGGGAATAAAAGCTTTTTAGGTAAAGAACGTATATTCCAAAGAGCGTGTAAAGGATTGCGAATAAAATTATTAACTCAGGGTTGATATTTAAAAGATTTCCAGTCCAAAATACTACTGAAATAAAGATTAAAAAATCTGTAAAATACAAAAAAGATATTGATTGAGTTATAGCTGTCATAAAATTAATATTCTCCTAATGCCGCAAAATCCTTAAATTATAAGAGTATTTTATACTAATTAAACTTGAAATGCTAATGCGCCTCTAAAATATTACGCTTATACCAATCAATTTAAAAAACCGTTAAATAAAAAAGATGATTTTGGTAAAGCCTTAATTGGCAGGCGTTTCGGCTTCGCCGAAACGCCTGCCATGCCCTTACCCAGCCCGCGCCGCCCTGCGGGCGGCGCGGGCTGTAGATATTAGTTTTTTAACGAATTAACGAAAACTTATTTGGATTGGTATAATGCTCAAACCTTGAACTCGTTTCGAAATGATTGGAATAGCAGGATAATGAGCAGTTACGTTAATAATTCGCAAATGTTAATAAATGTAACGTCATTGGTTTTAAATTTAGCAATTTTTCAAAGCATATATCCTTTATATAAATAAGAGTATACAAGTTATGTAAGTTCAACATAATTAATATACAAAGACAGTAGTACAACTTATATTTTATAAACCAATAACGGAGGTTTTGTTATGGGTCTAGCCGATTCACAAGCCAGATTACTTATGCTTTGCGCCTACAAGAGCGATTTAGAGTTCGGTATGGCAATGATTGCTCAAAAAAGAACAATGTTAGCCTACCAGGCGCAGCTAGCCGGTGAAATGTATCCGGAATTAGCAAATCAATTGCATGTAATGGACAAAAGACTTGATCTGGAAATGAAAACACTTGAAACTCAGTATAAAATAGTTAACACAGAATTTGATTCAGTTAATAAAATCGTTGAAGATCGCACAAAGAAAGATTTTAAATACGCATAAAATTATTAACCAATTAATAACTCCTCCTCATTCACTCCTAAAAACAAATTAATTTAAAAAATTAAATTTATCAGATATAAAATAGTAATTAGATATATAAAAAATATAATAATGATTGCCTTTTGATATAACAATTGGCAATCTGTAAAGAATTGTAAAATACCCTTTAAAAATCTAGCATTTTTAAAGGGTATAGTTTTTTTATATATACAAGGAGCAACTAAGACTTACGCAACACACAAGCATAATGCATACATTATATGCCCGGAGGAGGAGCTTATGGGTCTTGCTGATATGCAGCTCAGAAAACATTTTCTGGCTGCTAAAATAAATGACGATCAATATTATTTAGGGCTAATTTCCCAAAAAAGAATGAAGCTTGCTGAGCAGTCAATGATGTTAACTATGTTTAATTCTTCTATGGATGAACAAATGTATGAACAAATGACAGAAATGTTGCATTATCAGGATAAACAACTTGAGCAACAAAAAGTGCAACTTGAAACTCAGCTTAAAATAGCTGAATCAGAGCAGGATTCTGTTAATAAATGTGTTGATAATCAAATAAAAACAGGCTTTAAATACGCATAAGCAAAAGAAAGAAAAACTATACCAAACTAAATAAGTTTTCGTTAATTTGGTAAAAAGCTGATATTTACAGCCCGCGCCGCCCTACGGGCGGCGCGGGCTGAGTAAGGTTATAGCGGGAGTTTTGGCTTCGCCAAAACTCCCGCTAAGTAACAGACAAAAATTTTTCAGCTCTTATTAAATTTTGCCGAACGAGCGAAGCGAGTGAGGCAAACAAACAACAAAAGCCCCTTCCCTTTGAAGGGAAGGGGTTGGGGTTGGGTAGATAAAAACCTGAAAACTTTTTATTACCTGCTTAATTAAGAGCTTACAAAAATAATCTTTTTCATTTGCCGGTTTCTTTTATACTAAACGACAAAACTAATTAACTCGAATTGCTAATTAGTCGAAACGCTGAAATAGATTGAAATTTTATTTTAATTTTTTATGCGGCTCGCAGGCAAAGCCTGCGAGCCGCATGCCCTTAAAACGGCGTAGCGGCTGG
>JAKLDH010000090.1 GCA_022703625.1 Cyanobacteriota bacterium | reverse complement strand
CATGATTAAATCCTCCTTTTTGACAACATTGTCAACCAGGAGGGTTCTTTTTTTCCAATCAATTTTATGTTCCTAAAGTTCTAAATCAAACTTATTTGGATTGGTATAGCACAAATTTTTTTTACGGTTTTTTATTTATAATAGAATTTATAAATATAATTGAGGAAAATAATAAAAATGCCATTTAATTTTATAAAAACAGAACTTACAGACGTTATTCTTGTAGAACCTCGTGTTTTTAAAGATGAGCGAGGATTTTTTCTTGAATCATATAAACAGTCGGAATTTAAGGCAAACGGCATAGATGTTGAATTTTTGCAGGATAATCATTCCGTTTCTTCTAAAAATGTTTTAAGAGGTCTTCATTTTCAAAAAGCCCCAAAACAACAGGCAAAACTTGTACGCTGTGTCAGAGGAAAGATTTTTGACGTTGCGGTTGATATAAGACCGGAGTCAAAAAATTTCAAAAAATGGATCGGATTTGAACTTTCGGAAGAAAACAAAAAAATGTTGTATATACCTGCTGGTTTTGCGCATGGTTTTGCGGTATTATCAGAAGAAGCGGAAGTTCTGTATAAGGCTTCAAACGAGTATTCACCGGAACATGACGCTGGAATAAGATGGAATGACCCTGAAATCGGGGTTGACTGGAAAGTTAAAAATCCTCTGATTTCCGGAAAAGACGAAAAATTACCGTTTTTAAAAGAATTAATTTAAAATTTATAGTTAGTTAAATAAAAATGTAGGTTAAAAAAAATGAAATTATTAGTGACAGGCGGAGCTGGATTCATAGGCAGCTGTTTTATCAGACATATTTTAAGCAAATATCCGGATTATAAAGTTATAAATCTTGATAAACTCGGATATGCAGGCAATCTTGATAACTTAAAAGATGTAGAAAACAATCCTAATTACACTTTTGTAAAAGGGGATATATGCGATAAGGAACTTGTGGGGGATTTAATGCGACAGGTCGACTGTTGTCTTAATTTTGCGGCGGAAACCCACGTTGACAGAAGCATTACAGGTCCGGAAATTTTTGTTATTTCAAACATACTTGGAACGCAAAATCTTTTAAATTGGGCAAAAGAGTTTAAAATTCAAAGATATTTACAGGTTTCCACAGATGAAGTTTATGGCTCGCTTGGGCAAGAAGGATATTTTACAGAGCAAACCCCTATTGCGCCAAATAGTCCATACTCAGCAAGCAAGGCTTCTGCTGATATGATTGTAAGAGCGTATTTTGAAACCTATAAAATGCCGGTATTAACTACCCGCTGTTCAAATAATTATGGTCCATATCAGTATCCCGAAAAATTAATCCCTTTGTTTATCTCAAATGCCTTAAATAACAAGCCTGTTCCTGTTTATGGCGATGGAATGAACGTTAGGGACTGGTTATATGTATATGATCACTGCAAGGCTATTGATGCAGTTCTTCATAAAGGAAAAGAAGGCGAAGTTTACAATGTCGGCGGCAATAATGAGAAAACAAACCTTGAAATTACCGAAATATTGCTTGGTTCTCTTGGAAAAGGACCTGATTTAATCAAATATGTCGAAGACAGATTGGGACATGACAGAAGATACGCCATTGACAGCGGCAAAATTCAGAATGAATTAGGCTGGAGTCCTGAAATGACTTTTGAAGAAGGCATAAAATTAACAATAGACTGGTATATTAATAATCAGGACTGGACACGGAAACTTGTTGAGAAAAAGAACGCTCAGGAGGCTGTATCTTGACAAAGGTTCTTGTAACAGGAGCAAAAGGAATGTTAGGGCAGGATTTATGTCCTATGCTCAAAGAAGCGGGCTTTGAGGTTTTTGAAGCCGACCTTCACAATATGGATATAACCAAACTAACAGAAGTTAAAGCGGTAATTGACGCTGAAAAACCCGATTATATAGTTCATGCCGCCGCATATACAAACGTAGATGCAGCAGAAACCGATTCAGACACCGCTTTTTTAATAAATAAAACAGGCAGCGCAAACATCGCTAAAATTTCCGGCGAAAAAGGCATTCCGGTTTTTTATATAAGCACTGATTATGTTTTTAACGGCAAAAATACTGTTCCTTACAAGCCTAATGATCCTGTAAGCCCTATAAACGTTTATGGTGAATCAAAACTAGCAGGGGAAATTGCTGTAAAAACACACAATTCAAAGCATTATATCTTCAGAACAAGCTGGCTTTACGGACATAAAGGGAAAAATTTTGTTGAAACAATGATTGCTCTTGCTCAAAAGAATCCTGAACTAAGAGTAGTTGCCGACCAGGTTGGCTGTCCAACCTGGACTGTCGAGCTTTCAAAAGCAGTTATAAATTTTATAAAAAATCCTGTATCTTATGGAACTTATCATGTCTGCGGCTCAGGCAGCACAAGCTGGCATGGGTTTGCGTCAAAAATAATGGAATTTATGAATTATAATGTAAAAGTAATTCCGGTATCGACAGATGAGTTTCCAAGACCGGCAAAAAGACCCGCATATTCAATCATGGATAATTCAGGCATCTGTCCTGACTGGCAGGAATCGCTTAAAAAATATATTGAATTAAGAGGTAACGGATGAAAGAACAAGTTGAAAAAATAATAGAAGAATTTAAAAATAAAATGATTCCTATATATAAAAATCAGCTTGTAAAATTAATTTTGTTTGGTTCTCAAGCCAGAAATGAAGCTGTAGAAGGTTCTGATATCGACATAATAGTTATTTTAAAGGATGAAATTAATCCTGCTGCGGAAATCAATAAATGTTCCGATGTAATTGCAGAATTATCCTTAAAATTTGATATTGTTATTTCCTGTATTTTTGCTCAGGAAGATAAATTTAATAATAAAAAAACGCCTCTTTTTATGAATATAAAAAAAGAAGGAATAATTTTATGATTTTTGAACAAAGTGAGTTGATTTTAAAAGCAAAAGAAAGCGTTAAAGCCGCTAAAATATTACTAAATGATCAATTGTACGATTTTGCAATTTCAAGAGCATATTATTCAATGTTTTATATTGCTGAAGCTTTTTTATTAGGTGAAAACCTTAGTTTTTCAAAACATTCTGCTGTAATTTCTGCAATAGGCAGTATATTTGTTAAAACCGGAAAAATTCCTTCAGTTTTTCATAAGAATTTAACAGAGGCTTTTAATAAAAGAAGCGCAGGGGATTATGAAACAGATACAGGTTTTACTGATAAAGACGCTTTAGATCAAATTATAAAAGCAGAAGAATTTATAAATTTTGCGGAAAGGATTATAAAATGAAAGGAATAATTTTAGCAGGAGGCAGCGGCACAAGACTTTATCCTGTAACAAAAGCCGTATCAAAACAATTACTCCCTATATATGACAAGCCTATGATCTATTATCCGCTATCAGTCTTAATGTTAGCGGGAATAAAAGACATACTCATAATTTCAACGCCTGAAGACACGCCAAGATTTGAAAATTTACTGCAAGACGGCAAAGAGCTGGGAATAAATATTTCTTATGCGGTACAACCCTCACCCGATGGACTTGCTCAGGCATTTATAATAGGAGAAAGTTTTATTGGCAAGGATAATGTCGCTTTAATTCTTGGAGATAACATTTTTTACGGCAAAGGTTTTTCAGAACAGCTGCAAAAAGCGGCAACCTGTCCAAATGGCGGAACTGTCTTTGCGTACAGAGTTAAAGACCCTAACCGGTTTGGAGTGGTTGAGTTTGACGAGAATATGAAAATTCTTTCCATCGAAGAAAAGCCGCAAAATCCAAAATCCTATTATGCCGTTACCGGACTGTATTTCTACGATAATAAAGTCGTGAATTTCGCAAAAAATTTAAAGCCTTCCGCAAGAGGCGAGCTTGAAATTACTGATCTTAACAGAATTTATCTTGAACAGGGAAAATTAAACGTTGAGCTTCTTGGAAGAGGCTTTGCATGGCTTGATACCGGAACGAATGATTCACTTATGCAAGCAGGACAGTTTATTGAAGCGGTTGAAAAAAATCAGGGAATCAAAGTTGCATGCCCTGAAGAAATAGCCTATAAAATGGGATATATTGACGCTAATAAGCTTTCTGCAATAGCAAACCTCTATAAAAAAAGCGAATACGGAAAATATCTTTTAGACTTTTTAAAGTAGCTTATAGATATTTTAACGCCAAGTTGCTTCCTATGTTTTCAGAGGCGCCCTAAAAGCAAATTATAAATTCGGGATTGAATTAGCATGACAATTTTACAAAAAATTATTGAAAATAAAAAACAGGAAGTTTTAATTCAAAAAAAATGCTGTAATATTGAAGAGCTTAAAATTTCAATACAAAATCTTCCTGCTTTAAAAAGTTTTTGTAATATTTTAAACGAGTATAAAAAATTTGATAAAATCGCTGTTATTGCGGAAGTTAAAAAAGCATCTCCTTCTAAAGGAGTCATAAGACAAGATTTTAACCATATTCAAATCGCAAAAGCCTATCAAAAAGCCGGAGCAGCGGCAATTTCGGTTTTAACAGACGAAAAGTTTTTTCAGGGCAAAATACAATATTTAACAGAAATTAAAGAAATCGTTGATTTACCTGTATTAAGAAAAGATTTTATTATTGATGAATTTCAAATTTATCAAACCAGAAGCCTAAAAGCGGATATCATCCTGCTAATTGCTTCTGTGCTTGAAGAAAAACAGCTTAAAGATTATTTTGATTTGTCAAAAGAGCTGGGTCTTGATGTCCTGCTTGAAGTTCACGACCAAAAAGAATTCGATATTGCCCTTAAAACAGGAGCAAAAATTATTGGAATTAATAACAGAAATTTAAATACATTTGAAGTTAATATACAAAATACAATTAATATAATAAAAGATAAAAACCTTGATGATGTGTTTATTATTAGCGAATCAGGAATAAAAACCGCTTCGGATGTAAAGTTTTTAAAAGAAAATAAAGTTTCCGGCGTTCTTGTGGGAGAATCATTAGTGAACAAAGAAAATATTGAAATTGCACTACATAATTTGATAAAATAATAACAGATAAAGTTTTAATTATATATTTTTACCGCTTTATTTAGAAAGAAAATTATGCATAATAATGAAAATGATAATTATAATGATGCCGTAATAATCACCGGTATAAATATGGATACTTTCATTCCGCTGGGAATTAACGCTGCTGAAATAATCGCTAACGCATTAAGAGAATCAGGGCTTATAACAAGTGAAACAAGAATTAATGACTATACACCGGTTGAATTATGCTCTTCTTTTCTTGAAAAAAAATCTAATTATCAACAACTTACAAAACTCGGCAATATTTTGGTAAAAAACAGGGTAATTACTTTGCAACAACTTAAAGAAGCTCTCTCTGAACAAAACAGGGACCCTGCCAAAAAACTGGGAAATATTCTTATTGAAATGAAAGCTTGCACAAAATATGACATTGAAAGATGTATCAAATCTCAAAACCAGATAAGAGATGATATACAAAAACTTGATGATTATGAAGATAAAATAAGTCTTTTAAGAAGACGACTTTCTACCGGCAGAGATGCCAGAGATAAGCTTTAAAGACTTAAAACCAGATGTAACTAAGTTACTCCTGGTTTTAAACTAAAATTTTAAATCAACTTTTTAATTAATCGCTGTTAACTGCGATGTTCAATTTTTTTCCGGCAGGTTCAGACTCAAAAAGTTCACCTATCATACAGCCAATAATTCCACATAACTTGTCCATATTGTCATAAGAAGGTTGGGTTCTGCCGTTTGCCCAGGAGTAAACAGTTTGTTGCGGCAATCCAAGTTCTTTTGCAAGTCTGTATAAACTCCAGCCTTTTTTCTTTCTTGCGGTTTCTTTAATCAGTATTTTCAGCTTTCTCACCTATCCTTATTTGATTTTTCTAACTCTGTATTGTTTTTAAAGGTATTAGACAACTCTGTAGTATATTATAACTATATGGCATATTTTCAGATACCTAAACAAACATATTTCATATATGTATATGAATACTGCCTGTATGATTGTTTATTTAAAGATAGGCTTAATATTTGAATTAAAACTTGTTTAAACTTTTTTATGTATTTAAAAACAAAAACATGTACTTTAAATAATTGATTTTTTGTTTTTATATTTTTTTCAAAAAAAATTTTTTACTTGTCAGGAAGTCTTTTTCAGCTTTTATCCGTATTTTTAAAAATTATTGAGGATTGTCTTATATCTGATTATCATTAAAATAGTATTATATAGTCTGTTTAGATATAAAATTTAAAGTAGAAAATTAAAAGATGAAAAAATTTATAATTTCCTTTATATTGTTTGTTTCGTTAACCGCATCAGCTTATGCAGAAAATAAAACCCTTTTGTTAAAAGGGATTAATTATTATAAAGATGGTAATTTCCTTGAAACATTGCAGGTAATGCAGGATGTTATCAAGCAGGAACCGTCAAATGCCATTGCATATTATTATATGGGCATGGCTTATGTTCAGATCGGAGATAAACAATCAGCAGAAGAAGCTTATAATACAGTAATGTTTCTGGAGCCGGATTCGCAATTAGCGATTTATGCGGAAATGGGCAAAAAAAAGCTGGCAGTTGACCCGACAGCTGTAAATAATACCGAAGCAGGTTCTGAAAACAAGTTGCTCAATAATTATAAAAGTAATGGAAATTCAGACGATGTGGACGGTAGCATTAAACAAAGAAAACTTCAGAATTTAATAGACAGAGTTAATAATAATGATAAATTAGACCCCTCTGAATTTAAAGAATTCAAAGATTTTTCGCCTGATAAATCTTTGAATGCCAAACCTTCCGCCGAAGAAATTGCAAAAGCTTATGAAACGCTTTCAAAAGCCGGAGTTAATCCATATTCCGGCATGATGAATCCTGACATGATGAATATGAGCATGTTAACCGGCGGCATGACGGGACAATCCGGTCAAAACTCAATGAACATGCTGCCTTTTCTTATGATGATGCAGAATCAGCAGGGAGAAAACAAAGTAAATCCCGAATATATTCAAACAATGATTTCAAACATGATGATGCCTGATATGATGAATTTATATGATAATAACAAAGATTAATAATATAATAAAAATCATTAATCTGTTTACATTTAACGAGTTTTCCTCATTATTCCGTAAGCAGTTCATGTTAATTAGTTTTGTCGTTTAGTATATTTATCGGCGAATAATATGAAAAAAAGAATTTTAATAACCGGAGGCTCAAGAGGGATAGGTTTTTGTATTGCCAAAAAGCTTTGCGAGGCTGGTCATGATGTTGTTATTGCCGGCAAAAACCTTGAAAAGCTTATAGAATCTTCGGAAATAATTAAACCGACAGGTTTTATTGCTGTTGATATGCTTGAAAGAGATTCCGGAAAAAAGATTTATGAATCCGCTGTGGATTTTATTGGAACTGTTGATGTTTTAATAAATAATGCCGGTTTATATCACTGGTCAGGAATTGAAAAGACCTTACCTGCTGATATTGAAAAGATATTAAAAGTAAATTTACAGGTACCAATTGAGTTATGCGGATTTGTGGTTTCTGAGATGAAAAAACAAAAATGGGGCAGAATTATAAATATCGGATCAATAAGCGGGGCTGTAGGAGAAGCCAACGCCTCTTTGTATTCCGCAAGCAAGGCTGGGCTTATAGGTTTAACAAAATCGCTTGCTCTTGAGCTTGCTGAATATGGAATTACGGTAAATGTAATCAATCCCGGCTGGGTAAAAACAGAGTTATCGCAGAATGTATTTGATGAGGGAGTTTTAAACGAAGAAGAGCAATTGGAAATGGTGCCTCAAAAACGCTGGATTGAGCCAAATGAAATAGCGGAGCTTGTTAAATATTTAATTTCCGATTCCGCCTGCGGAATTACCGGACAATCCCTTAATTTATGCTGTGGTCTTAGTTTAGGTTAGTGTTAAGTTAATTTTGTAGGATAGAAAATAATATATAGACCGATAATATTTTTTATGTAAAAAGCCCAGAAAAAACAAAAAGTGAACATTTGAATACGAGGGGGTTTCAGGGGTTCTCCCCTGACAGTCTTGTCCCCTTTGGGGTTCAGTTTTTCTTTTCTTTTGCTTCGTTTTCTTTTCTTTTTGCGTTCAAAAAGAAAAGAAAATGAAGAAACGGCAAGCATTCTATTGCAAGCTGGAAAGACCCTGAAACAAGTTCAGGGTGACGATTTCAGCGTTAATTAAAAAATTACATAAAAAATATTATCGGTCATAAATTCCATAAAATTAACTTAATAACTCGAATTGCTAATTAGTCGAAACGCTGAAATAGATTGAAATTTTATTTTAATTTTTTATGCGGCTCGCAGGCTTTGCCTGCGAGCCGCATGCCCTTAAAACGGCGTAGCGGCTGGCGAAGCCAGCCGCTACGCCAAATATAAAATTATTTATTTAGCAATTCAAGTTAATAGAGCAATAGGTTAATATACCATACAACTTGAGCAGTACTCTTTTTTTTATATTTATTTAATGATATTTTAAAGGTGATATACTAAACGACAAAATTAACTAACAGGAACTGCTTGCGGAATAATGAGGAAAACTCGTTAAATGTAAACAGATTAATGATTTTTATTATAATTATAAAGGGAGGAAAATTTATGAAACCTAAAGTTTTAATTACCGACAAAATTAATGAAATTGCAGGAGATATTCTTTCAGAAGTTGCGGAAGTAGTGTTTAAAGAAACGCTTCTTGAAGATCAGCTTTGTGAAATTATCGGCGAATACGACGCTTTAATGGTAAGAAGTCAGACAATAATAACTCCCAAAATACTTGAAGCCGCAAAAAAAATGAAAATCGTAGGCAGAGCAGGAGTAGGAGTTGATAATATTAATCTTGAAGCCGCCACAAACAAAGGTGTAATAGTTGTAAATTCTCCTGAAGGAAATACAGCAGCGGCGGCAGAACATACGATCGCTTTAATGTTATCTATGGCAAGAAATATTCCAAAAGCAGACGTTTCAATAAAAGAAGGCAAATGGGAAAGATCAAAATTTACCGGAATAGAAGTTTGTAATAAAACTTTAGGGTCTATTGGTCTTGGCAAAATAGGTTCAAGGGTTGTAAAGACCGCAGTTGCAATGGGAATGAAAGTATTAGTCTATGATCCTTATGTAACTCAGGATAAAGTAGAGGAATTAGGCGCTGTTCTTGTTAAAAACCTTGATGAAATTTGGGAAGCAAGTGATTTTATTACAATTCATACCCCAAAAACAAGAGAAACAGCTTATCTTATAAATAAAAACACTTTAAGCAAAATGAAAAAAGGCGTAATGCTCGTTAACTGCGCAAGAGGCGGTATTGTAGACGAAGAAGCGTTAAAAGAAGCAATAGATTCAGGACATGTTGCCGCCGCCGCATTAGATGTTTTTGAAAAAGAACCTGTTGACCCTCAAAATCCTTTATTATCAGTTAAAGGAAATATTGTAATGACCCCGCATTTAGGAGCAAGCACCGAAGAAGCTCAATTAAAAGTTGCTGTTGACGTGGCAGAACAAATAAGAGATGTTTTGTCAGGGAAATCAGCAAGAAGCGCGGTAAATATACCTTACCTCAGAGCTGATTTACTTGAGCCTGTCAAAGAATATATGAATCTTGCGGAAAATATCGGTCTTCTTGTTAGACAAATAAGCGAAGGCGGTATAAAACAGATTGAAATAACAACAAAAGGCGACCTTGCTCAATATGATACGGCTCCACTTAAAGTTGCGGTGTTAAAAGGGGTTCTTAGCCATAATCTTGAAAACGTGAATTATGTAAATACGCCGATAATTTCTAAACAGCAGGGATTTGAAGTTATAGAATCAAAATCAGAGAAAGCATGTACTTATGCAGGACTTATAACACTAAAAATGACGACTGATTCAGGGGTTCATACTGTAAGCGGCGCAATGATCGCTGAAAAAACACCAAGAATTGTTAAAATAGATGAATTTGCCACAAGCCTTGAAATCGCCGAGCATATATTAATTACTCCTCATCAGGATAAACCCGGAATGATTGCAAGGGTTTCCGCAATTCTGGGAAATAATAATATAAATATCAGAATGATGATGGTTTCAAGAAAAGCGGAAATTATTGGTGGTGAATCAACAATGATTATTACTACTGATGAACATATATGGGATGAAATTCTTGACGAAATAAAACAGTTGGAAGGCATATTTGACGCTAAATATATTTATTTAAAGCCTGATAAAAGCAGTATAGCCCTTCAACATTCGATGGTTTAATGATAGAAGTCTTGTTGAGCAAAGCGAAACATCTTGTGGCATACCAACCATTGAAAGAAATCGGCAAATGAACAAGATGATTTTTGTAAATCCTTATTCTAATACCAAGTCAGACTGTGTGAGAAATAAAACCTAAATAACTCGAATTGCTAATTAGTCGAAACGCTGAAATAGATTGAAATTTTATTTTAATTTTTTATGCGGCTCGCAGGCAAAGCCTGCGAGCCGCATGCCCTTAAAACGGCGTAGCGGCTGGCTTCGCCAGCCGCTACGCCAAATATAAAATTATTTATTTAGCAATTCGAGTTAAATAAAAAGACAAAAGCAAAAAGTGAGCATTTAAATACGAGGGGGTTCGGGGGCTTGCCCCTGACAATCTTGTCCCCTTGGGGTTTTGTTTTTCTTTTCTTTTGCTTCGTTTTCTTTACTTTTTTACAAAAAAGAAAAGAAAATGAAGAAACGGTAAGCATTGTATTGGATGCTGGAAAGATGCTGTTGCGAAGCAGTCGGCGCTGTTCGCATTTCGCAAACAAGTTCAGTATGACATTTTTAGCGGGGTTCAGCAGTTAATTTTCAAATTATCTAAAAAATATTATAAGTAATTTTCACACAGTCTGAAGTTGCAATCAATGTATACTAAAATGAGTTTGAATTTAGGAAAACCGGCAAAGCCGGATTTTCCCAACTTCATCACTCCTGCTTCGCCATACCGCCCCTAACGTTTTAAGAAAAAATCCGAAATTC
>JAKLDH010000009.1 GCA_022703625.1 Cyanobacteriota bacterium | reverse complement strand
GCTCGCAGGCAAAGCCTGCGAGCCGCATGCCCTTAAAACGGCGTAGCGGCTGGCGAAGCCAGCCGCTACGCCAAATATAAAATTATTTATTTAGCAATTCAAGTTAAATAAGTTTTCGTTAATTGGTTAAAAAGATAATACCTACAGCCCGTGCCGCCCTACGGGCGGCACGGGCTGAGTAAGGGTATAGCTGGCGTTTTGCCGAAGGCAAAACGCCAGCTAATTAAGACTTTACAAAAACAGCTTTTTTATTTAACGATTTCTTTTTAAGATTGGTATAAAATTCATCAATAAAAAAAATGTATAAAAATTTTAAACGAAATTAAATTTTTTATTGCTTTTATAGCTTGCTGGAAGATTGCTTCGTTAGTTATATTAAAGTATTTTAGAGGCATTATAACGCCTCGCAATGACAGCGCCTCGTTTTTGGATTACATGCTGCGCTGTAACTTAATAATATTATTATTTCACAACAATCCACATTGAACCAAATAACCTATAGTTTATTCCGGTCAAAAAATAAAAAATCATTTTTGTAAAAGCTTAAATGGCTGATTATTTTAGGCGTTTAGTGTAAACTATAAACTTATAATAAATCTTTAAAACAATACAAAATAAGAAAAAATATGTTATTGGGTGATAAAAAATGTCAAAAATGAGTGAATCAACAACAAAAGAGAGCAGAAAAGAAGTAAGAACCTTAACCGGAGCTGAAATATTTATTGAATGCCTCAAAGAAGAAGGCGTAAAAGATATATTCGGCTATCCTGGCGGTGTAATTCTGCATATATATGATCAATTATACGGTTGTGAAGAAATTAAACATTATCTCGTAAGACACGAACAAGGCGCAATCCATGCCGCAGAAGGCTATGCCAGAACAACAGGAAAGCCAGGAGTAGCTCTTGTAACTTCGGGTCCTGGCGCATGTAACGCTATTACCGGAATCGCCAACGCTTATTATGACGGATATCCACTGGTAGTGTTCACGGGACAGGTTGCTTCAAGCCTGATAGGCAATGATGCTTTTCAGGAAGCTGATATTGTAGGAATAACACGATCATGCTGCAAGCATAATTATCTTGTAAAAAACACAAAAGACCTTCCAACTATAATAAAAGAGGCTTTTCATATTGCAACAACCGGAAAACCCGGACCGGTTGTGGTAGATATGCCTAAAGATATTCTTACAGATAAAGCCGAATATATTTATCCGGAAAAAGTCAAGCTGCCAGGCTATAATCCGAATTATAACGGTCATCCCCTACAGGTGGCAAAATCTTTAAACCTGTTGAATAAAGCTGAAAGACCGGTAATTCTATGCGGTGGAGGAGTAATTGCGGCAGAAGCCCATGAAGAACTCTTAAAACTTGCAAAAATCCTTAATATTCCTGTTGCTAATACACTTATGGGCACAGGAGGCTTCCCCGGAACCGATGAGCTTTCTCTTGGACTCGTCGGAATGCATGGAAACTACCGGGCAAATTTAGCAATGGCAAATTGCGATACCCTGTTTGCTATTGGAACTCGTTTTAGCGACAGAGTAACAGGAAAATTAAGCAAATTTTGCTCTGACGCTAAAATTATTCATATAGACATTGATCCATGCTCAATCAGCAAAAGCGTACCGGTTGATATCCCAATTGTCGGGGACGCAAAAAGAATTTTGTCTGATATGTTAAATATTATTAATCCTGAAGAAATCAATAAAACCGCTGATAAAAAAAAGGAATGGCTGGAAAAAATCAGCGAGTGGAAACAAAAAAGGGTTAAAGTCAGCGCAAAAACAGAAAAACTTAACCCTGCAAACGTTATACAGCGAATTTATGAATTAACAAAAAGCAAAGACCCTGTCATTTGTACGGAAGTTGGTCAGCATCAAATGTGGACAGGGCTTTTATACAAGTTTGACAAACCCAGAAGGTTTGTAACATCAGGCGGATTAGGCACAATGGGATTTGGTTTTCCTTCTGCAATTGGCGCGCAAGTCGCAAACCCTGATAAACTTGTTATAAATATTGCAGGAGATGGAAGTATCCAGATGAATATTCAGGAATTGGCAACCTGTATACATTATAACATTCCTGTAAAAGTATTTATCATTAATAACGGTTATCTTGGCATGGTAAGACAATGGCAGGAAAGACTTTTTGATAAAAGGTATTCACACACTTTAATGACCGGTCCTGACTATGTAAAACTTGCAGAGGCTTATGGAGCAACAGGAATGAGAGTTGCAACGGAAGAAGAGCTTGATTCAACAATAATAAAAGCGATTGAAACAGAAGGACCCGTTTTTGTTGATTTTATCGTTGATTCTATGGAAGCTGTTTTCCCGTGGGTACTTGCTGGCGATCCTATTTGCAATGTTCTTATGGGCAAAGAAACTTGCGATGATTTACAAGGCGAATATTCCTAAATTTTTGTTAATTTGGATATTTACAGCCTGCTTCGCCCGCAGGGCGGCGCAAGCTGAGTAAGGGTTTAGCTGGCGTTTCGGCTTTGCCGAAACGCCAGCTAATTTTAGTATAACAATAATAAGACTCGTATTACTTTCTATAAAGAATAAGAGCAGGCTGATCAATTACAATTGACTGATCTTTGCCTTGTTTATAAAGCTTTCCTTCTTCTTTGACTATATATTCATCTTTTTTATCTAAAGCGTTCACAAACACGGCGCCTTTATCCAATCCGCCGGTAATTCCAAAATCGCCGTTTCTGGAAGTGTCGATATAAGGAATTGTTTGCGGTTCAATTTTACTGCTTTCTCGTGTATTGTTAAATCCAGCGATGTTTAAAACGGCAATAACGTCTGTTTCTTTATTATATCTGTAAAGAGCATAAAGTTTAGAATTATTAACAAGTTTTTTCTCAATTTTAGTTTTATCTTTTTCATCAGTAATTTTTTCTTCAATAAAATGTTTTAGTTGCGGTAAAACAATTATCTGACCGTTTACAAGCGGTGAAAGGTCTTTATTTTTTCTTAAATTAAGTATATCTTTAAGTTGATTATTAAAATTTGCTATTATAGGGCTTTCTTTGAGCCATTCATGATGCAGACGGTTTCTATTGTAAAGATATACATTCTTCCCGTTAGACTCAAAGCCTGTTTCTGCGGTATCTTCTCCATTATAAACAGTTGGACATCCGGGCAGAATTACTTTGTATAACTCAATAGCCTTTACTTTTTCCAGTCCAGGCTGAACAAAGTTTGCATAGACCTTATCACCGAGTTTATCGCCTATGGTTTTTTCGCCTTTTATTTTAGTGTCCAAAATTTCTACAGCTGATGGATCAAGGTATTTAGCTTCAGCAACAATATCTTTCCAATTATGATTTATTGCCCTTTTTGCAAAGTGGATTGGCAGCTCTCTATATTCCTTGCCCTTAAAGCTTCCTGCGGTAATATTATCTATAGCTTTTTGTATTGTTTCATCGAGTTTTTGTCTTTTTTCTTCTGGAATTTTCAGCTCTTTATCCCCTACAGAATCTTTATATACTTTTATCAAGGTATCAGCCATAACAATAGAAGGAATAACAGTTTTTTTCATCTCAGCATAATTTAGTTTTGCAGGTCCAATTTTATCTTTATTATTTTCAAATTCTTTTTGAGCAATTTTCTTTTCTTGTTTAAATTTTTCAGTTAAATTAACATTTGCGATTAAATCTTTAGATTCGACCCAAGGCTCCTGCCAATTGTCTATTACAAATTTCCATCTGGCATCTTCGTCATTTGATTTGTACCACCAGTTTCTATCGTCTTTAGATGTTCCCCAGGCTTTATCAAAAATATTGAAAATATTTGAAAGAGTTGCTTTTGGATTTACTATTTTATCAAGCTCATTATATTTATTAAGCTCTTTTCCTATTTTATAACCGTTCCATCTTTGTAATTTTTCGTCGGTTATTTTAATATTTCCGCTGTATTCATTAATATCCAAAGAAAGTCCATGAAGAGCCCTGGAGGTATCATGATTATCCACTCCTATATGAGAATATAGAATGCTGTCAGCAGGCGCGCTTCGGAGAAATCCGGGGCTTTCTCCAACTTTATTAGGTTCCCAGCCATACAATAATTTCTTATTTAAAAAACTGAATAAATCTTCGCATTTTTCAGTATATTGAGCATCCATTGCCGCATGAACTATATTAGGCAAGGTAGAAAACATGTATGTATAATTTGTTGGAGTGGTAAATTTTGTTTGTTCAATAAATTTTCTTTCCACAGAGCCCATGTTTGGATAATTTCCTACCGGAACATCAATTCCTTTGGTTTTTTTCAAAAATTTATTAACAGGATCACCCGGATAAACTTTATGAAGATTAGAGGATTCCGCTATTGCGTAATATTTTGGATTTTCTTTTTTAACGCCTTTAATAAATCTGTCCCATAAGCCGATAACCTGATCCCAGCTTTCATGGAAGAAGTTTGATGTTCTTGTGTTTTGGGAATCGCCGGAAGTCATTATTTTCTGCATATTTGCGGCATCTCTTGCGGCGTCAATTCTCCATTCCAAGCCGGATTCCGTTTTATTCATAATAAGTTTGGAAACTTTTAAAGCATCTCCATTAAGTCCTTTTACCCTTTTTTCAAGATATGTTGTCAGCTTTTTCTCATCTTCCGCTTTTATATTCTGCTGTAAGCCGTTGTTTATTGAATCAATAATGCTTCCGGCTTCAGCTTCATGACTTGCCTGTCTTCTGTTTTTCCAGTTTGCAAAAGAATTTACAGCAAGTTCTTCCCTGTTAAACTCAAGTCCTTTAGGTTTATCGCTATTAAGGCTTTCTTCTGTAGGAGAAGTGTTCGCAAATGCTTTTACAACAGCGAATTTAACTATATCGTCCGCTACAACTCTAAAAATTTCCTTGCCTTCATCAGTTGCAAAATCTCCTTTTTCATCAATAGGCATTTTAGCTTTAAGGACTTCGCTGGAATTAATGATTTTCTTTACAAAAGGCGTTAATTTATATTGATAAACGTCGTCCATGTCTTTGTAGGTTTCACTGTAATCTGTCTTGTATTCAGGTTTTTTCATAAGATCATATCTTGAAACCCCGACAAGATCATAATTAGAAGCAAGTTTTTTTACATGAGGTCCTGCGAGGACTGAACAAATTTCATCAGGGAAATCTATTGTTTCCAGAGGATAGCTCATTAAGCCTTCTGTTATATTTTTTGGCAGAGGAGCTATTTGCATATTATAACTTCCTGTATAGGACTTTGTTTCAGGATCATACTTGCTGTTTAAAATATTGTCTATTTGTTCTTTATTTATAAGGTCAATGCTTTCTTTCGGAAGTTCTGTTCCCGCTAATTCTTTTATAGCCTGCTCAAAACGTTCTACTTTGGATTTGCCGGAATTTTTACCTATAGCGCTTAGTTTTTCAGACAGAACATTTGCCGTATGCTCAGAAAGGGTTTTTTCTGTCTGCCCTGTCCAGAATTCTCCTACCTGAACAAGATTATCCTGAACCTGCGCTGACGCTTTTTTGATGTTTGTTACCTCATCAGGATGTAATTCCAGTTCTTCTGACGGAGTAACGAAAAATCTTAATTTAGCGATATCATTCTGACCGTCCCAGAGGGCAATATTGCTTCCTTCGCCCGTGTAGGTCAATTTAAAATTTCTTCCCATGTCTGTATTCATAAGGAATTTTTCGGGATTAAGACCTGTTTTTTCTATATATGGCTTGTCTAACGCTTTTTTAATCTTATCAGCTTCTACTTCAAAAGAAGCAAGCTGGACTGAATCGTCAAAACTCTTAACTTCATTAGGATTATCAAGTTCTTTAATATCATAAACATCTGTTACTTTGTTTTCTTTTTGTTTTTCAGGACTTAGAAAACGTTTATCAAAAAGCTGGATTTTTGTTGGTTGATTTCTGTCAAAATCACTATTTTCAAGTATTTCAGCGGGTTTTAAAGCGTCTTTATGATATTCCAGTTTATATGGAGCGTTTATCAGTTTAATTCCAAGATTTTGAAGAGCTTTTTTATTGTTCATATCCGGCAATAAAGGAGGGCATAAAGGTTTATTTGGATCAGAAACTTCAAACCAGCGCAAAAACGGAGATTCTTTTCCGTATTTCATTATGTCTTTAACATGAACGCCTTCCCAGCTTTCATTTATAAAAGCGCCATCGGCAATAAAGCCCATTCCTTTTTTATAAAGCTCGGTTTGGAGTTTATTAAAATCAGAAAAACTGCCTCTTATCGGATCAACCTGATACGGATTTTTTGTCCAGTAACCGTTGCTGTTTTTAGGTCCGTTATTAAAAACAGGCGCGCTTAAAATTCTTGTTGCGCCTAATTTATTGAAATAATCAAGCTTGCCTATAACATCATTAATAGTTCCTCCGAACATATTGAAATGGTTTCTTCTGTCAGGTCCGTCGGCTTTTTGCATATCAGGCATGATATGCATTATTGTACGGGCTTTTTTAAGATCGGGTCTTTGCGGGTCCCATCCGAGGTTATAGTCTTCCCCGTTGATTTTGACTCGTCTTACTTCGTCAAGAATAATCTTTTCTCCGTCTTTAAACCTGTATGCAGGAATTATGCCCGGGCTTGATATATTTAAAATTGAGCTTTTATCTTTAGGTTCCCATTTTTTAAGAAATTCCGTTGTGTTTTTCGGGGAAATCGTTTCTTTTTCAGCTCCTTCAGCAACTTTATAATTTCCTTTGTCATCTCTTATAAGAGGCAAAATTTCCAGTTGAATTTTATCAGAGCCCGGGCTATAAAATGAATGGTGTTTTGTTCCGTCATTTCTTGTTTCAACTGTTAAGCCTTTAAAAGACGGTTTATTTTGCGCTTTTTTATCAAAATTATTTACAAACCCTTTTGAAATTTCCATCATATTTTTAATCTCTCTCTTTAATTAATAAAAATTTTTACTTTTTTAATTTATAATTATTCACTAAATAAACAAGGTAGCTAAAAATAAAAATTGTCATAAATTTGTGTTTATATTACAAAAACTTAAAACATTATATTTTTGAAAATTTAAAGGGAAATTATTATGGAATGTAAAAAAGAAAAAAATCTTAATGACTGCGCATGTTCATATTCCTGCTCAAAAAGAGGAATATGCTGTGATTGTGTAACTTTTCACCGAAAAAGAGGAGAAATTCCCGGATGTTTCTTTCCTTTAGAGGATGAAAAAACTTATGACAGATCAGTTGAAAATTTTATAAAATTTTATAATAAAAGTCATTAAAAGGTCATAGCGGGTGTTTTGCCGAAGGCAAGACACCCGCTAATTAAAGCTTTATAAAAACAATTTTTTATTTAATTAAATAAACCTGATACAAAATTTATGGCTTTATCAGTTAAAGAAGGTTCTTTAACTGTACATGCGCCGTTTGAATCAACCTGTGGATCCATATAACCGTATTTGTCCGCTAAAATATCGCATTGTCTTTGACTGGTTGCATGATCTGTAAACTTAAGCCTGCCATCAGTAGTTTGACTGAAGACGCTTTGATTTTTTGCGTTTTCGGAAGCTAATTCTCTTGTTGGCGCTTCACATTCACCGGTTGCTCTTGCTAAAGCAACTTCATTTCTGATAGTTCCATTAATTGCATTAGGTATGTTTTTGTAAGTTTCCATACCTGTTTTCATGTTGCTAACATTACAAAATTCTGACATCTTTAAATCCCCTTTTCCTAATATTTTTCTCTAATCCCATATATTTGTATTATTATAAAAACAATCTTGTTTAAAAAATTGCTTAATTGAATTTTTTGAGTTTTTAGAAGCGCCCGCAATTTAAGACTTTACAGTAACCTCCTTTTAAATTTATCGATTTCTTTAAATGATTGCTATAATTAATTCAGATTGATACTTATAAAATTAAGGGAATAAAAAATGTCTTACAGAAAAGAAACGGATTTTCTTGGCGAAGTTGAAATTCCAAAAAACGCTTACTGGGGTATTCACACCTATCGGGCAAAAAAAAATTTTAATATTTCAGGATATAAAATAAATCAGGAATTTATAAAAGCATTCGGGCTTTTAAAGCTTGCCTGCTCGCTTTCGATAAAGGATCTTGCGATTTGGGAAAAGGAAAAAGCAAATGCCATTATAAAAGCTTGTGAAGAGTTTTCAGAAGGCAAATTTAACGAAGAAATAATCGTTGATCCCTTTCAGGGAGGCGCGGGAACTTCTCTCAACATGAATGTTAACGAAGTTATCGCTAACAGAGCGCTTGAAATTTATGGCAAAAACAAAGGCGAATATAAATTTATCGACCCAATAGAAGAGATAAACCTTTTTCAGTCAACAAATGACGTATATCCAACAGCATTAAAAACCGCGTCAATATTTCTTTTAAGAAAACTTGAAAAAGAAGTAACAGCTCTTCAGGAGAGTTTTCAGGAAAAAGAAAAAGAATTTGCCGATATAGTAAAAGTTGGCAGAACACAGCTTATGGATGCGGTATTAATAACGCTGGGAAAAGAATTTTCAGCTTATGCAGAAGCAATATCCAGAGATCGGTGGAGAATTTACAAGTGTGAAGAACGTCTTAGAGTAGTGAATATTGGCGGGACTGCTATTGGAACAGGTTTGTCTGCTCCTAAAAAATTTATTTTCAGCGTAATTGACAAGCTTCAGGACTTAACGGGAATTGGTCTTTCCAGAGCGGAAAATCTGGTTGAAAACACTCAAAACCTTGATGTGTTCAGTGAAGTTAGCGGTATATTAAAAGCTCACGCAACAAATCTTATAAAAATTTCAAATGATCTAAGATTAATGAACTCAGGACCTAAAGCGGGTCTGGCAGAAATAATCCTTCCTGCTGTTCAGGTGGGTTCATCAATTATGCCCGGGAAAATTAATCCTGTAATTCCTGAGCTATCGGCGCAGGTAGGCATAAAAGTTCTCGGAAATGACTTAATAATAGATCAATGCGTAGCCGGAGGACAGTTTGAACTTAATCATAATATACCTTTATTGGCATTTTCTTTTCTGGAATCCCTTGAGCTATTAATAAATACAAATAAAACTCTTAGAGAATATTGTATTGACGGGATAAAGCCTAATAAAAAAGCGTTAAAGCAGCAGGTAGAATCCAGTTATGCCACATTAACCGCTCTTTTGCCGGAGCTTGGCTATAATAAAATTTCTAAAATAATTAAAGAAATTGAACATTCAGATTTAAATATAAAAAATTATTTGATAAAAAATGGATATATAACTGAAGATAGGTTTAACGAGCTAACTTCGCCCGAAGCAGTATTGGCATTGGGGTATAAACTCCATGCCGAATAGATGCCGAAACAAGTTCGGCATGTCAATTTTCGTGATCTAATACCAAGTTGCAATCAAAAGAGTATTATTTTTTGACAAGGGTTTTGCCGGCGTAGCCGGCAAAACCCTTGTCAACTCTTCTACCCCCCCCTTGGGGAGGGGTAGAAGGAGGGAGATTTAATACTACATTGATTGCAACTTGGTATAAGTTATCGCATTAAACCTTACTTGCGGAACTAAAAACTTTTCTAAGTTTTTTGATAATCGGTTTTTCGCTCTGGTAAACAACTTTTTCGCCATTTCCAAGAAGCTTGGGAATGGAGCGAATATCTCGAACCATTTTAAACAATCCTGAAGGCTCAAGGCTGGCGGCATGATCGCTTCCCCACATTGTTCTGTCAAGAGTTATATGCCTTTCAACAGATACCGCTCCAATAGCCGCCGCTATAATAGACGGGCTTATTCCTCTTTCATGCCCGCTGTATCCGATTGGGCAATCATATCTTTTATCAAGTTCGTGAATTGCGTTTAAATTGGCTTCCTCTGCATCTGTAGGATAAGTGGAAGTGCAGTGATACAAAATAACATTATTTGTTCCCGTAATACTAAGGGCATGATCAATTTCTTCCAACGTGCTCATTCCTGTTGATATTAATACAGGGCGATTTTTTGAAACTGTATAAGCCAGTAAATCATCATCTGTAAGGGTTGCGGAAGCTATTTTATAACAAGGAGGCTCAAAATATTCCATAAAATCAACAGAATTTTTATCCCAGCAAGAAGAAAACCACATTATTCCTCTTTTTTTACAGTAATCATCAATTTCTTCGTAATCTTCAAGTTTTAATTCCAAGCCTCGTTTAAGATCGCCGTTAGTTTCTCCAAACGGGTTAGGTCTTGGCAGAGCAAGTTCTTCCTGTGAATATACAATATCAACAGTCCTTTTTTGGAATTTTACCGCATTGCATCCTGATGAAACAGCTAAATCTATTAATTTTTTTGCTACATTAACGCATCCGTTATGGTTAATCCCTATTTCAGCAATAATAAAACAAGGTTGATTCCTGCCAATTAATGCATTACCGACTTTTACAACTTTATTCATGTAAATTTTACCCCCCGACTTAAATACATATATCTAATTTAGCGCCTTTTTAATTTAATTGCGTGGTGTAATTATATTAAATTTGCGCGCTTCAATCTGTTTTTCTAAGCTAAATTAATGAATTTGCTTAATTTTTTTTACAATAATAAAAGTTAATTATATTATATTTTTTATAAGTATAAGAAATTTGTGAACAATTATAAATGAGTTGTTATTTATGCTGTAATTCTTCTCTTTCTTTAATAAAAGACAGGGTAAGAGATAGAACTGATTTAAACGTTTTAAAATGTAATAATTGCGGACTTGTTTTCCTGGATAAAAAAGATCATATAAATGAAAGTTTTTATGAACAGGGAGGAATGGGAAAATCCGTTAATTTAGGCAATATTGTTAATGTTACAGATAAAACCGACACTGAAAAAAGATTTAATCTTCACAACAACTTATTCATCAATAAACGCATCCTTGATTTTGGCTGTGGAAAAGGCTCTTTATTAAAAAAAATCAAGGAAGCCAATATTGCCGCAGAATTATATGCGCTTGAACCTAATAAAAATTGTCAAACCGCTTTAAAAAACGATTTTCATGTATATTCCGGCATAGAAGAAATTCCTGATGAAAGTCTTGATATAATAACTTTATTTCATGTATTTGAGCATATAAAAGACCCTTTACAGGTTTTAAACCGGCTTTATCCCAAATTAGCGGAAGAAGGCAAAATAATTATAGAAGTTCCTTCTTCAAATGATGTTCTTTTGCATTTATATGACTGTAAACCGTTTTCAGATTTTACTTACTGGAGTTGCCATTTATATTTGTTTAATCAGGCTAATTTAAGGACTTTATTAGAAAAAACAAGTTTTAAAATTGATTCTATAAGACAATATCAGCGATATACTCTGGCGAATCATCTGCATTGGTTAGCAAAAGGGAAACCGGCTGGTCATATTGAGTGGGATTTTCTTGATAGTGAGGAGCTTCAGATTCAATACGAAAAAAAACTTGCAGAAATTGAGCAATGCGACTCACTTATAGCCATTCTTGAAAAATAAAATCAACTTCTACAAATTATTAAAAACTTTTTAAAATGAGCATGGTATTTCTGATTACAATAAATTCATTTCGAGTATTTCAAAATGTAAACTTGTCTTTAAATGCATAAATTCCAGTTATAATAAGAAAAAACAACAGTTTCTTAAAATCGAAATTTGGGTTTTTGTTTTCAGATACTTATATTTTTTTTTAAAAAAGTGTATTATTAAAATAATTATTTTTGTTTTTATTTGAATATAAAAGTTAGATTTAAAAAAATCAAGATGGGTAAGAGATAGAGAATGATTAATCTGTTTAAAAAATCTTCCGAAAAACGCATTGGGCTGGAAATTTCATCTGAAGGCATAACAATGGTTTTTTTCAAAGAAAAAAATAAAAAAAAGTTTATTGAAAATTATATATATAAGCCTTTTTTAAAACAAATAATTCAAAACGATCAGATTGAAAATTTTGAAGAATTAACCGAAACTTTAAAATCGATAATTAACGAATACAAGCCTGATACAAAAAATACAATAATTTCAATGCCAAGCAGCAGCGTTTTTATTAAAAGAATAACATTGCCTGACCTGCCTAAAGAGGAATTAAAGACAATTGCGCCGCAGGAAGCGTCTAAACACCTGCCATTAACAATGAAGGAATTGAACGTTGATTTTCATGTGCTTGAAAATACACGGAGAGAAGATGAATCCGGCAAAAAAGTCGATGTTATTCTTTGCGCTATATCAAAAACGATTGTAAGAAGTTATCTTGACGCAATTTACAACGCCGGACTGTCTGTCAGCGCAGTGGATATTTCAGCATTTGCAATGATTACAGCGCTTGCTAACGCTGAAATCATTAATGATCCTGAAAAAACATATATTTCAGTTTTGATAGACTATGATTATACCGATATTAACGTAATTCAAAACGGCATGCCGGTTTTTTCCCATAATCTCCGCGCCGGCAAAAAAAATATTATGGAAAGCATAACAAATAGCGTAAATAAAAAGAAAGAAGAAATTTTAGAATTTCTGCCGGAAGTTGCGCTAATGATCCCGGGCTCAGAAATAAGTGAAAACCCTGATTTAAGCAAAGCTTCCAATGCCGCAAAAAATATTTATTCCAATATTACCGCAGAAATCCAGAAAACAATCGAATTTTTTAACTCAAGCAAAACCGAACCCGTTGAAATAGAAAGAATTATACTTGGTGGAAGCGGTGTTTGCGTTCAAAATATTGATAAATATATTCAAAACAAGCTAAAAATTCAAACCTGCGTGTTTAATCCGTTTATAAACCTGTCAGAAGAATTGCAAAATCAGGAAAATTTATTGTATCCGATAAATATCCCGTTATTTTCAACAAGTATTGGTTTAGCGTTAAAAGGATTTTAGACTTGAAAACGATTAATATAAACCTTATAGGCGACCTTAACAGGGCTCCTGAATATAATAAAACCGTTATCCGGAAAGACGATCTGGATGCGGCTACCAGAATTATTATTTTGGTTTTTCTTGTGGCAATTTTTATTGTTTTCACAAGTAGTTTCGGCATCTGGTTTATTACAAATAATTTGTCGGGAAAACAAAAAGTTAAACTTGAAAAATTGCAGACGCAACATAATGAACTTTTGGATGAACAAACAAAATTGCAAATGTATAGAAAAAATCTTCAGGATCAAATGGAAATTGCTAATTATAAAATGCTGATTAAAAAACAAATTAACAGTACATATATTCCCTGGAGTTTAGTGTTAAAAGATATCGCAAGTAAAATTCCGGGCAATATAATAATTTTTGATATCAACAAAATAATAACCGCCAATGGCTCAAAATCATTAAACAAATTAAAGATTTCAGGAGCTGTGCCGGTGAAAGGATGGCAGAAATCGGAAATTAAACCTTTAACATCCGTTTCGTTGCTTATTTTTAATATAAATGAAGATAAAAATTCATTTCTTTATAATTCTGAAATTAAAAAAATCGAGTATAAAAAAGAAACCGGAATGTATGAATTTGAAATAGAAGCAAGCGTTAAAACCCCTGCTGAAATAAATATCATACAAAATCAATTTGATGTTCAGGTTCCTAAAGAATCTGAATTAGAAAAAAATAAAGTCGAAAAACAAGATAAAAAACAGGAACCAGCCGTATGAACAGTTTAAAAAAAATAATATTTTTGGGTTTAATACCGGTATTTTTAACGGCGTTTTTCATCGTTCAATTTACTATTCCTGGGGTTAAAGAATATTTTAAACTTGAAAAACAAATCAAATCTGAAAATATGGCTATAGAAGAGCTGCAAAATAATGTGGAAGGGCTTAGAAAAAATAAGAAGCTTTTAAATGCCCTGAATAAATTAAATACAGAACTTGCTGATTATGAAATTGAGTTCCCTTCTGAATTTAAAGACGAAATTTTATTAGTTGACCTGGAACTTTTTGCAAATGAATCCGTAAATAAAATAACTAAAGTTACTTCTCAGTCAGAAAAAGAAATTGATATAAATAATCCTTTAAAACAGAGCGTTAAAAAGAAAACAAGAAATTCTAAAAAACAAAAAAATGAAGAAGAAAAACCTTTGATTTCTATAATGGAAAAAACCTTTGAAATTAATACCATTGCGTATTATAGCGAAGTAATAGACTTTATATCATTCTTGGAGAACTATCAGAGAAAAATTTATATTGAAGGAATACACACAGAAGTATTTAGCGATGATAAAAGTCGCTTAAATCCAAGAGTAGAACTGATAATAAAAGGAAGTATTTATAAATCCGCAGTTAATGAAAAGAAAAAGAAGTTAAACGAAAACCCTGACGAACAACAAGTTAAAACTAAATCCGTTAAATCCCCTGAATAAAAGAAATTAAAAAGCTAAAAACAGGATATGTAAAATGCAAAATCAGGAAAAATTAAAGAAAATATTAATAATAATAGTTGTATTGGCTATGTTTGCCACAAGCTACTTTTATTATGCGAATAAACAGAATAATTTTTCTGCTAAACAGCCTGAGCCGGTAAAAATAGCTGTAAAAAAACCTGTTAAGATTGTTAAAACTGAAATTAAAGAAAAAATTACAGAAGAAAAAATAAAAAGTGATGAATTTCCTGAAAAAGATTTAAAAAAATCAGGAAAAAAAATAAAACCGACTGATAAATCCGATTTAATCAGGATTGCATCAGGACAATCAGGAAAACATGATCCGTTTTCATACTCTGAAAGCAGATATACGCCTTATAATGCCTCGGAAAACAATTTGCCAACCATCCCCGATTTGTCATTAGAAAGCGGTTTGCCGCAACCTCCGCTTCTTCCCGGGCTTGAAGAATCAGAACAGGCAACGCAAAAACCTTTAAACACTGTAGAAATAAAAGGATTTCTCGGAAATAAAGTCATAGCTGAAATAAATGGATATACAGATTCTTTAAACACAGGTGAAACCTTGCGAGGAGTAAAAGTTCTGAACATAGACGCTCAAAACCTCAGTTGCGACTTTGAAATTCAGGGAAGTAAAGTTACAAAATCAATCAAACCGCTGACAGAAATTGATAATAACGTTGAATTCAAGTATTTAAACAATCTTGAGGAATTACAATATTAATTATAAGAGGTGTTTATGATATCCGCAAAATTTTACAGAATAACTTTAATCTCGCTGATCTGGGCGTTAATTTTAGCTTTAATGCCGAATACAGCGGCTTCTGCCATAGAGGAAAATGATAAAAAGCTTGGTGTAAAGTCAGTTAAACAAATTAATGAAGAAAGTATCAGAAACATAGGTCAGGAAGACCTGGACAGAAGAATTCATAAAAGCCTTAATGCCCTTACTGAAAGCGGTATAAGAATTGATAAAGAATATATGGAAATGGAGAAAGGTTTTGACGCTTTTGCGCAGGATGCAACAATTGATATGACATTAACAAACGTTGATGTAGCCTCAATACTCAGAATAATTGCCAAAGAAGGCGGAATGAACGTGGTTATTGACGAAAGCGTTATGGGGTTTATAACAGCCGAACTCAAAGGAATTTCACTTAACGAAGCAATGCAGACTATTTTAACAAGTGAAGAATTAGAATCCAGAGTGTCAAACAAAACAATTTTCGTAGCTTCTAGACCTGCAATGACTAAAAAAGGGCTTAACAGAAAATATATTAAAACATTTAAGCTTAATAATTCAAATGCAGTGTATATTGCAGACATTTTAAAAGCCAGTATTTTTAATAAAGGCTACAAAGTAAATGAACAATCAAGCGGCTCTGCGTTTCAAGCGGTACCGATCAGCGCAGAAACACAATCAACAAATGCAACAGGAACTTCTACAGGTCAAAGCAGTCTTATAGATTCAAAAACAATAAAAGGCAAAGTTGAAAGTCTTGAATCGACTGAAAATTTTGGGGATGCCGGAACGCTTGCCAGTAAAATAAAAATTCAGCACTATACGTCAAGAACCAGCGATATTGCGGTTGACAATAACGATGGCGGAGCAATTGTAATCCCTGATACAAGAACAAACTCTCTTTTGATAGCGGGATTAAAAAGCGATATTCTTCTTGCCGAAGAAGCTATAAAGTATCTTGATAAGCCTTTAAAGCAGGTTTCAATCAAAGTTTCTTTAATAGAATTGAAAAAAAGCGATTCAAAAGACCTTGGCTTAAGCACATCAATGCAAGGAGGAAAAACACAGGGTGGGTTTAATGTTCCTACAGCGTTTAACGGTAATAATTTCACCTCATTGGCTAATCAATCAGGCATTACAGTCAATACAGTAAGCAGTTTAGCCGATGAAGTCGCAGTAAAAATAAATTCAATGTTATATAAAGAAGAAGCAAAATTACTTGCAGACCCTACTATTATTGCGCTTGACGGCAGCGAATCCCTAATCAAGATTACAGATCAGGTTTTAAGTAAAGTTGAAACAACGATTACTGATTCTGCGACCACTTACAATGCCGAGCTTGCCGATGTTGGCATTGTGTTAAATATTTTGCCTAAAATAGGGAATGAAGATTATGTAACAATGCGGATAAGACCTTCAATAACGAGCTCGCTTCCCACGGTTGAAATAGGAGCAACACAGGTTGGCGCAGCGGCTATAAGCGTAACTCCAATTTCAACAAGAGAAGTTATATTGCAGGATGTAAGGATAAAGTCAGGAGAAACACTTGCAATAGCAGGACTTTCAAAAGAAAATGACGTGGAAAAAGTCGGTAAAATTCCGCTGTTGGCAAATATTCCTTTCTTTGGGAAGGTATTTACCAATACAGATTTTGAGCATCAAAAAACCGAGCTGATTATATTAATAACGCCGGTAATAATCGACGACATCGCTTATAATGAGCTTTGATAAGGTTAAGTATACTGTTTGCAAAATGAATTTCGGTTTTTGTTATGACTTGGCATTTGAGGCGCCTTATAAATAATAAAAAACCGGGCATAGAATACCCGGTGTAAAAGACGGTAGGTAGGAAATTATAATAATAACCTTTATTATAAAAATAAAATTCTTATAAATAATTTAATATTGAAGGCTGGATAACCCTTGCGCTTACCTGTAAAGAGGCTTTTAGCGCAGTTTCCTGAAACTGTAAATCTGATATGGTTTTTGCAAAATCAACATCCTGAACTTGCGATTTTACGTCTGTTAAATTTATTTCATCATCCTTATGCAATTGCTGTGTGATTTCAAGCCTCGATAATAATCCTCCAAAGGTTGACTGGGCTTCTAATAAGCCTTGTAATTCCAAATCCAGCTCTTCCAGCTTCGTTCTTATTACATCTTTATCCTGAGCGCCTTCCAATTCCTGTTTTAATGTGGTTAAAGTGCCTATTAATCCTTGCTCTAAGTAGGTGCCAGGGTTTGCGGGGTCTTCGTAATAATAGCCGAAAAGCTCATCCCCGCCGATATTCATTGTTATTGTAACACTTTTGGCGATTTCTATATCTCTTTCAGGCGTTCCATCAGAGGAACCGTTATATTTAATTTCTCCGTCGGCAGGAACGCTGAATGGGGCAGAGTTTGTGTTTTGTCCTCCAAAAATATATTTTGTTCCAAATTGAGTGTTTCCTATATCTTTTACCTGTTGAAGAAGTTGATTTATTTGACTGCCTATTATGCCCATTTCTTCAGCGCCTGAAGTGGCGTTTAACGCCTGGATTGTCAGCTCCCTTGACTTATGAACAGAATCAAGTGTCGTCAATAATGCTTTATCAGCAGTTTCAATTTCTGATTTCGCCGTATTTATATTTTTAAGATAAACATCAATTTTTCCAAGAGAAAAATTGGAATTTAAAATAGTTGTCGCTGAAAAAACATTGTCAGAAGCATTTTCAATTTCTTTCCCCGATGCTATTTTTCTTTGCAGCTCAATTAATTTATCCCTGTTTGTAACAAGATTGCTTAAAACATTTTCATTCAGATAACCGTTTGTTATACGTTGATTAATCATTTTATAACCTCTTTATTATCAATTTTTTATCCCACCATGTTTATTATTGTTTTTATAGTTTGATCTACTATTGAAAAAATTTTGGCGGAAGCTTCATAACTTCTTTGAAATTTAATCAAGTCAGTCATTTCTTCATCAAGATTAACGCCCATTACAGATTCTCTTCTTAAACGGACTTGTTGGGTTACATTTTCCTTAATATCCAGATTATTTTTAATAGTATTGGTTTTACTTCCGACTTTGCCGACCAGATTGGTTATGTATTGTTCTGTTGTAGCTCCTCCAAGTCCTCCCAGAAATGAATCCCTTACCTGAGCCATAAGAAGAGCGTTACTTCCATCACCTGTTTCACCTGTTTCGGAAGCGGCATCCGCTGTGGCTATCTGATAGGAATCGTTCAGTATGGCGCTGTTAAGACAAATAGTTTTTGCTGTAATGTTTAATGTTGCGCCTAAGTTATCAACAAAAAAGTCTGGCGGAATCGTAACAAGCGGATCGCCGCTTAATTCATAAGTTCCGCTGCCGACCGGATTTTCAATCATATATTGTCCGCTTGTTTGAATCCCGTTAATTGAAGTTGCAAGTTCCTCTGCAAGCGTATCGAGATCATCCATAACAGATTTTATTGTCAGTTTATTTGCGTCAGAGCCGCCCATCTCTAAAATAGCTCCGATTTTACCCGAATCTATAAGCGAATAAGCATCATTTACAAGCGTTCCTCCAGTACCATTTTGTATTTGAATAATCGCAGGATTATTTATATCTCCTGATGTAACTTCAAAAAAGCCTGTTTGCTCCTGACCGGAAACCAGCGATGTATTGCCAAGGTTAACGGTTACAGAGCCGTTTGAATGAGTTGTAATATCTATTGGAATTAAAGCAGAAACTTCATCAAGAAGTTTATCTCTTTGATCAAGCAAATAATTTGGCGAAGTGCCCTGACTTGTTGAAAGAATTATAGTAGAGTTCAGATCCGCTATCGAGCTTAATTTATTGTTTAATTCATTTATAGATAATTGTATTTTACTGTTATTAAGCGTATTAGGGTTGGTAAAATCTCCAACAATACTGGTTCTTAGGTTTTCAAGACGTTCATAAACCGAATTGAATTTACTTGTTAATTCAATCGTTTTTTGAATAACATTATTTCTTGCTACAATATCGTTTGGATTTCCGCCAAGCTGATGTAAAGACTCATAAAATTCATCGAGTGAATGATTAATGCCTATTTCATCAAGTTCATTTGTTATATTTTCAATAAGATCAGCGTTTCCCTGAAGTTCTTTAAAATAACTTAAACCTGAATTTTCATTTCTGAAATAAGTGTCCAGATAAGCTTCCCTGTTTCTGCTTATGCTTGATATAACAGCGCCAAGTGAATCCTGACAGGCATTTTGAGGAATGTTTGATATGTTTCCGCTTGTTAATTGTTCTATTTCCACCCTTTGTTTACTGTATCCGGGGGTGTTCATGTTTGAAATATTATTGCTAATCAGGTCAATAGCCGCCTGGTTTAACGATAAAGACCTTTGAGCAGTATATATGCCAAATAAACTTGCTGTCATTTTTATTTTCCCCCCGTTGTCAATTTATGCTTCGTGTATTACAGAACTTATTACTTCCGAGCTGTCTTCATTTACAACCTTTCCTTTCCGGTTATAAGAGATGCTCTCAGGCACTAAGACATTTACAATTGATGCAATAGAACTCTCTATTATTTTTAAAGAATGTTTAATAAGTTCAGCGTTAATATTATTCTGTTTCTGGGCGTTTAAAAGCGTATTATTAAGCTTATCCCTTAATTCCTGTATATATAAAGCTTTATTTTTCTCTTCCATGCTGTCTATAATATTTTTTAAGGTTGTTTGGTCAGGGAAAAGCTGTCTTCGTTTTTCTTCCAGCCTTTCTACAGCGGAATTATATCTGTCCAGCTCAACATCAATCTTCATAACTCCCTGTATATCACCTTTTACAAGATAATTTTTTTTGTCGTTTATATATTGTTCAAGTTTTGAACAAGCTTCTATTTCCTGTTCAAGTATTTGTTCAAGCTCCAGTATGTCTTTTTCCATTTATTTCAAACCTCCTCCGTTTTTTTATGCGATATGATTAACAAAAAGGCTTGTTCCATACCGCAGGGCTTCCTGTATATCAGCGTCTTCAATGTCTGCCATATTATATTTGTTCGCAAATTCTTTTATTTCATTAATATAAGGGTTTTTTGATGCCTTAGTCATTGTATTGTCCGTGTTATTAACAACAGAATTCCCTCTATTTATATCTCTTGAAGAAATTGAAACTTTAACATCTTCTTCTAAAGACATTTTTGGGGCTTTATTAAGTTCTTCAGCATTTCTTGCCGTTCTTTGAAATGCGTTTTGAGCTCTTATTGACTGTAAAATATTTGTCTGAAAACCGATTTCACTTACCGTCATTGTTCCTACCCTATCTTTCTATACTATATTTTTCATTTGTTCATAAATTTGTTTTGCAAACCCAAAGGATGTCGATGGATTTGAAGATATATCCTTGGCTATTTCGTCATAAAACATTGATTTGAACATTTGTTCTCCCCGTCCGCCGGAAAACATTGCGTCTTCATCTCTTTCAATCGTCGCATCCAGCGCTTTAAACATCTGGTTCAGGAATACAGCTTCAAACTGCGCTGCCGCATTCATTAAGTCTTCCTGTTTTTTATCCTTAAAATTAATGTTTGACAGTTCATTAATCTTATTTTGCTGAATATTTAAATCAGTTGCCTGAATATTTGGCGATTCCAACATTGTTACTTCCCCTGTTTATATTATTTCAAGCGTTGCTTGAAGGCTTCCGGCGGCTTTTAAAGCCTGTAGTATGGATATTAAATCAAAAGGCGTTACTCCTATTGAGTTTAAAGCTCTTACAAGCTCGCTTAAATTAGCGTTAGCAGGAACTTCCACAAATTTGCCTTCTGCTTCCGTAATTTCTATTTCTGAATTTGAAACCGCTGTAGTTGTCCCTACTGTAGCCATTTCGTTAGGCTGGGAAACTTCATTTTCGGTTTTTACAGTAACACTTAGATTTCCGTGCGCAACCGCCGCAGGCATAAGTTTTACATTGTTTCCTATAACGATTGTTCCTGTCCGTTCGTTGATTACAATTTTTGCTACTGAATCAGACGGATTAAGAGTGATATTTTCGAGAATTGATAAAAACTTTATCCGGTCTTCATTGTATTTTGCAGGAATTGCAACGCTTATTGCGCTTCCGTCTATTGCTTTTGCGGGAGCAATGCTTTGACTTATCACATCAGCAACTCTTGATGCCATTGTAAAATCCGATTTATGAAGAACCAGCTTAAGTCCCAGTTCATCGCCAATATCGGAAGTTATATCACGTTCAATTATTGCGCCGTTCGGGATTCTTCCTGAAGTAACGATACTTGTTCTTGCGGAACTTCCCTCAGCTGAAACGCTTGTTCCTCCAACGCTTATAGGTCCCTGAGCAACGGCGACAACTTCTCCGTTAGGAGCTAAAAGATGTGTTTGAACAAGGACGCCGCCTTCAAGACTTGAACAGTCGGCAAGAGATGAAACCGTAATATCAATTCTATCTCCGTTTCTGGCAAAAGCGGGAGCCATTGCCGTTATAATTACAGCCGCTGTGTTGCCTTTTTTAATATCATTAGGCGTGTCTATTACTGTTCCAAGATTTTTTAAAAGAGAAACGTTTGTAATCTGGGTTGATCTGCTGTTATCTCCTGTTCCAGGCAAGCCTACAACTATTCCATAACCCACAAGCTGGTTTTCTCTTATCCCGTCTATATGCGTTATGTCTTTTATCCTTACTTTATTAGCAAGAACAGGCATATAACCCGAACTGAAAAATATCAGCAGCGTTAAAATTAAAATTGTCTTTTTCATACCTGTAAACCCGTCTCCATTATTTTTAAAACCAATTAATTTTTAGAAAAGATGCCCGAAGATTCTGTTCATTAGGCTTTCTGAATCATGTCTTGACACTGTTCCGTTTCCGACAACTGCAAGCTGTAAGTTTGCAATATTGCTTGATTGAACTGTTCCTGCCGTTGTAATAAAACGTGGATCAAGTATTCCGCTCATAATTACCTGCGATTTTTCTCCGCCGTTTATTGCAACTTTTTTACCCTGTATTACAAGATTTCCATTTGGCAAAACCTGTGTAACCTGTACGGTAATTGTATCGTTAAGGCTTATTGTTCTTTGCGCGCTTGCTGTATTCTTCGTTTTAGATGACCCTCCATAACCGTCAAGATCAGGAAGATCAATTCTTGTCCCCTTTTTTTGACTATTGAACAGTTCATCTATTACACTGGTAAATTTATCTTCCATTTCTGAACTTGCGCTTACATTTAACGATAAATCAGTCAGCATAATTGAATTTTCGGCTAAAATAACAGTTATAACGTCCCCTATAGTCTTTGCTCTTACTGTGCTGAAAAGAGATTTAGGTTGCATAGGGTAAACAGACTGGGAAACTCCCGCCTGAAAAAGCGATTCTGCGTTTGCGCCGTTATTTATTAATACAAATGCGCTTATGCTTATTAATGTTTTAAATAAAATATTCTTTTTCATCAGCTTTTTTCCTACCTAAATATTGATTAAAACCAGATTTTGCCCAATAACTTTGCCGACATAATTTTTTTTGTATTGTATGCTTTTTACTTTTATAAAATCGCCGGTTTTGCCGCTTGTTAAGGCTATTGCCGGAATAGTAACCGCTATGGCGGGAGTTTTAAATATCAGGGAAACCGGACTGTTTATTACTATTGTCGGAATTTCCTGAATATCTTTGATTTGTATAACTTCTCCGGGTTTAATATTTCTTCTTGCCATATAGTTACCTGGTTTAAAGTTTTTTTGAGGCAAACTGCCAAACGAAGAAGTAATTTCTTTTTGCTCAAAAGCTATACTGTTTAATGTTTCGCCTGTTTTTATCCAATCTTTTGCTACCCAGGCTTTAGTTTTAATCTTAATTTCAGCTCTTGCTCCAAAACTTTTAACTCTGACATTATTTACATATATGCCTGTTTTTATAATGGATATTACATCCAGATTGCCAATTTCTGCTTTAATTTCAACTTTTCCGTCAGGCAAACTTAACGTCTGATAAGGTAAAGATATTATGTTAACCTCTATTTCCCCGTCATAAATTTGTTTTAGTTGCTCAATAATATCATTTTTAATTTCTTCTATAACAAATTGAGAACTTAAATCAGCGCAATAAGCTCTGAGGTTAATTCCCAGAAATATAAAAGCTGATAAAACCAATATGTTAAGTAACTTTCTCAATTTAGTATCCTTTAATTAAGTATTAATGATTAACTCATACGGTTAACGATGGCAAGCATTTCATTTGATGATTTAATCAGCTTTGAATTGGCTTCAAAAGCCCGTTCTGACTGAATAAGGTTTATGAGCTCCTCTACAACCTGAACGTTTGAGCCTTCAATAAAGCCCTGTTGAAGAGTTCCAAACCCTTCCTGTCCCGGTTGTCCTTCTATAGGCTTACCTGAAGCTGCGGTTTGATTGTAAAGGTTTTTTCCGATTGCTGAAAGACCAGCCGGATTAGCGAATTTCGCAAGCGTTAAAGTTCCTATATCAGTTTGCGCGGAATCTCCAGCTAATCTTACGGCTATTTTGCCGTCCGGTGTTATTGTTATATCCTGAGCTTCCGCCGGAATATTGACCTGAGGCTGTATTACAAATCCATCGCTTGTTGTCAGCTGTCCTGTTGCGTCTATTTTTAAACTGCCATCTCTTGTATATGCCGTTGTTCCATCATCCATAAGCACTTGCAGGAAACCGCTTCCTTCAATTGCCACATCAAGTTTTCCTCCGGTGGCTTTAAAGGCGCCTTCGCTGAATTCTTTTACGGTTGCGGAGGTTTTAGTTCCAAGACCAACCTGTATACCTACCGGCTGGGTTGTTCCCTGAAAAATCTGAGCGCCGGACGCTTTTACTGTTTGAGATAATAAATCCTGAAATTCCGCTCTAACTTTCTTATAACCTGTTGTGTTTACGTTTGCCAAATTGTTTGAAATTACATCTATATTTAATTGTTGAGCTAACATCCCTGTTGCCGCAGTAGTTAAAGACCTTAACATAAATTTCCTCCCTGTTTATAAAAATAATTAAATTTATTAATATACTCTCCCCAAAATGAATTTCGGTTTTTGTTGTGTGGCGGCGAAGCCGCCACACAACAAAAACAATTTAACAAAAATTCGAAATTTATTTTTATTTGAGCATCGTTATCCAATAACTGTTCCTACCTCGTTTACTGTTTTTCTAAGCGTTGCGTCTGTATCTTTTATTATTTTTGATAAAGTTTCATAGGTTCTTGCGCCTGAAATTGAATTAATCATTGTTTTAACCACATTTGCGTTTGAAGTTTCAAGATATCCCTGCATAACAGCTCCGTTTTTAAGCTCAACAGGCGGATTGTCGGGATCGCTGTTCCTAAAAAGCGATGTTCCCATCATTTTTAATTTTGTTTTATCTTCAAAATCAACCATTTTAAGTTTGTCAAGTTCATCAGTTCCTGACATTATTCTTCCATCTCGTGTTATAACAAGTTTTTCAACTCCTATATCTTCAAGATCAATATTTATGCCTCTTCCACCTTCTCCAAGAACTTTATATCCTTCCTTTGTAACGATATCCCCTTCGTCATTAACTGAAAAACTGCCATTTCTTGTGTAAAATTGTCCTTTTTCCGTTTCAACAGTAAAAAACCCTTCTCCATTAATGGCTAAGTCAAGTTTTTTGTCGGTTTGATGAAGAGAGCCCTGCGAAAAATCAAGCTGGGTAGCGTCAATCATGCTTCCTGCGCTTAAATTCCCGATCGAGGTCATGCTATCAGAAGCTTCTCCGTTTTTTTTATTCATATCGGGGACACTAAAGTCCTGAATATTACGAAATGTCGGTATTAATTGTTTAAAACCGGTAGTATTGGCGTTAGCAAGATTATTCGCAATAATATCATTAAGGTCAATTATACTGACCATTCCTGATGCCGCTATATCTATACCATTTACCATTTTTCCCCCTAATCGTCCTGTATTGTTTTATTTTTATTGTGATTTCAATATTTTTCTTACATAATTTTGAGTTTCTGCATAAGGAGGAATTCCCCCATATTTGTTAACGCTTCCCGGTCCTGCATTATAAGCCGCAAGTCCCAGTTCTACTGAATTATATTTATGTATTAAATTACTCAGATATTTTGTTCCCCCTGAAATATTCTGTTCAGGATCAAACGGATCTTCTACGCCTAATCCTTTAGCTGTTGCGGGCATTAACTGCATTAGCCCCTGTGCTCCTGCCGGAGAAACAGCTTTGGGATTAAAACCTGATTCAGCCTTAATAACTGCGCTGACCAGGTCTTTATCCAGATTATTTTTTCTGGAATATTTTTCAATTAATTGATTCAGTTCTTTTCTGTTAAATTTCTCATCAGTTGAAGATGTTTTATCGGTTTTTATATCCTCATTTTCAGGAGGTGAAAATTCATTTAGTTTTTCATCCAGAATTTTATCAAAAGAGTTTGAACCGGTTGTGTGATTGTTTAGTAAGCCGTTAAACTTTTGATCAATCATACCGATTGTATTTTCTATTTGTCGTATACGACTTAAAGTTATGTCCAGACTTGATAAATTCATCCTACCGAAATCTCTTTTCCCTGTTTTTTTATATCAGGATATAAATACCCACACATTAATATTCAAATTACAATATTAAGCGGTTGTTATCATCCATCGTGAGATGTATATACAAATTAACACTTAAATCTGAAGGTTTATTTTTTATTTAAGAAGAAATAATATTTTATGCGCTTCTCCTGTTATTGCAGGTCGCAACAAAAAAAGAGGGATAATCCCTCTTTTTTGATTAATATCTTTTTTTGAAACCTCCTTTTTTAAACTAAATATAATAATATTTAACAGTTTAAAATTGAAAACCTCCTTTATTAAGTTTAAAATGATAACATAATGCTATAAAATTAAAATTGTACCTCCTTTTTGAGAATTTTTTGAATTTGTATATATTTATAAAAAAATTTTTTACTCAACAATTGCCTGTCTTTATAAAAAATTAATTAAAAAAAATATTATTAAAAAATATTAAGCGCCATTTTTTCAATCATATAAAGAGTTTTAACTAAATATATATTTTTTCAATACTGCTATATCTTTTTTAACAAAAATTTATACAAAATTTTTGTTAAAATCTTGAAAGATATAATATGCCAAAATCAAGATTAGAAATGTCTTATGGAGTTAAAATATGTAAAATTAATTATTATAATTCTATTAGGCTAATTAAGAATAACAAAAAATCATATTTTAAAACCATTTTGAGGATTATAATCTCTAAAAACGTTTATTTATAGGCAATTTGAGTTAACATTATTAAAAATATTTGTAAAGATTTAAAAGAAATATTAAAAGCTTATTCTATTTTGTTGATATTACAAGTTTTAAAGCTTTTTAAACATGTTTTTTACTTGTCATGGCATGATTTGGCATGCTTTTTTCAAAAACAGAAAAAAATTTATAGTATATATTATAAATTACGTCATCGGCATGCTGGTTTTATATTCGTAATGCCGTAGTTTTCTGAACTTTATGTGGCTTATATTAAACAAAGTTAGGTGTTTTAGGAGGAGTGAGAATGTTTGAGCATGCAGAATATGGACAAGAAAATTTTGAATCTTAGCGAAGACGAAGCAATTCGGGAAAAGAAAAAGATTGCTTCGCGCTGTATAAACCTGGAATGTAAAAAAGAACAGCTTTCAATACTTATTGAGAAGCTTTATAAGATATCAGGCGAGAGGATAAACTTACTGCCTGATGAACATGAGCAGAATATAATCTCTAAATGCGTTAGTGAAGCAGGTCTTTATCTGTTTTCGATAGCAGATCAGCTGCGACAGGCGTTAAAGAGCAGAAAAGAAATAGAAAAAGAGATTTCTTTAGCGAAAAACAAGATAAATTTATTGGATAACATCTTGAAAAATAAAGAACAGGGCTAAAATTTTTGGTGTTATGAAAGAAAAATATTTTACGCAGGAAAATTTAGCTTCGGAATCACGAAAATTTAGGGAAGAAACCGCAATTTTCCATAACCACAGGAAATTTAAGTTTAAAAGTGAAACATCTGTGCTTTTGGTATTAGATATGCAGGATTTTTTTTGCGAAAGTTCTTCCCATGCTTTTATCCCTTCTTTTGAAAGCATAATTCCTAATATATTAGAGCTTATTTCCTCTTTTAAAGCGAATAACCTTCCTGTAATCTTCACAAGACACCTAAATACCACGAAAAATGCTTGTATGATGGGCGAATGGTGGAATGATTTATTGACGGAAGAAAATAAATTCAGCAAAATTATAAAGAAATTAAACACGGCAGGATGTACTGTTCTCAATAAATCTCAGTATGATGCTTTTTATAATACCAATCTGCAAAGACTTTTAGAACATTATAATATTGATAACGTTGTAATAACAGGAGTAATGACGCATTTATGCTGTGAAAGTACAGCAAGATCAGCTTTTACAAGAGGATTTAAAACTTTTTTTGTTATAGACGGAACAGCGACATATAATGCAACTTTTCACAGAAATACGCTTGTAAACCTCGCTCATGGCTTTTGTATTCCGGTTTTAGCCCAGGAATTACTGGAGGAATTGAATGTTTAATTCCTCAAATATAGACGTTTCAATAATTGGAGCTGGAGTAGCAGGCATTTCATGCGCAATACAGTTAAAAAGATATGGCATCGAGCCGGTTATGTTTGAAAGAAGAGCAATCGGAGGACTTTTAAGAAACGCAAACCTTGTAGAAAACTATCCCGGCTTTTATGAAAGTTTAACAGGCTTGGAATTAGTGGAAAAATTAAAAACACATCTTGAAAAATCCTTATTAAGTCCTATTTTTGAGGAAGTTAAACTGGTAGAATTCAGTGATGATCTTTTTAAAATTCAAACTGAAAATTCAGAATACAGATCAAAAATTTTGGTTGTTGCATCTGGAACAGAGCCTAAAACGCCTCTTATAGAAATTCCTGAGAAAATTAAAAACCGAATTTTTTATGAAATTACTGAACTTTATAAATCAGAAATTAGCGGTAAAAAAGTTATTATAGTTGGTTCAGGGGATGCAGCGTTTGATTATGCTTTAAATTTAGCTTTAAATACAGATGTAAAACAGGTGATAATTTTAAATAGAACATCAAAAACAAAATGTATCAATCTGTTAAAGGAAAAAGCCTTAAAAAATGAAAAAATTATTTATATTGAAAACGAAGAACCTGTAAAACTGGCAAATATTTCTGACAGACTTGGCATTATATGTAATAGCGCAAAAGAAATAGACGCTGATTACCTTTTATTTGCCATTGGCAGAAAGCCTAATCTGAATTTTTTAAGTCATGAAATTTTAGAAAAACCAGAGAAATTTAAAATCACTAAAAAATTATTTTTTATAGGGGATGTGAAAAACGACATTTACAGGCAAACCGCAATTTCAGCAGGAGATGGAATTCGCGCAGCTATGGAAATATCACAATATACCACTTTGCAGTAATAATTTCGAATTTATACTATAAACGAATTGTGGTATTGCGAAGCGGGAGTGTTTTTTCTGGAAAATCCGGCTTTGCCGGTTTTTCGGAAAAATAAACTCATTCTAGTATAAATTATCCTTTTTTCGGACAACTTTGGCAGGAACACCTACCACCGTTGCGCCTGGAGGAACATCACGCAATACAACGGCTCCTGCTCCGACTTTAGCGTCCTGTCCTATAGTCAGTCTGCCTAAACATACCGAACGAATTCCAAGAACCGCTCTATCTCCAACAATAGTATGCCTTAAGAACCCGTCTTTACCAGTAGAACCCAAAACTACAGGACCTATTATCTGTACATTGTTCCCTATTTTAGCTGTTTCTCCGACTATTGCACCGGTATGGTCAAAAAAAACATTTTTGCCTATTTGGGCACCAGGATGAATTTCTATTCCTGTTAAAAATCTTGATACATTTGCAAGAAAACGAGGAATAACAGGGACTTTCCATTCATGAAGCTTATGAATAATTCGATGATTCCATACCGCATGTAATCCGGGAATAGAAAAAAACGCTTCTACTCTTCCTTTTGTCGCATAGTTATCCAGTTTTACAACGTTATCAATCTCTTCAGACATCGTTTTTATAAAAGAAATTTTATTGTTGCTTAATCCTGATAAAATTTTGCCTTTTGCCAAAAATAAATCTGAAAAGAAAAGACCTGCCGCTGTTGTTGCTCCAATAAAAGCTTTTTTACCAATGTCATGCTTTTTTTCCTTAATTTCAGAGCTGTCAGTATTATCAATATTACTTTTTTCAGAAAATTTAACTCTGTTATTTGGATAATTTTGTTTAAAAAAAAGATCTGCGCCATAATCTCTTTGAATATTTAATTGCATTTTTTAAATCCTTTCTAATACAAAATCCGCTGGAACTTTTATAAAAGGACCAGCGGATTTGTTTATATTTTCTTATTTAACTATATATTTCAGTTAATATAAAAATAACCTGCCGGACGCATTCGCATCTGACAGCACATTATCATTTCGTTAATTTTACTTAATTTATAGCTAAAATTATTCATTTAAAAAACCACAATTATAGGATAAATATTTTAATTATTAATATTCAAAAATTTTAATGTGTCAATAGGTCAACAGGTTATTTCCACAATAAGTTCAAGTTCCACAGAAGCTCCAAGCGGAAGAGAAACAGCCCCTACGGCCGACCTTGCATGCTTCCCCCTGTCTTCAAATATCTTTACAAGCAGATCAGAAGCGCCGTTTATCACTTTCGGCTGACCGGTAAATGTATCCGAACTGTTCACGAAGCCTGTCAGTTTGATAATCTGTTTTACATTGTCCAAACCTGCTAAATCGTTTATTACGCTAAGCGCATTTAAAATGCATAATTCGGATGCTTTATATCCATATTGCTCTGAATTGAATCCTTCTCCTATTTTTCCGGTATAAATTAACTTGCCATCCTTTATAGGAAGACTTCCGGAAGTATATATAAGATTTCCAATCCTAACAGCGGGTATATATGATGCCACCGGTACTGAAACCCCAGGCAGTTCATAGCCAAGCTCTTTTATCTTTTTTGCAATTAATTGCATATTGCCTCCTTTCTTTTTTCAAGCGCCAATTTTACCGCTGATAAAGCATGAATCTCCGTTGTGTTAAATAACGGTATTCTCGATTTCTCCAATAAAAGAGGTATTTCTGTACAGCCTAGAATTACTCCTTCAGCTCCCTTTTCAATCATTTTCTCAATTATTTCTTCATATTTCGCCTGAGAATCTTCTTTTATTATACTTCTGCATAACTCTTCGTAAATTACACGGCTGACCTCCTGTCTATCCTCTTTATCAGGCAAAATTACCTCTATGCCATGGCTCTCTATTCTATTTTTGTAAAAATCTTCTTCCATTGTGAAGATTGTGCCCAATAACGCAACCTTTCTTATCTTTTGAGCTTTTATTTCCATAGATGTAACATCTGCTATATGAATTATAGGAATAGAAACCTTTTTTTCCACAATAGGAACAACTTTATGCATTAAATTTGTGCAAATTAAAATAAAATCAGCGCCGCTTTTTTCTAATCCTATCGCCGCTTCGCATACAATTGATCCAAGTTTTTCCCACTCGCCCTGAAACTGTAAATCCACTATTTCCTGAAAATTCATGCTATGTAAAAGAATTTTCGCTGAAGCGTTTTTCCCAAGTTCATTTCTTACTGCCGTATTGATTATTTTGTAATACTCAACTGTAGAATCAAAGCTCATTCCACCAATTAAACCAATAGTTTTCATTTTTTATTTCTCACTCTTACATTTACTGTATCTTTATAAAATAATAAAAAAGAGTAAAAAATAACCTATTTTTTACTAAGTTATTTAGTCTTTACCTTAAAATTTTTGGCATTATAATAAATTTATGCTAAATTTTAATCTTGATAAAGTATCATATCAAATTCTTGCTCTTTTGCAGGAAAATTCTCGCATTTCTTATACAGAAATCGGTAAAATAGTTAATTTATCTTCTTCTTCGGTTATTGAAAGAATTAAAAAACTGGAAGAAGCCGGGATTATAGCTAAATATACCATTAATATTAACCATAAGGCTTTAAATTATAATATTGTATCTATAATGATGGTCAGTTTATCCGGAATATTCAGCATCCAGGAAAAAGCTTTTTCTGAAACAATGATGCAGTTTCATCAGGTTATAGAATGCTTAAGAATTACAGGCACAAATGATTTTTTAATTAAAGTTATTACAAAATCAATTGAGGAGTTAAAAATAGTAAATGATGAAGTAGCTCGCTTTGGACAGGTAAACTCCTCAATAGTTGTTTATGATTTTCTTGAGCATAAATCAATTGATATTAAAAAATTAATGAATTGCCCCGAATTTTTTTCAAAATAAACCTGTTCTATATATGCTAAGAGGAGTTGCAAGTCTTCTTAGCGATTTTAAAAATTTATTTTGAAAAAATTCACAATAATAGTTGATCTTACACTTTATGCATGGTAATTTAATGCCATAAAGTGAAAAAAATCACTAAATATGGAATTGTATTTCATATTTAATTATCAAAATTATTTTGAATAATTATAGAAACTCCTTTTGGCGCAGTTTTAAATTAAATCCTGAAAAGAAGGTCTATTATTAAAAAAAGTTATTTTAACAAAGTATAAAAAATTTTGATTTTAATCGAGAAATAAATCACAATATAATTACAAGGAGGCTCAAAAATTGGTAGCTGAAACACAAAAAAATCTTGAAAAAGTTTTTGAAAAACAAAGAAAATTCTGTAAAGTAAACGAAATTGTTGAAAAATACAAATACCAAAAACAGAACTTAATAGCGATCCTTCAGGAAGTGCAGGGCGAATATCGCTACCTTCCCGAAGAAATTATGACTTATATTGCAACTATAATGTCAATTTCGCCGGCAAGCGTTTATGGAGTTGCGACATTTTACAGTCAGTTCAGCCTTGACCCTAAAGGCAAATACGAAGTTAAAGTTTGCGACGGCACAGCCTGTCACGTTCGTGGAAGTATGCCGGTTTATAAAGCAATCAAAGAAAAGCTGAAACTTAAAGACGGCAAGTTTACAACCGAAGACCTGCAATTTAGCGTGGAAACAGTACGTTGCCTCGGAGCCTGCGCCCTTGCGCCTGTTGTTGTTATAAACAACAAAGTTTATTCAAAAGTAACTCCTGAAGCCGTTAAAATCATACTTGACAAGCTTTTGGAAAGATCAGGAGAAGGAGATAAAGCTAATGACTAATACAGTAAAGGCGGATATAAAAAAAGAATTTGAAAGAGCTTCAGAATATGTCAAAAAGACCGGAGCAAGAGTGCTAATATGCTCAGGGACTGGATGTGTGGCTAATGGAGCATTGGATATTTACGATAAATTCCTTCAATTAGGAGCTGACGTAAAATTAAAAGGCGAAAAACATGTAACAGCAATAAAAACAGGCTGTCATGGCTTTTGCGAACAGGGCGTTTTTGTTGCAATTCCTGATTTAAAACTTACTTATGTAAGAGTAAAGCCTGAAGATGTAGCAGAAATAATAGAAAAAACTCTTAAAAACGCTGAAGTGATTGACAGACTTCTTTTTGTTGATCCAAAAACCAATAAAACAATACAAAATCCACAGGAAATTGACTTTTATAAATACCAGACCAAAAAAGCTCTTTTTAATTGCGGACAAATTAATCCGGAAAACATTGATGAATACATAGCCGCAAGAGGTTATGAAGCGATTGATAAAGTTATTAAAGAATTTACCCCTGAACAGGTCTGTAATGAAGTTGAACAGAGCGGCTTAAGAGGAAGAGGGGGCGGAGGCTTCCCTACAGGCAAAAAATGGAACTTTGTGAGAATGAACAAAGCCGATCAAAAATACGTTATTTGTAATGCTGATGAAGGCGATCCAGGCGCATTTATGGATTGCGGACTTATGGAAGGCGATCCTCACAGATTAATTGAAGGTATGATAATAGCGGCTTATGCTGTAGAGTCAAGCTTAGGATATATTTACGTCAGAGCTGAATATCCGCTGGCTGTAAAAAGATTAAAAATCGCCATTCAACAAGCGGAAGAAAGAGGCTTTTTAGGCGATAATATTTTCGGGACGGATTTTTCGTTCAGAATTAAAATTAAAGAAGGGGCAGGAGCTTTTGTTTGTGGTGAAGAAACCGCACTAATAGCCTCCATAGAAGGCGATAGAGGAATGCCGATGCCAAAACCTCCTTTCCCCGCAAATGAAGGTTTGTTTGGAAAGCCAACACTTATAAACAACGTAGAAACATACGCAAATATAACAATGATAATATTAAACAATGCGGAACAATATAAAAAATACGGTACAGGAGGCAGTCCTGGTACAAAAACCTTTTCAATAACAGGAGAAATCAACAATTCAGGACTTATTGAAGTACCTTTAGGCACAACTTTAAAAGAAATCGTTTATGACATAGGCGGTGGAATCCGAAATAACAAGAAATTCAAAGCAGTTCAAATCGGAGGTCCTTCAGGCGGTTGTTTAACAGAACAACATCTTGATCTTGCACTTGACTATGAGTCTTTAAAAAGCGTAGGAGCAATGGTAGGTTCAGGAGGCTTGGTTGTTATGAACGAAGACACCTGCATTGTTGAAGTTGCAAGGTTCTTTCTGGAGTTTACACAAAGCGAATCCTGCGGAAAATGTATTCCCTGCCGTGAAGGAACAAAGCAAATGCTTCATATCCTTGAAAAAATCGTGGCAGGCAAGGCTGAACTTAAAGACCTTAAATTACTTGAAGAACTTGCGGAAGTTGTACAGCTTGGTTCATTATGCGGATTGGGCAAAACTGCTCCTAATCCGGTGTTGTCAACTTTAAAATACTTTAAAGACGAGTATTTAGCGCATATTGTGGACAAAAGATGTCCGGCAGGAGTATGTGAGGCATTCAAGACAATTAAAATTGATCCGGCTCTTTGCAAAGGCTGTACAAAATGCTCTAAAGTTTGTCCGGTTTCAGCGATAAGCGGCAAAATAAAAGAAACATTCGTTATTGACCAGGAAAAATGCATTAAATGCGGCGCATGTTTAACATCCTGCCCGTTTGACGCAATTAAGGAGGAAAACTAATAAAATGAACGCTAATATAATGGAAAATAAAATCGAACAAAAATTAATCGTGGATGGAAAAGAAGTTTCCTTCTCAAATGAAAAAAATCTGCTTGAAGTAATAAGAAAAGCCGGTATAGAAGTCCCAACCTTTTGCTACAGACCGGATTTAAGCACTTATGGCGCTTGCCGTATGTGTGTGGTTGAAATTGAAGGAATGGGAATTCAGACAAGCTGTACTGTAAAGCCGCAAGCCGGAATGAAAGTTCAGGTTAACACTGAAAAAACAAGAAAAATCAGAAAAATGACCGTTGAACTTCTTTTGGCAAGCCATAACAGAGATTGCACAATTTGCGCAAAAAGCGAAAACTGTGATCTTCAGGATTTGGCAAAAAAGCTTGGGGTAAGAGATGTAAGGTTTCCAAGCAAAGAAAAACATCTGCCAATTGACGATAAAAACCCTTCAATAGTAAGAGATCCCAGCAAATGCATACTTTGCGGCGCATGCGTAAGAGCCTGCAAGGAAATTCAGGGAACAGGCTGTCTAAGCTTTGTAAACAGAGGCTCAGAAGCGACTGTAATGCCTGCTTACGGCAAAGGTCTTGATGAAGTTGACTGCACATATTGCGGACAGTGTACAGCAGTATGTCCTACAGGAGCTCTTAGAATTAAATCCGACATAGACAGAGTATGGGAGCAGATTCTTGATCCTAAAAAGAAAGTGGTGGTTCAAATTGCTCCTGCGGTAAGAATTGCAGCCGGCGAAACCTTTGGGCTTCCTTACGGCGAAAATACTCTAGGGCTTATCACAGCCGCTCTTAGAAAAATCGGATTCGATTCAATCTTTGACACCTGTTTTACAGCCGATTTAACCATTATGGAAGAAGCCTCAGAGTTTATTGAAAGGTTTAAAAAGGGCGAAAATCTGCCTTTATTTACCAGCTGTTGCCCTGCATGGGTCAGATTTCTTGAGCAAAGATACCCTAGTTTTCTGAAAAATCTTTCCACATGTAAATCTCCACAGCAAATGTTTGGTTCTGTAGCTAAAAAAGTGCTTATAGAGGAATTTAACCTTAACAAACCAGCTGACCAGCAAATAAAAAAAGAAGATATTGTAATAGTTTCTATAATGCCTTGTACTGCCAAAAAAGCTGAATGCAACAAGGAAGAATTCAAAACAGACGACACGAAAGACGTTGATTTTGTTCTTACCACACAGGAAATGATAAGAATGATAAACGAAGCCGGTGTAGACTTTAAGCACATTGAACCGGAGCATCTTGATTCGCCGTTTGGTATATTTTCAGGTGCAGGTGTAATATTTGGATCATCAGGCGGTGTTGCTGAAGCGGCATTAAGAACTGCTTATGAAACAATTACCGGCAGAAAAATTGAAAAAGTGGCAATTACAGAAGCCAGAGGGCTTCATACAGTAAAAGAGCTTTCCATCAAAATTGATGAGCACGAAGTAAAAGTTGCTATAGTAAACACTCTCAGCGAAGCCTCAGCGTTGCTTGAACGAATTAAAAACGGTGAAGCTCATTATCATATGGTAGAGGTAATGGCTTGCCCAGGCGGCTGCTTAGGCGGCGCAGGACAGCCTCCAAGTTATAAAGACAGGGAAATAAAAGAACGAAGAATGAAAGGGCTTTATGACGCTGATGTGCATAACCCTATTCATAAATCCCATGATAACCCTGAAATAATAAGGTTATACCAAAAATGGCTCGAAAAACCCAACAGCCACATCGCTCATGAGCTTTTACACACCCATTACAAAAACAGAAAAAGAATTTTTGGCGAAATTATAAATCTTTCTTCTGTAGAAAAAGGCGCAAAAGTTACTGATGTTCAGGTATGCGTTGGAACAAACTGCTATGCAAAAGGTTCTTATGGAATTATTGAGGCTTTAACAAAGCTTATCAAGGAAAATAATCTTGAAAATAACGTCAACATAAGAGCAACATTCTGTATGGAACATTGTTCAGAGGGTCCTTCAGTTGTCATTGACGGAGAACTTATACTTAAAGCTACTCTTGATAAGATTGAGGGTGTTTTTAAAGACAAAATTCTCTCAAAATATCAGAAATAAAGGAAATGGCGTTTTGTCAATGTGAGGAAGAGCGAAAGCGACGACGTGGCAATCTTTCCATCCTCATATTGAATTCGTCATGTTTAAAATGAAAAAAAAACTCTCAGGTCCCACTTTAAGAAGATTGCCAAGGTATTACAGGATTGTCTGTGAGCATTTTGAACGTGGCGAAGAATATATTCGCAGCGTTGAGATTGCCCGCCGGCTTGATGTTGACGAAACACAAGTCAGAAAAGACATTGCGGCGATAAATTACTCCGGCAAGCCTAAAATTGGTTTTAATACAAAAGAATTTAAGGCGCATCTTGAGAGTTTTCTTGATCTTTCCAATGCCAAAAAGGCTTTTCTTATTGGGGCAGGAAGTTTAGGGCTTGCGCTTGCGAAATATACCGGTTTTAATAAGTATGGACTTGATATTATTGCTCTTTTTGATGTTGACCCTCATAAAATAGGTTTAAAAATAGCTGAAAAAGAGATTTTTCATATTTCAGAGTTTACTGAAAAGGTTTGCGAACAGGATATTAAAATAGTAATAATAGCAATTCCAGGCGAAGAGGCTCAAAAAATGGCGACACTTGCTGTTAATTCAGGGATTAAAGCAATCTGGAATTTCGCGCCGATTAATATTGAAGTTCCAAAGGAAATTATTGTCGCTAATCAGGATATTGCGGCTGATTTTGTTATTTTATCAATGAAAATTGATGAAAATAAAGGTTAATTAGTTTTGTTACGCAGAACAGGACTTATTTTATGAAAATTTCAAAAAATTGAGTTTTTAGAGGCGCCCTTTAATTTATTCAATCCACTTAATAAGCTCAAACACCTCGGCAAGCGGTACGCCGATTCTTTGCCCCGCATTTTGGGCTTCGTTTTTAAAGAAGCTTAACCATTTTTCTCCAACTCTTTTATATTCAGATTCGTGAGCCTGTATCGCTTTTTCTTTTATATGCCAGGTTTCTGTTATATCAATGTAAAAATTGCCTCTAAAATCTGTTGGGGATTGATACCAGTTACTTCTGTACATAAGTATTCTTTTCACATGCCGACCTGCTTGAAGCGTGGCTTTTGATAAAGCGGCGTGATCATGATGAATATCACCATGCCAGTGAGTATAAATTTGATCTATTTTTTTTTCTTCTATAAGCTTGATTATATCAATATTTAACTCGTCATTAAATTCAAGCTTCAGCGTTTCGCAATTTCCCCGTGTAACTTCAGCTCCGAGAATTTTAGCGGCGTTTTTGCCTTCATTTAAGGCAACATCATTATCTCTTACGGCTTGTTTTGCATAATCGCTGTAACCTGAAGTTGTGGCGACATAAATATAGACTTTATCTCCCTTAGCTGTATGCTTTGCAATGGAACCGCCGCAACCCAGTTCGATGTCATCAAAATGCGCGCCTATCGCAAGTATATTCATTCAACAACTCCTTAGTATTTCCCTTGATTTTTCTATTCCACAGTTAAATAACATATCAATTGAACTTAAATATGGTATAAACTCCCCGTGTAATTGAGGATAAACCGGATGTTTAAAATCCTGCCATATAACTTGGATTCCCGCTTCTTCAAACAATTCCGGAATTAAATAATTTTTAGCTCCAACCCCTGATAAATAAATTTTAGCATCAACTTTTTTTAATAAATCGATCAAAAGATCATTTTTGTTTCCTTCAGGGTGTAAATTGCTTGCCATAATTCTTTCTATTTTGATATTAAATATTTCCATAAGCGTATCTATGGATTTTAAGTTGAAATCAATCATTTTTTCGCATTGAAAAGCATATAAATTATTGATATATGGAATTATTTCATTAAAAAAAGGAGCTTTTCTGTAGTTATTAATAATTAAATTAAGATTATCTTCACGCCAACCGGTATCCGAAAGCAAAACTTCGTTTATAGGGGTTTTTTGAGAACATTTCTGAACTGCGACAGTAAACCATTTTTCTCCATTTTCTGTTTTAATCTTATCTCTGTTATGCCAGCTTTTGCTATTGTTTAAAAACTGAACATTATCGAGTATTATCCAAAGATCGGAATTTAAAAATCTTTGGAAAAAACCCATATACGGCAAGAAATCGGGCTGGTGTATAACTGCTGTCTTATTCATTAAGCTGTTTATTTCCTTGTATATAGCGCTTTGTTAACACAAGATTAGTCTATTTTAACATGCCTGTTTTTTTATGTACTGAATCATTTAAAGTAAAAAACAATTCATAAAATTTAACTTGAAATTTTGTGAAAATTTATTATAATTAAACTTATAATTTTTATGTATATGTATGTGTATATGTATATGTATATAAAAATTATAAGAATGAGTAAGAAAGGAGAATATTATGGGTTATGCTTTAACCACTTCTACTTGTACAAGGCAAACAGTATTATCAGGTAGCGTGGATGCAAACGGTTATGCAAATTTTTTATCTGCGGGAACAGGACTGGCTGTTAATCTCGATGCAACGCCTGATCCGGTAATTGTTACCTTTGCGCAAGGATTCAATGAACTTGGCACTGTTGATTATTTTGAAAAAATCGATGCAGATCAAACTATCAGCAGTTTAACTGCCAGTACCACAAACTTTCTTTATGTTGACAGGGATTTGTCAACTTCCGCAATTACATACGGGCATACAACATTGGCGCCTGATTATGGATTTGCCAGACCATCCAGTCCTTCCACAGGACAGCACCATTTTAATATCCCTAAAATGACAATGGAGGTTTATAACGGAAGCTCATGGGAAGTCAAACAAAGAGTATTCCTCGGTGAAGCTGTTACTGACGAGGACAGCGTTACTGATGTTATTACTTATGTTCTAAGAGGATTCTGTAGTTCTGAAATTTTTAGTGTTAGTATAAATACTGCTTATACAAAGAGCATTAATACTGGTGTTAATACTGAATATGTTGATATAATGTGCTTATTCAGAGAAAATAGTAATTATAATTGGATACCTTTAGATTCTGAAAGACGAGAATCCGTACAAACATGGGGAGGAGGTTACAATATGTTTAATCGAAATCAGGCAAAAGTACAATTTGATTCAAATTCTGTAACTAATAAATACACAAATCCCTATTACGCTTATCCACTTGGAAGCTCGTCTATAAATATCACAACTGGAGAATGTATATTTATAGCAAAAAGAACATTTTAAATTATAAAAATACAGCTCATTTCGTTGTTAAATGAGCTGTATTTAGCTTTTTATTCAGAGTAAACTAATAAATAGTTTTTTTAATATAAAATAAAAGTTGGAAAATTATATTATAATTATTTTAAAATAAGGATTCTAAAATGAAAGAAAAAGTTCTTAAAAATTTTCTTAATGTATATTGGCTAAGACCTGAAACGGCTATGTGGAGAACTATTGATGCCTGTTTGTTAAATAAATATCGTGATTACATAAAATCTCCTTCTCTTGATTTTGGGTGCGGAGATGGAATTTTTTCTTTTATTGCCGCTCAAGGAGGAATAGACCTTCAGTATGATGTTTTTAAGTCCACAACTAACTTGGAATCCTTTTTTAACAAAATAGATATTTACAATTCTTATGATGAAAAAATTAAAAATCTTATAAAGATAAATCGAAAACCAAATTATGTTTTTGATACAGGCTTTGATCATAAACAAAGCCTGCTGGATAAGGCTAATTTATTAAGTATTTATAAATCTACGACTTTAGGCGATGGAAATGGGATACTTGCGTTTGAAAATGAATCTTTTTCCTTTATTTTTTCTAATATAATTTATTGGCTAAACGACCCGGAGGTTACACTTAGAGAAATAAAACGCATACTAAAAAAAGAGGGAAAGGCTTTTATTTTTGTTCCGGATAAGCAATTTGCGGAAAGTTCTTTTTATTATAATTTGTATCTTAAAACAAAGGACCCATCCTGGAAATGGCTGGAAAAAATAGATAGAGGAAGACTGTCTGATAATATACAACACACTTATTCATATCAAAAGTGGGCTGAAATTATTCAAAAGGCAAATTTAAACATAATCGAACACAAAGCTTATCTTTCAGAAAAGATAATTAAGATGTGGGATATTGGACTTCGCCCTATTTCACCGTTATTGATAAAAATGACTTCAAAAATAAATAATGAAGATTTGCTGGAAATTAAAGAAGAATGGATAAATTTATTCTATGAATTAATAAATCCAATAATAGATAATATAGAATTAAATGAACAAAATCAGGGCAATTGTACCTTTCATATGTTTATTTTAGAAAAATAGAAATTTCCATGTAAATATTCTCAAAACCATCAGTTTTAATATTTTCCAGTCCAATTTTACTCATTTTTTCTATATCAAGCTCTTTTGTAAAAATTTCAGTATTTATATTTTCATGATAACCCGCAAATATAGATGAGCCTAGATTGTCCAGATATTTGCCGTTTTCAGTTTCAAAAAGCTCGTTTGCAACTATAATACACGGAAGTCCGCAGGCATTTGCTTCAAAAGGAGTTACCCCGCCGCCTGTTATGGCAAGATCATATTTGTAAAACTCCTCAATAAGCGATGGTACAGTGTCTAATATCGCAAAATCATCATTAATCAATTCTTTTAATTCGTTTTTATGCTGAAAAGACGGACCTGTTATAACGCAAGCTTTTTTATTCAACTCTTTCAGTATGTTCACAACTTTTAACGTTACGCCGTAAGTGTCACTTCCTCCAAGAGTTACCAGAATATTATCGATATTGTTTCTTTCTCTTTTAAAGAAATCTATTTTCTTGTTTAAAACAAGATATTGTATGCCTTTACAAACTTTTTTCCCTTTTAAATCCCTATTAAATATACACGGAAGTCCTGCAAAATTGATATCGGCAAGCTCTGCGCCGCTTCCTGCGTCATCAAAAGCGATGAGTTTAATTCCGTTTTTTACAATATTTTGAGAATGCCTGATATCTGTATCCAGCCTGTCGTTTATCCATGTTTTAAGTCTGTATTTTTTTATTAATTCAGTTTCCCAGTCTGATTCAAAATCAACCAGTTTGACTATTTCAAAATTAACTGACTTTTCTTTCAGGATTGAAACAGCTGTTTTATCATTATTAATAAAAACAACATATTCTTTGTTAACAGAATTTAAAAACTCTGTCAGATTTAAAGCTCTGTATAAATGCCCCAATCCCTTTTGATGGGAGGCTTCCAAGCATATTCCAAACATATTTTTGACTATTTTTTGTTTAATACAAGTATCATTGTATCAGTCATTTTATTTTGGGTTAATTCTTTTTTGTACATATCATTAATTTCTTTTGAGAAAAAATTTGTATATTTGCAAAAATCAGAAGGCTTTCTGTTTTTTAACCATGAAAAAGCGTTATCAAGTCCCCAAACCTGCCAATAGTAAATATTTTCAATGTTATAACCTGTTTCTTCGGCTAAAATTTCTAAAGATTTTGTAGAAAAAGTATAATAGTGCATTTTCATATATAAAAACTTTTTAAATTCTTCTAATTCGTGTAAATATACAAAAGGATTATATTTATTAGGAAAAGTCATTATTAATTTTGAATTTGAATCTTTTAATAAAGGTTTTAAATCCTGCAAAAAAGCCTTACTGTGTCTAACGTGTTCAAACACGCCAAATGCAGTGATTAAATCAAATTTTTTGTCTTTTATTTCATTTGAATCTCTATAAAAAGTAATATCTTTAAATTTTTCCTTGCAATTCTTAGTTAAAAAATCAAAATTTTGCTGTGATCTTTCTGCGCTTGAAATATTTTTATCCTTGAAATATTTAAGAATAAATTGCAAAAACCCTCCGCTACCGCTACCTACTTCTAAAATATCTTTTGAATCTTTTACTAAATTAAGATATACATCCCTAAAGTAGTCTTCATACTGTAATACTGCTCGATCCTGGAAATCTTTTAAGCTCATATCTTTATATTGGCGATCATCCTGTCGATTATAATAATTGTAATAGAAATCACTTTCTTCTTTTTCAGTCATAATTTTATCTAAAAACTGCATACCGCAACCGTTGCATTCCAGCACTTTGGTTTTATCACAATCAAATATGCCTTCCATAAAGATAAAATTGTCTTCACTTTTACAAACAGGACAGTTCACTTAATTATTCTCCTTTTCATATTGCATTAACAATTGAACAAGCTCTTTTATATTAATAAATTCATTTTCGCTTTTATTCACCAGAAAACAAGCTTTTTTATAATCTTCCAAAGTGTCTATTGTAAGGCTTATTTCGGGTTTATTTTTTTCTTTCGGCACATTTAAAACTGTAATCTTGAACAAATCAAGGTTTTCAAGTATGTACTCATTAACATGCTCCAGATGATGAGGTTCTTTTCCTTCAATACAGCTTTTTTCCAGAGTTTTAAACGTAAAAATTTCTGCGCCGACGCCTTTTGGCAGGTTTGTAAAAGAATGCGAATAATCGGATTTTGTTTCAAGATGAAGATTTATTAAATTATCGAGCTCTTCTATATCCGTAAAAGGATTATCAGCCGTAAGCCTTATTATATGCTCAAAATTATATTTTTTTGCGCATAAATAATATCTTTCCAGAACATTATTTTCACTGCCTCTATAGCAGGTGATGTTATTTTCAGAGCAAAAACTTTCTATTATATCGTTTTCAGGGTTTATTGAGGTAGCTAAAATAACTTTTACAGATGTTTTTAAGAACGATAACCTATAAAAAATATGTTCCAGGAGGGTTTTATTTCCTATTTTTTTTAAAACCTTACCAGGCAAACGATTTGATCCCATTCTGGCTTGTATAATTATGCCTATCAAGAAAAATCACTCCAGGTAATTAATTCATCCTCTTTCAAGTCTTTTAATGCGATTTTGCCTGTTAATTCCGTTAAATATTCAGGTTCAATTCCATTGCCGGGTCTTTTTATATCAATGTTATCAAGTGAAAATTGTTCGCCTTTTTTAATATTTTTTATTGCAACAATACTTTTTCTGTTATTTATTCTATTCTGAATTTCTGCGCCAACAGGCATTTTAACAGAGGAACCTTTCATTTTTTCAATTTCTCTCACTGAATCAACAATGTATTTCATCTCGTCAGGAGTCGCAGAAATCATATGATCCGGACCTTCAGCGTTTTTATCGAGAGTAAAATGTTTCTCTAAAACCTGCGCTCCCATTGTTGCTGCGGCGATACAAGCCATTGGCGTAAGCGTATGATCGGAAAACCCTATTGGAATTTCGGGGAATTCTTTTTTAAAAGTATTTATAACATTTAAATTGACGTATTCGGGATAAGTCGGATATCCTGAAACTGTATGGAAAATTACAATTTTATCGTTTCCTTGTTCCAAAATTGCATTAACTGCTTTTTTAACTTCTTCTAAATTGCACATACCGGTTGAAAGCAATACAGTAAGTTTCGTTGCGGCAACATATTTTAAGAAAGGAATATTTGTCGCATCATCAGCGCCAATTTTATGAACTTTGACGCCTAAAGAATTTAACATATCAACATCAGTTCGGTGCGACGGCGTGGAAAACCAGTCTAAGCCCTTTGAATCAGCATAATCAAATATTTTTTTATGTAATTCTTTTGAAAGTTCATATTTTTTAAAATATTCATACTGAGATATTTTTCCGGTATTTTCCATATCAAAAAAAGCATTTCTACTTGATATAGTTTCAGCCTTATAGGTTTGAAGCTTAATCGCATCGACACCGGCATATTTTGCCGCATCAATAAGCTTTATCGCTTCTTCATAAGTAGTAAAATTACCGCCAATCTCGGCTATAATATAACATTTATCTAA
>JAKLDH010000089.1 GCA_022703625.1 Cyanobacteriota bacterium | reverse complement strand
AATGCATAAAAAACCGCAGTGGTAGTGCAATTGAAGTGCTCCGCCATTTCATGCAGATAACTATCGGGAAATTCTATAATATATTCCGCCAATGCTATCGGGTCAATCTTCTTGAAAGACCTGTTTAATGGACGTTTTTTCAGACTACCGGTTTCCTCTTGCAAGACTTCCCAATCCAATATGGTCGATATACTTATATTGAAAGCTAAATGCGTTTCCTCTAAAGTGTGTTTTTTCCTGTAATCAATTATTTTTTTTCTTAAATCTAACGAATATGCCATAATTTTACCTCCTGTATAATTATAACCTATTTTATTAGCTTTTTCAACTTAAATTACTATATTAATGACAGAGATCCTTCGCTTCGCTCAGGATGACAGTTTTTACGCTCAGGATGTCCTTGAAAATTAATGAATCACTGTACTAGTACATTGACCGTTTAATTATGAAGGTTCGTCATTCTGAGGGCTTTGCCCGAAGAATCTTGTTGTATTAATGCCATGGGATCCTTCGCTTCGCTCAGGATGACAGTTTTTACGTTCAGGATGACCTTGAAAATTAAACGGTCAAAGCACTACGAGCAAAGGAATGTTCGCTGAAAATAAATAATATTAAGAAAAAATAAATTTTAGAAGAGCGGCGCTTCTTTCTTAAGAATGGGCTCGGCATATAAAAATAGATTTTAAAAAAAATATAATATATAATAAATAATTATGTTAAATGCTGAGAATGAATATATAAATACAGCTTCTTTTGAACAGTTGATGAAACTGGAGAAAGAATTGCATATAATTGACAACAACCATGATAAAGCGGCAATTCTGTTGGAATTGGGGCTTATTGAATCGTTCAGAAAAAATTATGATAAATCTATAAAATATATTGAAGATGCGCAGAAAATCTTTAATGAAATCAAAAATATAAAAAAAATTGCTATCTGCCTTGCAGAGCTTGCTCTTATACATTATAAAAACTGTAATGACAGGCTTATAAGATCGCTTACTTTATTAAACGACGCAAAATACCTGCTGGAAAACTCGGAACTTGATAATAAACAGGAAGTAGAAGCGCAGATTCTGCATTACTACGGAATAATTTATTATTTTGAAAAAAGATACAGCGACGCGCTTAAATATTTTAAGCTGGCGCAAAGCCTGCTTGATAAAAACAGTATTGAGTACGCAAAAACATTTGACAGTCTTGCCGTGTTTTATCTTCGCACTAATAGCTACTATACGGCTGTAGAATGTATGAAACAATCTCTGGCAATAAAAAAAGAAATAAATAATCCCCGAGAAATTTCTATAACAGAGCTTTTGCTGGGCAGATATTTTTCAAACATCGAAAATTATGAAGAAGCAAAAGAACATTTGTTTAAAGGGCTGGAAACCGTTGAAAATCTTGGAGATTTTCATACGGGAGCAAGAATTTGGGGAGAACTCGCAAAAGTTTATATTGAAACAGACGATTTTAAAAATGCTGAAAAATATGCTTTTAAATCAATAGAGCTTGCTGAAATACTGGATTTAAATCTGGTTTCCGCTTTTTCAAAATGTATTCTTGCTAATATCGCCATAAAAAATAAGGATATTGAAAAAGCGACAGAAATTCTTGAAACAGAAGTTGAGCAGGTGTTTAAAAATTCTTCTGCGCCAAGAGGGCAGGGATTTGCAAAACAAATAAGAGCCTTGATTTACGAGCATTCAGGACAGGTTAAACAGGCAATAGATTGTCTTCATGAGGCTATCGAACTATTTAATGAAGCGGATAGCTCTTCTGAAAAAGCGAAAAGTTATTATAAACTGGGCGTTATCTATAAAAACTCGTCTGATTTTCCAAAAGCCTCAGCCAGTCTTACAGAAGCTCTTTCAATAGCAAAAACAAATAATCTTTATATTTTAGGCAAAAAAATTGAAGATTTGCTTTTTGAAGTTGATGAAGAAGAATGGTCAAATATAATTGATAAAACAGTCAAGAAAGAAGACTTGTTTTCTGACGGAAAATTATTTCTGGAAAACATTTCGCTTTTCGGAGAGTTGTCTTCAAGAGCGGCAGGCAATAAAGACCCTTTTCTTGCATTATTAAGAATCGGCAGATCAATTGCCGCTGAAACCGATATAGACAAACTGCTCTCTATAATTGCGCAGGAAACTCAAAAAGCTCTTTCCTCCGACAGATGCACGGTTTTTCTGTATGACAGGGATAATAACGAGTTATGGTCAAAAGTTGCGCTGGGCATGGGCAGTCAGGAAATCAGATTTCCGGCAAACATGGGACTGGCGGGACACGTTGCGACAACCGGCGAAACTATAAATATTAAAGACGCTTATAATGATTCAAGATTTAATAAAGAAATTGACAAAAAAACAGGTTATAAAACAAAAACTATACTTTGCATGCCGATGAGAAACCTGAATCACGAAATAGTAGGGGTTTTCCAGGTTCTAAACAAGTTTGGGAACGAACATTTTTCGGCTGAAGATGAAGATTTGCTTATTGCAATTGGTTCAAGTACAGGAATTGCGCTTGAAAATGCCCGCCTTTTCAAAAAACAACAAAAAATGTATGAAGAACAAAAACGTTCTTTCGTAAGTTTTATAAACACTCTCGCTACCTCTATTGACGCAAGAGATAAGATTACAGCAGGTCATTCCAAAAGAGTAACGATGTATAGCATTGCCATAGCGGAAATACTGGGAATTGAAGGAGATCATCTTGAAGCATTGGAGCATGCCGCATTGCTTCATGATATCGGCAAAATAGGCATTAAAGACAGCGTATTATGCAAACAGGGAAAACTTACAGAAGAAGAATATAAACATATTCAGGAACATGCCACGATTACTTACGATATACTTAACAAAATGTATTTTGAAGAAAAATTTAAGGATGTGCCGGAAATTGCGGCGTCCCATCATGAAAAAATTAACGGGGCAGGATATTTTAGACAGCTAAAAGGCGAAGAGATTTGTATTGGCGGAAGAATTCTTGCTGTTTCCGATGTTTTTGACGCTATAACTTCAAAGCGTCATTATCGGGAAAGAATGCCTTTTATAAATGTGTTAAATATCTTGAAAAAAGATACCGGAAGTCATTTTGATCAAAACGCAACAGATGCTTTTTTCAGTCTTAATCTTTTTAAAATTTTAAGTATTTTATTGCACAGGGAAGATTATGAAATAAATGAGGAAATGAAGGCGTTATTTGAAAAATATTCTTTAAATGCGTTTCATTCCATTCTTTTAAACGAAGAAAGCAATTTAAGCGAAGAAGAAAAAAAAGTGGCGATATTTTTTGAAATTCTTTATAACCCCGAACAAAAAGAACTGTTGAAATAAAAAAGGGTTGTAAAGCCTACAGAGGAACACATTTTAAGGATGGGCAGTTACTGCAATTATTGTTATGAATTTTTTACCGTGACCATAATGCCAAAAAATTCTATAAGCAGCAGGAGTATTGTTTTCAGCATACGCCTCATATATTTTTATTCCGTATTGTTTTGTTAAGGATGTAAATTCATGCGTGTTTAAACCGGGATGCCTTGGATTAACTTCAAGATGCCCTAAAGCTTTGTTAACCGCCTTGAGTCTTTTCTCAAGACTTTTATCATTTTTGAGATTTTCCATATCGGCATCTGCTTGATCCGAAAATATTAATTCAAATGCCATTATTCCTCATCTATATATTTTGCAAAGCTGCCTCTTTTTTTAACTTTTCCTGAAGCGGAATCTTCCAGCCCTTTTTTAACCGCTTCCAATGCTTTTTTGTTTTTGTATAACCAAGCTTCGCTTGCCGGTATTGCAACTTCAGGGAATAATATAATTTTTCCGTCGGATTCTTCAATCACATGATATCGAACAACATCTTTTGCAAGCCTGCCAAGTTGTATTCTTCCTTTTGAATCCGGTTTTAAATATTTTTCTTGCATAACCATAATACTTCTCCTTATAATTTATTGTCATTATATCAATTTGTGGGTATTATTTCAAGTGGGATAATTATATCATTCCCACCTCGCCTGAGGGAATATATATAAGTTATACCAATCATCCTAAACCTCTGACTCAAATCAATTGATATTTCGTTTCAGATTAACTGCGTCTTTACAACGACAAAATCGTCGAATTTGCTTTAGATTATAGTATAGTATAAGAATGTTAATGTTATTTAGATTCTTTATAATTTTAATTTTTATATTAACAGGTATTATCATAAATACTTCTGTATCAGCTGTGGATTCGGAAATAATTTATGAACAGTTTTATATACTCAAATCAAAAGGCGTAAAAACCGGATTTGTTCATATTACTCAAAGAAAAATCAATATTAATGACACGTTGCAAGGCATCGCTACGGAAAAACATATTGAACAAAAATTTAAACGGCTTAATGATGACATAGAGCTTGTCCAGGATCAGACTTTTATTGAAGATCAAGCCGGAAATCCAGTAGAATTTATATTTGAATCACAAAGTAATGATGAAAATATTAATATTACAGGAAAATTTGATTCTAAAACAGCGCAAATTAATGTTAATTCTTTAATAAATGATATAAAAGAGTCTAAATCAATTGCTATAAATGAAAAAATTCTGTTTCCTTATGCGATAGATAAACTATACAGAGAAACAACCGTTAATGAGTTCAATTATTCCACAATAGAGCCGGGAATCAATCTTCAGGTTCTTAAAATAAAAGCAACAAAGCTGGGAAAAGAAACAATTAAACAGGGATTTTTAAATGGAGCTTACACAAAATATAAAAATGAAATAAATATTTTCCCGAACACATCTGTAAATGTCTGGAAAAACCCTCAGGGACAGACAATGAAAGAATCCGCATCCCTTTTTAATATGGAACAGATTGCTGTAAGCAAAAATGAAATTCTTGATATTCCGGCTGATTTTGATGTTTTTTCAGCAAGTCTTATAAGGGTTGATAAAGTAATTTCCGAGCCTGAAATGGTTGATCAGGCGCTTTATAAAATTACAGGGCAGGACGTTTCTGTTAACGACTTCTTTCTTGATGATCTTACTCAAAGTATTATTGAAAAAAAGGATAATTCGGTTTTTTTAAAGGTAAAAGCTGAAAACAACCTTGATTATAAAGCGTTTTATCCTATAAATAAAAGCGGGTTTGACGAATATTTAAAAACAGGTCCTTTTATAATTACTGACAGCGAAAAAATAAAAAAGTTGACGCAAAAACTTGTCTATGGAGAAACAGACGCTTATAAAATCTCGGAAAAGATGAGAAGCTGGGTTTATGAAAATATAACAGATAAAAATTACTCTGTAGACTTTGCAAATTCAGTTCAGGTTCTGGAAACATTAAGCGGGGACTGTACAGAACACTCAATTCTTCTCGCTTCTCTTTTAAGAGCCGCAGGAATTCCCGCAAAAGTTGTGATCGGGCTTGTTTATGCGAATCAGCCTGAAAATGCCTTTGTATATCATATGTGGGTAAAGGCTTATGTGGGGAAATGGATTAATCTTGACCCAAGCCAGCCTTATGAAAGATTTACGCCTCTGCACCTTGCTATGGCAGAAAGTTCCATGAACGACATTTCCGCAAAATCGGATATAATTTTTAAGGTTATAGAGAGCATTTCCAGGATTAATATTGAAATTCTGGATATTTCAAAGCCTATTGTCAATGAAATCAGCGGAAAACCGGAAATCAAGGTTAATTTAAACAACAATAGCTTTATAGATGAAAACAATCTGGTTAATTTGCGAATAACAGAAGAAGTTTATCCGGCTAAAACAGATATAAACCTGATAAAATTTGTTGATGCTGAAAAAAAAGATAATATAAAACAGGCTTTTTTCAGTTTTACCCGAGGAGATACAGAAAACGCCCTTGCAGAGCTGAAAGAATTTCATAAAACCCTTGAACCTGATGATGATTTTCAAAAAATGAAACTTGCTCTCAAGTTAATAAACTTGTCTTATTTTAACTTTGCATCAGAGATTTTTCGTGAAATTCAGGATAAAGAAATATGGGGAGCTTTAATTAAGGATCTTTATAATATTTATTTCCCAAAAATATTTTTTTATGGCGAAAAAGAAAAAATACTGGTTACAGCCTTTTATTCTTTAAATTATAATAATGACCCTGATTTTGTTCTTGAACTGACAAAAGATATTAAAGGTTCGGATTATATTTTTTATTTAAGAGCAGAAGCTTTTTTGGCAAACAGAGATTCTGCCGGAGCAGAAGAATCGATAAAACAGGCATTAAAAATCAATCCTTATAATTTAACCTATAATTTCACGAAAATAAAGGCGTTAATCGGGCAAGACAGGATATATGAGTCGCAGGAAACGCTTAATTCCATTAATATGACTATTGTACGAGAAAATATAAAAGATAAAGAAATTGCTAAAAAAATTAAATCCTATGACTACTGGTTAAAATCGAAGCAATTTAATGAAGATATTGCTCTAAGGGGATATTATCAGGCAAATTACTATATGGTTAACGGAGATATTAATGCGGCGCTGGATATTCTTGCTAAAATCGCCAATAAACATCAACAGCCATATTTGCTTGAACTTCTTGCAGACGCTTATTATGAGATTAACCAGTTTGATGCGGCAAAAAAATATTATGAAAAAGCTCTTATTTTTGATGAAAATCTTGTAAAATCCAATCTGGGACTTGGTAATATAAACTTTTTCATCGGGCAATATCCTCAGGCTCAAAAACATTATGAAAAAATTTTAAAAACCCGAAAAAACAACATTGATGCGCTTATTGCGATGGCTAAATTGAAAAGTTATCTTAAAGAAGACGCAAAAGCTCTGGATTATTACAAAAAAGTTTTAAAATCCGATAAAAACAACCCTGATGTCCTTTATAATTTGGGAATTATTCTTGCAAACAGGAAAAATTATACCGAAGCTGAAAAGATGCTTAAAAAAGTTCTTTCAGCAGACCCCTTGGGAAATAGCAGCGCTTGGCTTGATCTGGCAAAAATAAAAATTTCCGGCGGAGATTATCTTAATGCGGCAAAATATCTTAGAAACGCAAAATATTTAAATGAAAATGACCCTTACTATTACTATTTTATGGGAATAATTCTTGATAAAAAGGGAGCGTCTGAAGAAGCGAAGAAATATTTTAAAAAAGCTGTTGATTTAAAACCCGATTTAATTGAAGAACTTTAAGGCTCCTCTAAAAACCAGAAATTTATACCAATCATTTGTTTCCTAAAAACTCCCGCCGCTTTGATTCAAGAATAACCACTAATAAAGAGATGTCCGCAGGATTTACGCCGCCAATTCTCGATGCTTGAGCCAGATTTTCCGGTCTTATTTTAGATAATCTGTCCCTGGATTCCTGAGATAACTGTTTAATTGCCTGATAATCAATGTCAACAGGAATTTTTATTTTTTCAAGCCTGTCAGCCTGTTCTATTTGAGCGCTTTGTCTTTCTATGTAGCCGGTATATTTTAATTCTACTTCAATATTCTCGCAAATTTCTCTGGAAAAGCTCGAATTTCCGGTCGTTTCATCTATTTTAGCAATTGCTTCATAATTAAGATTGGGTCTTTTCATTAAATCCGCAAGGCTGTAGCTCATTTTAATTTCTTCGCCGTAATTTGCCAGGATTCCGTTTATGTTTTCATCCGGTTTTACTCTGGTTTCCTTGAATCTCTGTATTTCATGCCTGATTGTTCTCTGTTTTTGCTTGAATCTTAACCATCTTTCATGATTTATAAGCCCTATTTTATATCCTGTAGGCGTTAATCTTAAATCCGCATTCTCCTGCCTAAGAATTAACCTGTATTCAGAGCGAGAAGTCAGCATTCTGTACGGTTCTTCTATGTCTTTAGTAACCAGATCATCTATAAGCGTGCCTATATATGAACTACTGCGCGATAAAATTATCATTTTCTTTTTCTCAATAAGTTTTACAGCGTTTATTCCAGCGATAAGCCCTTGCGCGGCGGCTTCTTCATAACCGCTTGTTCCGTTAATTTGTCCTGCGCAGAATAAACCCTCAAGTTTTTTTGTCATAAGCGAATGAGTAAGTTGAACAGCCGGTAAATAATCGTATTCCACAGCATAAGCGGGTTTTAAAATCCATACATTTTCCATTCCAGGTAATGTTCTGAGCTTTTTAACCTGAACATCAGCAGGCAAGCTGGTTGAAAAGCCCTGAACATACGTTTCATAAGTATCTCTGCCTTCAGGCTCGATAAAAACCTGATGAGAATCTCTGTGAGAGAATCTTACAACTTTATCTTCTATAGAAGGGCAGTATCTTGGACCTATTCCCTGTATAAGTCCGCCGTAAAGCGGTGATCTGTCAAGATTTTTAAGGATAATGTCATGGGTTTCCTTAGTCGTTCGGGTAAGATAGCAGGGCATTTGTTCTCTTATGGGTCTGTCAGGTTCAAAAGAAAAGAAATTTAATTCCTCATCGCCTGGCTGAATAGTCATTTTTGAATAATCAATAGTTCTTGCGTCAACTCTAGCTGGAGTTCCGGTTTTCAATTTCTTAACAGTAAATCCCAGCTTCTCCAGAGCGGCAGAAAGCCCTATTGCAGGCATTTCTCCTAATCTTCCGGCAGGAAAAGACTGCAATCCTATATAAATTTTACCGCAAAGAGAAGTTCCCGTCGTTAAAATCACTGCATTTGCTTTATATTGATGCCCTAATTCATCTACAGCGCCGCAAATTTTATCATCCTTCACCATTAAATCAACGACTGTGCATTGTTTTAGAAAAAGATTTTCCTGTTTTTCCAGCAGGTTTCTCATATATTTCATATATTCTTTTTTGTCAGACTGCGCGCGCAAGGCTCTTACTGCCGGACCCTTGCTTTTATTGAGCATTTTCATTTGCAAATATGTTGCGTCAGTAGCAATCCCCATTACGCCGCCAAGAGCGTCTATTTCCCGCACCAGATTGGATTTTGCCGGTCCGCCTATTGCGGGATTGCAAGGCATTGTCGCCAGATTTTCAAGATTAAGCGAAGTTAAAAGTGTTTTAGCTCCAAGCTTTGCGGCGGCAAGAGCGGCTTCGCAACCGGCATGTCCGCCGCCTACGACTATTACGTCAAATTCAAACATTTTATCAGGTTTAAAATTATCGTTCATTTCGCCTTAAATTTCTCAGCTACCCCTTAAATATAATCATGAAAATATTTTCATGTCATTTGACTTATATACCGCTCCTAAAATGAATTTCGGATTTTATACCAATCCAAATAAGTTTTCGTTAATTTATTAAAAAGTTAATATCTACAGCCCGCGCCGCCCTGCGGGCGGCGCGGGCTGAGTAAGGGTATAGAGCGGGTGTTTCGGCTTCGCCGAAACACCCGCTAATTAACGTGAATTACTAATTAGCCGAAACCGTCATCCTTCGCTTATGACCTAAAAAAGAATATTTCTCAATATTTCTTAACAATCCAAACCTGAAAAAGCAACTTTTGTAAGATAAATTTGTTTAAGTATATATAGCCATATATACTTAATATATAACTAAAAGTAAGGGGTCATGGTATGAAAATATTTGGTCTTGATTTAAGTAATGAAGGTTGTTACAACTATGTAATGAAAGAATTATATGGCGTACAACAGGTTATAACAGGACAAAACGGTCCCATTAAAACTTCCGGGGCTTCAGCTTTTGGCGCAAATGCATTGTTTAATTCAATGCAGAATTACGATGAAGGCGCCAGCATACAATATATGCGCAAAGACCAAACCGGAAAGTTTGATGTTAACGGCGCGCTAGGTTTTGCCGGAACAAAAATTTCTCTTATAGACAGTTCAAAAAATTCTGACGGAAAAGTTTCTACAGCTGAATACATTTCGACAATTCCTGACGGAATGAACAAAGAGGCAATGATAAATGCGCTTGATATAAATAAAGACGGTTTTATAAGCGCAGGTGAAGAAGCCGCAATAACTCTGCTCACTGATTGCTTAGACGGCTCTTATAACGGCGTAATAACCAAACAGGGAAGAACAAATGCTTTTTATCTTTTAAATAATCGCTCAGAACAATTTGCGCAAGGCGTAAAAAGCATCTATGAAAAGAATATACAGCAATCCGAACAGGGATATAAAAACCCCTGGAATGAGATAAACGGGGCGCAAGGTCCTTATGACTCCGCTACATTAATCGGAAAAGGCGCGAATGTTGGCGCTAAAATGCTTGACCTTGTAAAAACCAAAGAACTACAACAACTTACTTATTCAAATTATCAATATATGTTTAAAAACCCTGACAATAGTTTTAATATAGACAGCGGACTGGCTGCGCACAGCAGTATTATGTTAATTCATGATAAAAATTCTGACGGAAAAGTTTCAAGCTGGGAAATTGATAAAAAAGTTTTCGACGTAACCGATATGAACGGCGATAATGAACTGGACGCCGGCGAATTTCTTGCAATGTCTATGGTTATTGATACAAATGATGATGGAATAATAACTTTTGAAGAAAAACAGGCTTTTCAGTTAAAAACTAATGATATTAATAAAAAAGAAGAACTTTTTAACGAGATAAAAAATGCTTATGTCAGTAATTCGATAGAAGAAAAAGAAGCAAATTTTGAAATGCCTGAAAAAACAAATTACAGTTTTCCGCCTAATTATGGTAATCCTTTTGGAAATCAAAAATATACAGATTTTTACGGATTTCTTATGAATTTTCTAAGCGCATTTTCTCAAAAGAATTACTTTTAACGTTTTATACCCAGGTCATTTGAATACTGACTGAAATCCTTACTGAAATTCATTTTGCGGTTAGTCTAAAATTGTCATGCTGAATTTATTTCAGCATCTTTACAGCTTTGGCTTATCGCTTTTAATTGTTTTTTGGATAGATTCCGAAACAAGTTCGGAATGGCTGGACAAGACTTTCCGCTAGAATTCAATTGCCCTGACAAAACACTTGCTAATTAACTCGAATTGCTAAATAAATAATTTTATATTTGGCGTAGCGGCTGGCTTCGCCAGCCGCTACGCCGTTTTAAGGGCATGCGGCTCGCAGGCAAAGCCTGCGAGCCGCATAAAAAA
>JAKLDH010000088.1 GCA_022703625.1 Cyanobacteriota bacterium | reverse complement strand
TTTTAATTTTTTATGCGGCTCGCAGGCTTTGCCTGCGAGCCGCATGCCCTTAAAACGGCGTAGCGGCTGGCGAAGCCAGCCGCTACGCCAAATATAAAATTATTTATTTAGCAATTCAAGTTAATTAGTTTTGTCGTTTAGTATAAAAGTGTTTTATTATGCCAATCACAGTATCTATACTATACCAATCCAAATAAGTTTTCATTAATTGGTAAAAATAATTATTGCGCAAATTCCGGTATATATTTTAAATATTTTTTTCGAGTTATTTCATACTGGCTCAGACTAAGGTCTAAATAAACATTAAACTCATCTTCGCCTACAGGAACAGCTCCAAATCTTTTATGAAAAGCTATAACCTTATTATTGCCTTTTCTTACATCAATTTTTGCTGTTTTTAATCCAAGAGAATGAAATGCATATTCATAAAGAAGTAAAACGCTTTCTATGCCTATATGAACAGGCGCGCTTTTTTTGATTATCCAGCTTCCGGGAACAAAACTATCTTCGGTTACATTGTATATTCTGTATAGTCCATAAGGCTCTCCCTGCTTGCTTTCTATAACAAAATAACATTCATTGGTTTTTTTCTGGTAATTTCTTATAAACTCTCTCTGTTGTTCAATTCCTTCTCCCACAGTTGAAAGATATTGGTTTAATTCCGGGTCTGTTCTTAATTCAAAGATAAACTCCGCGTCTTTTTCTTCAACTTCCTTTAAATTAATCGTTTTTCCGGCAAATAATTTTGTTTTTACTTTCATAAAACACCTTATATTTCACGAACAAATTTCTTATATTTGTTTCTGGTTATTTTATATTGCTCTTTTGTAAGCTCCATATACACATTTAATTCATTTGCGCCCGTGTAAACCGCTCCGAATCTTTTGTGAAAAGCAATAACTTTTTCATTGTCTTTTCTTACTTCAATATCTGCGCGTTTTAAGCCAAGCTTAAAAAAAGCATATTCATAAAGTGTAATTATACTTTCAATTGGAGCTGTTAAAGGAGCGTCTTTTTTGATTATCCAGCTTCCGGGAACAAAACTTTCTTCGGTTACATTATACATTCTTCCTAAGCCGTAGCGTTCACCCTGTTTGCTTTCTAAAACAAAATAACATTCATTGGTTTTTTTATGATAATTTCTTATATATTCTCTTTGTTTCTCTATATTGCCGTCAATAGATGAAAGATGTTTGTTCAAAGTCGCATCAGTTCTAAGTTGCGCCACAAATTCCGCGTCAGATTCTTCAATTTCTCTTATGTTAACCGTTTTTCCTTCTACCAATTTTGTTTTTACGTTCATTTTTAATACGCGCCTTTTTTAGAGAAAATAACTGAAATAGTTTTAAAAATAATCTGTAAATCCTTTAGGAAATTTCCATTTTTAATATAGCATAAATCAAGAGCAATTCTGGTTTTATAACAGATGTCGTTTCTGCCTGAAACTTGCCATAAACCTGTAATGCCAGGTTTTACGGAAAGAAACCGGCTTAATTTTCTGCCGTACATGCAACATTCCTGATTAACTATTGGTCTTGGACCAACTACAGACATTTCTCCTTTCAAGACATTATAGAATTGCGGCAATTCATCAAGACTTGTTTTTCTTAAAATTTTACCGATAACAGGAATTATTCTCGGGTCGTTTTTTAGTTTAAAATCTTTTTTAAATTCTTCTCTTAATTTACAGTTATTTTTCAGCATAGTTTCAAGCATTTTATCGGCATTTACATGCATTGTTCTGAATTTATAGCATTTAAAAGGTTTTCCGTGTTTACCTATTCTTTCATGTTTAAAAAATATATTGCCTTTAGGCGAACAGAATTTTACAAGCGCGCCAAATATTAAAAATAATGGGCTTAGCAGTATCAGAACCAGCATGGAAAAAATAATGTCGAACAATCGTTTAAAATTTTTATTATTATCAACATCTAAATTAAGGTTTGTTTTTAAATTTTCTTTCTCAATAATTTCATTAAAATTGGAAAACTTAATGCTTGAAATATCATATACTTTTTTTTCTAAAACCGCGTTCATTCTGTAAACTCCGCCTCTGAAGCATTTTTTTCAGAGAAATAGCCTCTTCTTTATCTTTTTATATAACAATTCAAATAAAAGATAAAGTATTTAATAAAATATTTAATAAAATTTTAAGGCAGCGGCTAAATTCTTGGTATAAAATTTGCGATTTAAATATGGCTGGGCTAACATGGAATAGACAAAGCGTCAGGATTTATCAAACAAAGACAAATTTTATTTAAATGAAAACAAATTTATCGCTTACAGGAAAAATAGTTAAAATTCACTCGGATTTTATATATGTAAAATCCGCTGATATTGTATATGAATGTAAAATCAGAGAACGCTTAAAAAAAGAAAAAACTGAAATTTTCACAGGAGATAATGTAAGGATAGAAGAAATTAATTCAGTTACAAATCAAGCTGTAGTAGTTGAAGCGCTCGAAAGAAAAAATTATCTTGTCCGCCCTTCTGTTGCAAACGTCGATCAGGTTATTGCGGTAGCCGCATTATCCCAGCCGGGACTTGATTTTATCCAGCTAAACAGATATCTTTGCATGGCAAAACTGCATAATATACCCGCTTTAATCTGCATAAACAAGATTGATCTTGAAAAAAATAAAGAAAATCTGGCTGAAAAAATCCAGTCTATTTATGAACCGCTAAATTATCAGGTTGTATTTACCTCAGCGATGGACGGTTCGGGATTTGATTTTTTTCAGAATTATCTTTCCGGCAAAATTTCTGTGTTAGCAGGCATGTCAGGAGTTGGAAAATCAAGCCTGTTAAACAAATTATGCCCTGATTTAAATTTGCGGACAAAAAAAGTAAGCTCAAAAAGCGGTAAAGGTATTCATACAACAAGACATACCGAATTAATAGAAATATATTTGCCGGAAAAGGATGCCTCCTGCCAAATAGCCGACACCCCTGGCTTTAGTTATCTGAAATTCGATAATATCCTGCCGTCTGAGGTTATGAATTTATTTGATGAAATTAAAAACTTTTCTGAAGAATGTTATTATTCTGACTGCCTGCATCTTGAAGAAGAAAATTGTAATGTCATAAATAACCTTGATAAAATTGATGAAACACGTTATTTAAGTTATAAAACTTTTGTTAAAGAAGCTTTTGAATATAAAAAACAACTGGAAAATACAGGGCAGAAACAAGAATCTGCTATAAAAACTATAGATTCCGGCGGTAAAGGTAAAACCCGACTTTTTAAAGCTGGAATACAGGCAAAAGAAGATTCAAGAAAAAAAAGCAGACAAAAAATAAATCCTGTTTCAATCATGGATGATGTGTATTATAATAGAGAAGAATTAGACTCATAAAAAAGTTATTATAATAATGATTTCATCAATTTCAGCAAATTTTAATTTATCAGAAGCTGTTGAAAAAGATAAACAGCTTATAAACGAATACCTTGAAAAATATCTTGAAATTAAATTTCCGAATACAATATGGGAATCCATGAGATATACAACGCTTTCGGCAGGAAAAAGAATAAGAGCGGTTTTAGCGTTGGAAAGCGCGAGAGCTTGCGGCGGCAAGCTTGAAAACGTTTTGCCAACTGCATGCGCTCTTGAAATGTTGCATGCCCAGAGTCTTATTCATGATGATCTTCCGTGCATGGATGACGATGATTATAGAAGAGGCGTATTGTCCAACCATAAGGTATATGGAGAAGCAACCGCAGTGCTTGCGGGAGATGCTCTTTTGGCTTATGCGCCGCAGGTAATAATAAAGCATACGCCGGATTCAATTGACAGAAACATATTATTACAGGTGTTGGATGAATTTTTGCATGCTGCTGGACCTATGGGGATTGTAGGCGGTCAAATTGTTGATATTCAATCAGAGAATAAAAAAATTGATTTTGAAACCTTTAATTATATTCTTAATAATAAAACAGGGGAACTTTTTAAATTTGCTTTGAGAGCGGGAGTGTTGCTTTCAAATGCTTCGAAAGAAAAACTTGACGCGCTCACTTCTTACGGTCAAAAAATTGGCTATGCATTTCAGATAGCTGATGATATACTTGATGTGGTCGGTTCTTTGCAGGAATTAGGAAAAACGCCCGGCAAAGATAACGAATCAGGAAAAAACACTTATGTTTCCGTATATGGATTGGAGAAAGCCGTACAGGATTTAGATAAAATAATTTTGTCAGCTCAGAATGACTTAATTGATGGTAATATTGAATCTTTATTATTAAAGAGTATCGCAAGTTATATAGTTGAGAAAGTACGATAAAAATGGCAATAAACGGTGGAATTGAAATAATAACCTCATCTTTTCTGGGAGTTTTTACAGCTCAATTTATAAAATTTGTATCTTATTATTTAAAATTCGAAAAATTTAATTTTAAAATGTTCACGTTAACGGGTGGAATGCCAAGCAGCCACAGTTCTTTTTCTGTTGCGTTAACAGTCAGCGTCGGTTTAACGGCGGGGTTTAATTCGGTGGAATTTGCTATCGCATTAGGTTTTGCGGCGGTTGTTATGTATGACGCCGCAGGTTTAAGAAGGGCAGCAGGCAAAACAGCCGCTTTGTTAAACAAAATTGTTGATGATTATTATTCAGAGCGGGATTCAAAACCCGCAAAAGAAAAATTAATGGAAGTTTTGGGGCACACTCCTTTTGAAGTGTTAATAGGAGCTATTTTAGGCATATTTATCGCTTATTTTACTCATTTTATAATTTTTGCTTAAGGGAGCTTCTAAAAATAAAAGATTGTTATTGGATGAGCGAACCGCCAACGGCGGTTCGCTCATCCAATTTATACTAATACCAAGTTGCAATCAATGTAGTATTAAATCTCCCTCCCCCTGCCCCCTCCCCAAGGGAGGGGAAGAAGAGTTGATAAGGGTTTTGCCGGCGTAGCCGGCAAAACCCTTATCAAAAAATAATACTCTTTTGATTGCAACTTGGTATAAATCGGCAAATGAAAAAGATGATTTTTGTAAATTCTTAATTAACAAATTAACAATTATTTTCTCGGAACACTATAAGATTGCTTTTTCGCCAACTGTACTAAGCCGTCAATCTAATTTACCTTTAGGCAATTTTTTTTGATAACTTTGTTAAAAGTAAATTAGGAGAGATAAATTATGAGATTTTTTACCGCAATTGCAGTCTTATTGACTTTCACATTGTTTTTTTCCACAGGCGCGCATGCTGAAGACAGCAGCCTAAAAGCGCTTACTTCCAAAAAAGAAATAGAATCTGTTTTGAAAAAAGATCAACAAAAAAAAGTTGTTTCTTCAGACAAAATAAAGCTTTATGGAAGTTTTACCACAAGAAAATATATTGTCGGTCCAAATGACATTATTAACGTATCTGCGCTTGGAGTTCAGGAATTAACCCAGACATCCTTAAAAGTGCAGCCTGACGGGCAAATTGACCTTGCCGGAATTGGAAACATTAAAGTTGCGGGTCTTACTTTATCGGAAATTAAAGATCAGCTGGTTGAAAAATATTCTTACTATGTTAAAAATCCCGCTATTTCTGTAAAGCTTGAACGAAGCAGACCCTTTATTGTTCAAATTACAGGCGCGGTTTCCATTCCCGGAAGTTATGAAATCAAAACAGACACTGAAAACGGCGCAACTTTGTATAATGACAAAACTACTTTTGTTGAAAGAAAAACTCCTATCCTTTCAAACGTGCTGATAGCCGCCGGAGGGATAAATTATGACGCTGATGTTGAACACATATTAATTTCTAATGAAACGGAAGGCGTTGAATATGAAATAAACGGGCTTGACCTCCTGGAAAACGGCAAATCCGCTAAAGATATATATTTAATGGCGGGAGATTCAGTGCATGTGCCTAAATTGCCTACTCCTCTTGCTGTAAATCAGGATACATACAAAAAATTTGCAGGCTCTGCTTTTGCAAACAGAATTGTTCCTGTAAGGGTTATCGGATATGTAAATGCGCCCGGCTTGGTTACTCTTGACACAAGTACGTCTTCGACCCTTAATACAGCAATCGCCAAAGCGGGAGGTTATCAAAGCTCAGCCGCTTATCCGCCTAAAAAAGTTTTTATAAGCAGGGTAAGCAACGATGGAACAATGACTACAACCGTTGTTAATCCTATGAAAAACGACGTAACTTTAATGCCAAACGATGTAATTTATGTTCCTGAAAAAATCAGACCCATGATCGGCAAGACTTTTGATTATTTAACAAGAATTGCCGCGCCGATAGCTTCTGTCGCGGGCGGATACAACAACTGGGCATTAATGTTTGACCCTACAAGATTTGACGCTGATTAATTCCAAAGAAAGCGTCTAAAAACTCATAAAATTGAATTTTTTTAAAAAATTAAAAATGGGCGCAAGAGGGCGAAGCCCTCTTATAACCTCTCTCCCCCTCCCTTGAGGGAGGGGGTAGGGGGAGGGTGAAAAAATGTTAGTTAATTTAAGTATAAATGGATGGAGCTATGAAAAAATATTTAACAAACCTTATTATTAAAGAAAAAAATGTAATCTTTATCGCGCTTGGAATCTCACTTTGTATTTTCGGCATTTATCTTTGCGCGCCAAATAAAACAATTTACAGATCATCGGCAAAAATCTTTATTAAAGACATTCCTCAATACAATGTTGTCGCTAATTTTGAGGAAACGCCTCTTATAAAGTCAGAAAGCGGTTACAGTAACCCTTTATTCAACTTCGCCGAGGTTCTGGGCTCAAAAAATATATCCACAAGAGTTTTATCAGCTCTTAAACAGCAAAACAGCAAAGATTTGGCAAAATTAAACATAAAAAACGAAGATGAATGGCATAATTATTATGAAAAATTGATAAAAACAAAAATTATTCCTTCAACAGACACTCTTGCGATTTCTTTGAAATGGATAAATAAAGAATCCGCAGATGAAGTTCTTGGCGAGGTTATTAAACAGTTTAAAGCTGAAAACATAAAAATGCGCAAGGCTGTAGCCGTTAAACAAAAAGAATATCTCGAGCAAAACCTGACACAAATAAGCAACGACCTTTCAAAAGTCAGTCAGGAAATCAGAAATTATACTGTAGCAAATAATATTGTAGACGTTGACATGGAAAGGTCTACTCTGGTAAGAACAAGAGTAGAGCTGGAAAGGGACGCCGAGGTTTTAAAAAGTAGAATAAGTTATTATAATAGAAAATATAATGAACTTTCCTCGCAAATAGGCATTGCGGATGTTCCTACCGCTCTTAGATCAACTTCTATCGCATCAGACCCTTATTTGAACGATTTATTCACCAATCTGGCTGTTACACAGCAAAAATACGCAAATTTAAGCGGAACTTTTACGGATAATTATCCAAGCGTTATTTCCGCAAAAAATGAAATAAAAACTTTATCAAAAATTATTGATAACAGAAAAAAAGATTCTTTTCAGGAAATTCCTGTTTCAAGAGGGATTTATGACGAGCCTTCCCAGGATATAGTCGCTGAAATGGCAAACGCAAAAGCTGAAAAAATTTCTTTACTAAGTCAGCTTAAAGAAATGCAAAGAGGCATAAAAAATCTTGTGAAAAGAGAAAATACTCTTCCTGAAAAAATTGCGGGACTTGAAGAATTGCAAAAACAGGAAGATGCCTTAAAAGCGGCTTATAACAGCATTAAAAGCAAGGTTATTGATGCTCAGATAAAAGAAACTGAAACGGTTGACAATATAATTGTTCTTAATAACCCGTCTGAGGCTAATCTTGAGTTAAGCGGCATCCTTATTAATCTTATAGGTCTTGTTTATCTTGGACTTGTGGCGGGAATTCTAGCCGCCTGGTTAAAAGACAGCATGTCAGGACAAGAACTTGCGGATAATAAAAGCCTGCTAATGGAACGTATAAATCCGGCGCGGCATTTTAACGGCAATGAAATGATTGACGAAGAGAATCTTTCAGTTAAAGAGCCGTTTTAAGAATGCTGCTCTGTCATTGCGAGCGAGCATAGCAATCTATCCGGCTAACAGGAAGATTGCCGCATAGGGGCAAAGCCCCTCCTCGTAAGCGTAAAAACTGTCATCCTGAGCGAAGCGAAGGATCCCATGTAATGAAGACAATAAGATTCTTCGGGCTGAAGCCCTCAGAATGACGATCGAAAAAAATTAATTAGTAATTCGAGCATTTTAAGCAAGAGAAGAGAAAAAATGAACAATCTTGATGTAAACCCGATTATTTTAGGAGGATTTTTATTTACAGCCTTTATGCTGTTTGTGTTTATGATTCATAAATCGATAAAAAATCCGATTATTCCATACGTTATGCTTCAATTAATATTTATGTGGATACTTGTTGGACAAAAGTTTTTATCTCCTGTCGGTCTTGATTTTAAGCCGCATGCAACAGTTTTTTTGCTGTCGCTTACAACGTCAGGCTATTTTCTTATCGCAAAATTCAAAGAGCTATGGAACTATAAACCTTTTAGATATCTGTTTATTTTCTTTACGATAAGCACAATTTACGCATTTTTTTATAAAACAGATTTTCGCTCGTCAAGTTATATTGATTTATGGATTCAAAATAATTTGGGACTAAGGTTTAGCGCGTTAAGATCAGGAGTTGAAACGATGGGAAGAGATTTTGGAAGTTCTGAAACCAAATTTCTGGTATATTTGGCGGGATTAACTCCTTTATGCGCATTTTTAACAGGTTTTATGGCTTTCTGGAAAAAGGCTGATATTGAAGAATTAAGAAACAATTTATATTCTCTTATAAGCGCAATCTCTTCAGGCGTCTTTGTTTATTATATTCTTCTGGCGGTTTCTGTAATGATAGGTCATTCTTCGGCAATAATTATGGCAAATAGGCTTTTAATTGACGGGGGATTTGCCGGAGGTTCTTTTGAAGCCCCATTTTTAATGCTTATGGCGGCTTTTTATTTTATATTGAACACAAATTATGAAAAATTTAAATTTTATAGCGTTATTAAAGGCATAATATCAGCGAATATTTCTGTTTTAGCTCTGCTTATTATTATGGGGATTAAAAAAGGAACGTTTCTTTCTTTAGGAATCGCTTTAATTACTGCTTTTATAATTATTTATGTCGTTAAAAAACTTACAGGAAAAAGTTTTATAGACGAAGAAACTTCAAAAAAACCTACTGTTAAAGAAAATAATATTATTTTTCATCCGGTAATGTTTTTTATTCCGTTACTGTTAATTGCTCCTATTGCTCTTATACAGAGCGGAATGGCTGAAGACCTTGTTTACAGTATAACTGACAGGTTTTCATCTTCCGGCACTTTTGATATAAGAATGATTAACTGGAATATGTATATTACGCACTGGCTGAACAATCTTGATTTTTTCAAAGTTATATTTGGTTTTGGAATAGACACATCAAGGGAAGCAACGTTCTTTTTGACGGCGATGCACCCTGATCCCAGTTTTCAACAGCCGCATATTCATAATCTTTTTCTTGAAATGTTCTACAATTACGGATTAATGGCTTTATTTTTCTTTCTGCCGTTTATTTTTATACTGCGAAAAAGCTTAAAGGACCTTTTTGTTGAACCTTTAAAAACTGAAGTTAAAATATTCAATGTTTTAAGTATTTCAATGATGGTTTATTTTTTCTTTTTTGGAATGGCGGAAAGCCCTTCTATGATTGCAATGTTAATTGCTTTTGGACTTTTCGGTTTTTTTGAGTCAGTCAGAATTTCAATGGGGCATGCGGGGAAATTGCCGTATAGCAGTAAGTTGCCGTTTTAATAAGGAATAAAAAAAATGACAAACAGAAAAAAAGTTTTATTTTTAACAAACATACTTTCACCATATATGCACGAATTTTTCGATCATTTAACAAAATATGACGAAATTGATTTTAAAGTAGCCGCCTGTATAAAGAATGAGCCTGACAGAGCCTGGAATACGGATTATTTAAACGACGCAAAATATAACTATGAAATAATGCGGGATACAATTCTTGTTAAAATTCCTTTTCAGAACAGGTTTTTTTATTTAGGCGGATTAAGTCTTCTCAGGGATATAATCTTTGGCGGATATTCCGCCGTCATTTTTAAAGGAGGCACAAGGTTTATAGGTCCTTTTTACGCCATAATCTCAAGATTATTAGGGAAAAGAACAATTTTATGGGAAGAAGATAACCTGTCAGGAACGAATCTTTTGAAAAAACTTATAAAACCTTTTTATATAAACAAATTGGTATTTTCTGAATTTATTGCTCTTGGCGCAAAGGTCAAAGACTTTCTGGAAACAATGATTTCAAATGAAAATAATGAGATTTATTATACTTATTACACAATTAACAACGATAAATTCCGCCAAAGGTACTTGCAGATTAAAAACAAGAAAAATCTTGCAAAAAAAGCTTTGGGAATAGATGCAAAAAAGAAAATAATCCTTTGCATTGCCCGTTTTATAAACGATAAAAACCTTTTCACGTTTATTGACGCTATTGGGGAATTAAAAAAACAAGATAATAATTTCACCTGTCTTTTAATAGGCAATGGGCATCTTGATTCTAAAATAAGAAAATACATTGCTTACAAAGGATTGCGGGATGTTTTAACGCTTGTGCCCTTTAAACAGTTCAAAAAACTGACATATTACTATTTAATAAGCGATGTTTTTGCGCTTCCGTCGAAAATTGAACCGTGGGGGCTTGTAGTTAACGAGGCAATGATATTTGATTTGCCTGTAATTGTGTCGGACAAAGTCGGATGCGGGGATGATCTTGTTCAAGACGGATATAACGGCTATGTTTTCCCGTATAAAGATCATGTGGCGCTTGCGTCCAAAATCAAACAAGTTCTTTCCAACCCTGAAAAATTAGGACAAAATTCTTATAACATAATAAAGGACAAGAATTTTGACCATGTAAGCAAAACAATAATTGCGGCAAGCAAGGGTCTTGACAATTCTTTCGAGCTTACAGCCAAACAGTCTGTTTAGGGTACTTCTATGCAAAGATGTGGTTTTCGCCGGCTTTGCCGGCGAAAACCACATCAAATGGTACTGTCAAATTAACTGCTTAACCACGCTAAAAATGTTATGCTGAACTTGTTTGCGAAATGCGGACAGCGCCGACTGCTTCGCAACAGCATCTTTCAAGCATGCAATAGAATACTTACCGTTTGTTCATTTTCTTTTCTTTTTTGTAAAAAAGTAAAGAACCCGCAAAGCGGGACATTTGGGATAAAATCCAAGTAACATTTCCCTGCGCATGCGCCTTAGGCGCCCAAAAGAAAAGAAAAAACTAACATGTCAAACTG
>JAKLDH010000087.1 GCA_022703625.1 Cyanobacteriota bacterium | reverse complement strand
TCAGAGTTGTTTTTTTCATATTTAAGACAGGATTCATAATTTTCTGCTGATTTTTTGTGATTTTTTGTTGTTGCATAAAGGTCGCCGAGCTTTAAATATACGGATTTATCAGGATTAAAGCGTTCAATAAGTGGTATTGCTTTTGAAAATTCATTGTTTGCAAGGTAAACATCGGAAATAAACTTTAATTCTTCTTGCCGCGCAGACAATTCAAGCTTATTTTTTTCAATTATACTCAATGCAACTTGATTTTCTCCTGAATAAAACAGGCTTTTTCCGCATATCATAGCTAATTTGTTATTTTTATTGAACGTTGAGATGCTTTTACAATAGGTCGAAACCTTTTTAAATTCTCCGTGTTCATAAAGCCCGACAATCAATTTTTCTTTTACAGAGGTCTTTTTAGGATTTTTAGCGATTATATCTTCATAAATACTGAATGTTTTATCAATTTCGCCTTTTTTACTGTACAAGCCAGCCAGTTCTTCAGGTAATAAATCGTTTTTTGTTTTTTCATAAAGGAGTTTGTTTAGTTCTATTGCTTTGTCATAGTAGCCTTTTTTTATGCAAAACGACTTATAACTGTATAAAGCAGGAATATTGTCCGGGAATTTCTGCATTATCGCTTCAAAATATCCAAAAGCGTTCTCTGTATCCTTATTTTCGGATTCTAAAATTGCCAGAGAATAAAGCTGGTCAAACGAATCAGAATATATAATTTTGTTTGTTTCCGCTTTAACGGCTAAAATGTCTAAATTTAAAGTTATTAACGCAAAAATCAGCGTAATTATTTTTTTAACCATAAAATCCTATCTTTAGTATAATATTCATATAATTTTATTGTATTTAAGCATTATGATCTATAAAATCAATAAAAAAATAATTATTTACTTAACAATTGCATGCTGTATTTTTATACTAAATGCAACTTTTGCAGTGGATAACGAACAAAAAAATGATTTATATAAAATTGAATTGCTTAACAATAATTACAAAACCGTAATTATTAAGCTTTATACTTCCCGCAAATATCAGACGATTCCCAGTCCTATCAAAAAAGATGCTGATGAATACGCGCTTTTTTTGCCTGATACAAATAAAAATTTAGAATTAACTCCTTCCATAACCCATCTTAAAGATATTTTAGAGGATATTAAAGTTGAATATTTCCCGCTATTAAGCCAAAATACCGGATATACAAAAATTTTTATCACAACTTCAAATGAAGATGTTGATTTATTTGTTGAAAATCATATTTATGTCCCTAAAAAGCCTGAACCTGTTAAGATAGTTCAAAAACAAACTGTTCAAAAAGCTGAATCAAAGCCTGAGGCGCAAATAAAGGTAATAAAGCCTGAACCTGTAAAAATAGCTGAAAAACAAGAAAAGCAGGAAGCTAAAACTGAACCGGAGCGGGTTGAAAAACAAATTGTTCAAAAAGAAAAATTAAAATCTGAACCTCCAAAATATATTATTAGGCAAGTTCAAGTCAAAGATTATTCTATCGGGCTTTTAGCCGCATTTTTACTCATTATTCTTAATTTTTTGATAATCTATTTAAATAAAATAAAGAAAGCAAAATATGACGGCAAATTATCTCTGGAATTAAAGAAAAAAGCAGTTGCATTTGCGGAAAATGACTATATTTTATTGTTTTCGGAAAATGAATCGATGATAAGCAATGTTTATCAATATTGCATAAAAAATAATATAAACCTTCAAATTGCGACAAAAAATATTCAGGAAGTGTCAAACAAAATTGAAAAATTTGAAAATATTAACTTGAATTTGACAGAATTTAAGTTTGAAGAATTTTATAATCACCGTGATTTTTACAAAAAACTTACGTCGAAACCTGTCGGATTTATTTTTGATATTGATCCTAAGTTTATAAAAAATGATTTTAATCAGGGTTTTGATTTTGTGCAGCTTAAAAAATATATAGATTTAAATTTTACAAATTTGTTTCTGATTTTATTTCTGATTTTAAAGGATTTGGAAAATAAAGACGGATTTGTTATTTTTACTGATGCCAATAACAAAGATATGACCTCGGGAAGCAACTTTTTAATAAATAAAATTCAACTATCAACAATGAATGCGGTTGATGATTTTGTAAAAAATGTTAAGCAAATTAAGACAGCAGAAAAAACTAAAATTCATTATTTTTTAAATGATTTATTAAAAAGCTGATACCAAGTTCCAATCAAGGCAGCATTAAATAATCCCTCCCCCTGCCCCCTCCCCAAGGGAGGGGGAGAAGAATTGATAAGAAGGGTTTTGCCGGCTTCGCCGGCAAAACCCTTATCAAAAAAATAATACTCTTTTGATTGCAACTCGGTATTACAGTCAAACAATTTATCGATTTACATCAAAAATATTTATATCGTCGGGAAGTTTTGATATTTTTACCTGAACTTCAAGGAATTTTCCGTTTCTTAATACCTTAAAACTTATACGTTTGCCGATTTCTGAATTTGCAACGAGATTTCTTAAATGACTTTTATCTCTTAAAGCTGTACCGTCAGCAGAAATAAGAATATCATCTTTTTTTATCCCTGAAACGCTTGCAGGGCTTCCTGAAATTACATCTGCAACAATTAATCCCTTATTAAATTTAAAGCCAGGGAAGGCAGTAGCCCCGGAACTGCTGTTTTGTACGGCTAATCCAATCCAGCCTCTTTCAACCTTTCCTTTTTTGAGAATTTCGTTAAATATCCTCAAAGCCATATTTGAAGGGATTGCAAAGCTAATTCCTTCATATCCTCCGCTTTTTGTGAGTATTGCAGTATTTATGCCCACTAATTCGCCCCTTATATCAACAAGCGCGCCGCCTGAATTTCCTGGGTTTATTGCGGCATCTGTCTGTATAAAATCTTCGTAGTCTACAATGCCGATATTAGACCTTCCTGTTGCGCTTATAATTCCCATAGTAACACTTTCGCCTATGCCAAAAGGATTTCCTATCGCTAGAACCACATCTCCGATTCTGACGCTGTCAGAATCCGCAAATTCTATGCATGGAAGTTTATTTGCGTCTATTTTAATTACCGCAAGATCAGTTTTAGTATCTCTGCCTATTATTTTTGCGCTATAATTTTTGTTATCCGCCACTTCAACCCTGATTTTCCCTGCAAGATTCTCTATAACATGGTTATTTGTAAGAATATACCCGTCTTCTCTCACAATAACTCCGGAGCCAAGGCTCTGGTATTTTTTTTGCAGGGGTTTGTAAATATTAAATCCGTATTGTTGTTTATGATTAAGCTCCTGTTTGTACACAATAGGCTTGTCAAAAGCTATATGGACAATTGCAGGAGTTGCTTTGCTTGCGGCAGAAGGCATAAGATCAAATTTGCTGATTACATGGTAAATTTCTTTGCTTGAATTGTTATTTGTGTTAAAATTACTGTCATAGACAGCTTTAGCCAGCATTAAAATCATAAACATGGCAACTATTAACATTATAAACAAAATTTTTTCTTTTGATTCCTTTTTAATCAAGCTTATCTCCCTTTTTATTGTTGATATACTAAACGACAAAACTAATTAACATGAATTGCTTACGGTATAATGGGGAAAACTCGTTAAATGTAAACCTATTAATAACTTTTATTATAGTAGTTGTATCCGTTCGGATATTGTTGCGCAGGAGGCTGATATGGCTGGTAATTGTAATTATTATAGTTTTGAGGATATTGATAATAAGGCTGATTTTGTTGATAATACCCCTGATTCTGCGGATATTGTTGATATTGCGGATATTGCAGTTGTTGCTGAGGGTATTGCATCTGAGGTTGTTGTGTTTGAGGAGGTTGATTTTGCGGATAAACTTTTTTAGGCGTAATTTTAGGTCTATAAGTTTTAGGAGGCGCGTAATTGCCTGCGGGAGGCGGTGTTACCACCGGTTTTTCAGGATTTTTTGCGCGCTCTTTTTTCTCTTTATTTTTATCTTTCTCTTTTTTAACTTTTTTCTCTTCTTCTGGTAATTTAAAGGGTTCTGCTATAATATTCGCCTTTTTATAATAGTCCTGGCTGAAATTTTTCCATAAAGCGGCGCAATTACTGCTCCAAATGCCTCTTAAAGGCATGTTTTCATCGTTGCCAAGCCAGATTGTGGTTGCGGTATCAGGTGTATAACCTGAAAACCAGACGTCTTTAAAATCATCCGTAGTTCCTGTTTTCCCTGCAATCATCCTGCCTTCAAGCTTAGCCTGTTTAGCTGTTCCCTTTTCAACAACGTCAACAAGAATAGAATTAAGCTGTTGTACATATTTGGAGTTTATTACCCTTACAGGCTGTGTTTTATTTGATTCAAGAAGGTTTCCCCTGCTGTCAATCACATATCTTATTGCGGTAGGCTCAATATACACCCCATCTCTTGCCAGAGTTGAGTACATAGTGGCGACTTCAAGAGGAGAAATTCCCGCTGAGCCAAGAACAATCGAATAACCCCGATTTATAGGGCTTGTAATTCCTAAAAGACGGGCGGTTTCTATAACATTGTCAATTCCGGCTTCCAGCGCAATTCTTACTGTAGGCGTATTCCTTGAAAGGGTAAGAGCTTTTCTTACCGTCATTTTGCCCATATATCTGCCGTCCCAGTTGCGTGGGCGCCATACATTCCACTTTGTGCGGTATGAAACAGGCGCATCAAGAACGAAAGAAGAAGGGGTTATAATCCCAAGCCTCAGACCCGTTAAATAAACAATAGGCTTAAACCCTGAGCCTGTAGCTCTTTTAGACAGAGTTGCCCTGTTAAACTGGCTTTTTTCATAATCAACACCGCCGACAATCGCTTTAATATAGCCTGTTTTAACATCAATCGCCACAAGAGCCCCTTCTCTGACCTGTGAAAATTTAGGAAGATTTTTTATTCCTTCAACAATAGCTTTTTCTGCCGATTCCTGAGCTTCTGGATCAAGTGTGGTATAAACTTTCAAGCCTCCTTGTCTGACAATGCTTTCTCCGTAACGCTGTTTAAGAAGATAAAGCGCATGATCCACGAAATATTGATTTTTTGAGAAAACAGTTTTTTGCGATTGCAACTCCGGTGTTATTTTTAACGTTTTTTGTTTCTGAGTTTCTGTTATAAATCCCTGTTCCACCATTCTTTCAAGAACAAGTTTTTGGCGTTCCCGATTTTTTTCATAATTTGAATACGGAGAATACAATTCAGGCGCTTTAATTAATCCTGCAAGCATTAAAGCTTCAGCCAGATTCAATGCTTCAGCTTTTTTATTGAAATATTTTTCAGCGGCTCTTTCAATTCCGTATGACCTGTTGCCAAGATAAATCAAGTTTAAATATTTTTCCAGAATTTCCTTTTTGCTTAAACTGTTTTCTATCTTTGCGGCGAGCAGGGCTTCCAGAATTTTTCTTTTAAAAGATTTTTCCGGTATAAGAAACCAATTTTTCGCCAACTGCTGAGTTATTGTACTGCCGCCCTGAATTGAGCTTGTTCCCGTTAAATTATTTATAAAAGCTCTTATTGTTCCTTTTAAATCTATTCCTTTATGCTCGTAAAATCTCATATCTTCAATCGCAATAACTGCATGGACAAAATCCGGCGAAATTTTTTCAAGCGGAATATAAACCCTGTCTTCATCCGCAACAACTTCTGCAACAGGTTTATTATTAATATCAAATATCTGTGTTGATAATTCAGGCTCAAGGGTTTTAATAAAATTTACGTCAGGGAGCTTAGAAGAAAGCCCAATCATGAAAATACTTATAACTAAACTCATTAAAAAAAAGATAATTTGTGTGGCTATAAATCCTTTTTTCAAGGCATTAAAAAGTAATATTTTCTGATTTTTTTCTTCTGTTGTAATCAGATCAATTAAATCAAGTCTGTTTAAATATTTTTTTATCATTACTTTTTCATCTTTTTAGAAATATAAAATAATTTTTATTTATTTATTTATTTATTTATTTTACAAACAGATGATCCACAATATAATGAACCTGCTTATATTCCAGTCCGGCTATTTAAAACGGCATGTGATTATTTATAAAAATTTTTTATATAAATCATTAAAAGAACTCGGTAAAGAAATAAGACGGTTTTTGGAAATCCTTAATTTGCGGGCATTTCTGGCGGTAGATAAAAGCTTTTTAACAAATTAGCGATTATTTTTACATACCGCTATAGATTAAAAAAATTAAAAGATTTAAAAGATTTCTGTAGAAAACCTCTTGCGTATTTTAACATTATAAATATAATAATATATGTAGTTATTGGTTTTTTGGAAAAGGAGATATCCATGAATAAGGAAGAATTAGTACAAGAAGTTTCAAAAAAAGCGAAGGTTACTCAAAAAGAAGTTGCTGAAATTTTATCTATTTTTGTTGATGTTGTAGAAAAAACAGTATCAAAAGGTAAAAAAGTTACTTTAGTTGGTTTTGGCACTTTTGAAGCTCGTAAAAGAGCGGCAAGAACAGGAAGAAATCCACAAACCGGCAAAGAAATTAAAATTCCTGCGAAAACAGTTCCTGCATTCACCGCTGGTAAAAAATTCAAAGAACTTGTAAATAAGTAGAACTTTGCTTTTTTTAAAATTTGAAATTTCAAAAAAAGAGTTGTTCCTTGAGGACAACTCTTTTTGCATTTCGTTAATTGTTTAAAAAGCTAATATTTATTGCCTGCGCCGCCCTGCGGGCGGCACAGGCTGGGCATTGGTATAGCTGGTGTTTCGGCGAAGCCGAAACACCAGCTAAGTAACATACAAAAAATTTTCAGCTCTTGTTAAATTTTGCCGAACGAGCGAAGCAAGTGAGGCAAACAAACAACAAAAGCCCCTTCCCTTCAAAGGGAAGGGGTTGGGGTTGGGTAGATAAAAACCTCAAAACTTTTTATTGCCTACTTAATTAAGGATTTACAAAAATCATCTTATTTCTTTACCAAGTTCTTTTAATAATTGGTGCAACAGAGTACTATAATTGGGTATTAAATCAAATCAGATGATATATCGAAATGAAATCTTACGCTGTTTTGTTTGTCATCTCTTTGCCTTCCGAGAGGAACGCCAATATACATGTTGGCATTAATAAATTTTGTTAAAGAGATGTTTAAGCCTGCGCCTACACTCTGTAAAAAGTTTTTATAACTATAAGATATTCCCTGCCTATGTTCTCGCGCAATAGCCTGATCATAAAAAACAGACATATAAATTCTATTTTTTACAGGTATTTTAATGTTTTTATCTTTGCCGTAAGGAACTGAAACAGTTGAAGGAAGATAAGGAACAGCCTTTCTTGCTTCAAGGGTTAGGTTATATCCTAAATCTCCGTACAAAACGCCTTCTCGATATCCTCTGACGCTATACATGCCTCCGGCTTGCGTTTGCTCTGCGGATAAAAGATGAGAAGGCGAATATTGTCCGGATAATCTGAATATACCAAAGCTTTTTAGCGGCAAGGACTGGATTCTTATCAGACTGCCTTCCAGTTTTACAAATTTGCTTGTTGCATCGCTTTCATCTTCTTTTTTCGTTTTCGCTCCAAGAAAAGGAAGCCCTGTATTAACGGTTGCTGATGAAATCCACCTTCCCGAATTATCTTCTTTTATTAAATTTAAACCTGTTCGCAGAACTCGTAATTCATATTTATTGTTATATGCGGAATTAACAGAACTTTCTGTTTTAGAGCTCAGCATTTCAAAACCGATTTCCGAATTTATTATCAAATTGTTTTTTTTGTACAGCGGCATAGAAATTTTAGTATTAAAATCATTTGATTTACCTTTGATTTTTTCGGATTTCAATTCTTGTCCGATTTTAATGTCAGAATGCGAATAACCAAATTGCAATTTAGCTCCTTTTGATCCGACAGGAACTGAATATACCGTATTAATTCCGAATAAACCTTTAGAAAAATCTAAATGGTTATTTAAGCTATCTCCAAAACCTGTAATATTTGGGGTTCCGACATTTAGTCCAAAGCGTTGAAGACCGGTATAATTTCTTCCGAAATTATCCGTAGATGCCCCGAAATTAACAGGGAATCTATCTTTAATATCTAAAATAATGTCTGTTGTCTGAGATTCGTTTCCTTGTTTTAATATAACCTTCCCTTTAAGATATTCTGTAGAATTAAGCTCATTAAGCGAATTTTTCAAGTTATTTACATTAAATATTTTTGATTCTTCAAGATTATTGGACCTGATAAAATTATTTTTTATATATGAACTTTTGACCCTCTTCGTTTTATTAATATCGATTTGTCCGATTTTACCTTCAAGAATATTTATCTTAAGAACTCCGTCTATAACGTCTTGAGGAGGAATATACGCCTTTGAAGTTATATAACCCATTGATTGATAAGCCAGGGTTATATCAGAAATTGCATCAACAATTTCTTTAAATCCAACTTCTTTTCCGATTAAATGCAGGAAATATTTATTTAAATTATCTGATGAAACTATAGTGTTTCCATAAAATTCAACGCTTTTTAACTCAAAGCGTATATCAGATTCTTGATTTATTTTATTTAAATCATCATTTTTAAGTTCATTCTCTATATTAAAATCTTGCTCTTCTTTGATTTTGATTTTTTCATAAATTTCTGCCTGATCTTGCGAATATGCATTTATTGCGCCTGGATCAATCTGCGTTTTTATTTCAATAGAAATTGAATCGGCTGCATAAGCAACCGTTTCGGATATTACTAAACAAATAATTATTAAAAATATAAAATTTATATTTTTTATAATTCAAAATTTCCTCAATTATTGAAAGAATATTATATTTATTCTATTATCTGTTTAGTATTAATGCAAATATTATACTATCTGAGGGCTTTAGCCTGAAGAATCTCCTGTTTTTGGCAATTGGTTGCGAGCCTTCGCTCCGCTCAGGATGACGGTTTCGGCTAATTAGCAATGCGCGTTAATTAATAAAAATCCAAAAATTATTTTTATTTGAGTATAGATATAAAAGAGGAAGTAATTTTTTATGAAAATGTTTAAAAGTTTCATTGTTTCATTAGCTGTAATCTCCACATTAATTGGCTTTTCGCTTAAATCTTCAGCCGCAGGAACCGCTGTTGTTGATATGAACAAAATAAGAGAAACTTATTCGTTAGCTCAACAGCTTACCGCTGATAAAAAAGTTAAAGAAAAAGAACTTCAAAAATTTATTGAAACCGGCAAAAAACAGCTTCTAAACGCTAAAACAGCCCAAGAAAAGAAAACTCTTCAGGACTCATTAAATCAACAGCTTAATACTAAAAGAAATGCTCTTGTAAAAGACCAAAATCAAAAATGGTCAAAATTAGAAAAAACAGTTATGAATTGCATTAAAGAAATAGCCGTTTCCGGAAAATATGATATGGTTTTAAGCAAACAGGTCGTGTTTTATGGCGGTTATGACATTACCGATGAAGTTCTGGCTAAATTAAAGGCTCAAGCAGTTAATCCTTAAGCGCGACTCTAAAAACTCGATCGGAATTGCAATATACGGGTTTTTTATGAAAATAAAATTTGACAAAAATAGGCTGATTTTATTATTAATACTGATTATTGGCACGGCATTCAGGCTTATTAACCTTGATAAAAACGGGCTTTGGTACGACGAAGTCGGGACTTTAAGCGTTGCAAAAGAAAGTTTTCCTTTTGGAATACTAAACACCTTATACCACAAAGATGTTCACTGCCCATTATTCTATTTTATACTCCACTTCTGGATTAAAGCCTTTGGATTTCAGGAGTTCGTTCTGCGACTGTTTTCTGCAATACTTGGAACTTTTAATATAATTATATTTTATTTGGCGGGAAAAGAACTCGGTTCAAGAAATTCCGGACTTATAACAGCATTTATTGCCTCTATTAGTTCATTTTTAATATATTTTTCTCAGGAAATCCGCTTCTATCCCTTAATTTTACTTCTTACAACGCTGTCTTTACTGTTTTTAATGCGTTTTGACAAAAAACCTTCCGTCAAAAATCTCATCGGATTAACTTTATCAAATCTTGGAATCCTCTATTCTTATACGTTAGGATCCGTTTTTGTTTTGATAGAATCAATCATTTTTCTTACATATTTATGTATAAAAGCGCATAAAAAACAGGGTCAATCAGACATAAAACATATAAAAACTTATATAAACTCTCAAATATTAAGTTTTGTATTGTTTTTACCGTATTTGCCAACTTTTTTTCATCATCTTAATGTTTCTTCAAACTCATTTTTAAACTTTTTTGATTGGGGAAATTTTAAAATTTTTGATATTTTTGTAACAATTCAAAATTGGTTTTCCCCTTTTATTTTTGTTTTTCAGCATGACTATGAAAAAACTTATTCTTCCTATTTTGAAATTTTTGGAGAAAAAACCTTTTTAATTATATTTTCAATAATCGCAATAATCCCCATAATCTTTCATATAGTCGGAATAATCAGGGCTGTTTTCAAAAAACAGATTGCTGTTGTTATATTTTTGATTTTTCTCGCTTTTTTTTCATACGAGATATTAATGTCGGTGAACCAAAAATTTATTTTGCATGGAAAATATACTGTATTAAATTTGCCGTTACTTGTTATTCTGGCAGGGTATGGAATTTCTCAAGTCAAATATAGCAAGTTTATTATTACATATTTACTTATTTTAAACCTTTTTTACCTTAATTTTGTGTCTTTTTCAGCTCCTAATATGCAAAGATCAACTGCTTATAATAAATTGGCTAAAACCTTTGATGAATATAATCTTACAAGCTACGACAAGATTATAATTAGTCATGGATCACGTTATGTCAAGGATTATTTCCCCAAACACTCTTCTATTGTCTTTCCTCTCGATTTAGAATACGTTTATTTTTACAGGCAGAATTTCATTCTGGAAAAGATTTTTGATAAAGCTTTTATAACGGGGGTTAATAAGGAAAATGCGCGTGAGAGATTTAGAGATTTTATTAAAAACCCTGAGCCTTCCGAAAAATTTGAAAATTATCTTAAAAACGAGCTCATAGACAAAATGTCCGACAATTCTAAGCTGGCGGTGTATATAAACAGGATGACAGGGAAATATGAAAGCGCTGAACTTCAGGAGATTACGCTGGATACGAAAGAATATTATGACTTATCTCTAGCCAGAATGCTTATTTCCAAGACTTCAAACGATATTGTCTTTATATGTCGCAAATATTTAGTTTTAGTTGATTTTAAAAAAGAGGAGGGAAAAGAAATTTATCTTTTCAGGAAATCAAATTCTTTTCCAAATAAGTAACTGCTTAGCCCCGCCTTAGATCGTCATTCCGAGCGCTTTAGTCCATTTATTGCTATGGGATGAATTGCAAGTTCAGACTGTGTGAGAAATAAAACCTGAATAACCTGAATTGCTAAATAAATAATTTTATATTTGGCGTAGCGGCTGGCTTCGCCAGCCGCTACGCCTTCTTAAGGCATGCGGCTCGCAGGCTTTGCCTGCGAGCCGCATA
>JAKLDH010000086.1 GCA_022703625.1 Cyanobacteriota bacterium | reverse complement strand
TTTTAATTTTTTATGCGGCTCGCAGGCAAAGCCTGCGAGCCGCATGCCCTTAAAACGGCGTAGCGGCTGGCTTCGCCAGCCGCTACGCCAAATATAAAATTATTTATTTAGCAATTCAAGTTAATTAGGACTTTACAAAAGCCACTTTTTTTAGTTGCCGATTTCTTTTTCAGATTGGTATAATTTTTTAAGGGCACCTCTAAAAACTCAATTTTTTGAAATTTTCATGAAATTTGATTGGGGTTTGTGTGTAGGGGCGAAGCCCCTACACACAAACTTCTCCCCCCTTTGAAGGGGGGCAGGGGGGTAGATATAAAAAACAAAAATTCCTTGTTTTTAGAGGTGCCCTTAAAAAACTTATTTGGATTGGTATAGCTTTTTATAAATTCCTGAAAACTTATTCAAAATACAATATTTTTAGGAACATTCCTTTGCCCTGACTAACAAGATATACTACAATTTGAGTATAATTTAGAAAAAGGAAATAAAAAACATGACAGTAGCAACAGCATTGGATAAAATATTAATTCTCGATTTCGGATCGCAATATACACAGCTCATAGCCAGAAGAATCAGAGAACACAACGTTTATTGCGAAATTCATCCGTTTAATTATAACCTTGGCAAAATACAAAAATTTAAACCTAAAGGAATTATTTTATCAGGCGGACCTTCAAGTGTTTACGATGAAAACGCCCCTATTTGCAGTAAAGAATTATTTGATTTAAATATCCCGATACTGGGAATCTGTTATGGAATGCAACTTATGTCGCATTGCCTCGGCGGAAAGGTCGAATATTCCTCAAAAAGAGAATATGGTCGGGCTCATATAGATATTTTAGAAAATAATAATTTATTTGAAGGCATTCATAATTTCCGTCAACTTCCGGTCTGGATGAGCCATGGAGATAAAGTAACCTCAATTCCTCAAGGATTCAGGCAGGTTGCAAAAACCAATAACTGTGATTACGCTGTTATGTATAATTCTGAACGGAAATTATACGGTGTTCAGTTTCATCCCGAAGTTATTCATACGCATGAAGGCATAAAAATACTGAGTAATTTTGTTTTTGAAATATCAGGATGTCGTCCAAACTGGAATATGAAAAGTTTTATTGAAACAAAAATTGAAGAAATAAGACATCAGGTTGGAAACAGAAATGTAATCTGCGGATTAAGCGGAGGCGTTGATTCTTCCGTTGCGGCGGTACTTATTAACAAGGCGATAGGCGATCAACAGAAGTGTATTTTTGTAAATAACGGATTATTACGAGCAAATGAAGCTGAAAAAGTTCAAAAAGTATTCAGGGACAATTTCCACATTGATCTAATTTATGTTGATGCGGAAGATCAGTTCCTTGACGCTTTAAAAGGAATCACAGACCCTGAACAGAAACGGAAAATTATAGGTAGAGAATTTATAAACGTCTTTGAACAAGAAGCTGATAAAATTAAAAATGCTGAATTTCTTGCTCAGGGCACGCTTTACCCTGATGTAATAGAGAGCGTTTCTTTTAAAGGACCTTCCGCAACGATAAAAAGCCATCATAATGTAGGCGGTTTGCCGGAAAAAATGAATCTTAAGTTAATCGAACCTTTCAGAGAGTTGTTTAAGGATGAAGTGAGGCTTGTGGGAAAAGAACTTGGCATGCCGGACGAAATCATAAACAGACATCCTTTTCCGGGTCCTGGTCTTGGAATACGTGTTCTTGGAGAAGTTACAAAGGAAAGACTGGAAATTTTAAGAAAAGCAGATACTATTGCTCTTGAAGAAATAAAAAAAGCGGGAATTTACAATGATATCTGGCAGGCATTTACTGTTCTTTTGCCGGTAAAATCCGTAGGAGTTATGGGGGACGAAAGAACTTATGAAAACACCGCCGCTTTAAGAATGGTTGAAAGCGTTGATGGAATGACAGCAGACTGGGCAAAAGTTCCTTATGAAGTATTAGCGGTTATTTCAAACAGAATTATCAATGAAGTTGCCGGCATTAACAGGGTTGTATACGATATTTCCTCGAAACCGCCCGGTACTATTGAGTGGGAATAAATTCTTGGTATAGTGATATTAAAAAGAAATCGGGAAATAAAAACAATGATTATAGACTGCAAAAAAGCTTTAGAAGAAATCAACGAAATCCTTAATCAGGCAAGAGGTTGTCTTTGACCCTGCTGAAACTGAAAAAAAGATTAAAGACCTGGAGCAAAAACTTCAAAATTCGGATATCTGGAACGATCAGCAAGCCGCTCAGTCTTTGTCCAAGGAATTAAGCGATCTTAAAGACGGCATTGAAGAATATAATAAATGGAAAACAAGTTTTGAAGAAGCAAAAATTCTTATTGAACTGGCTGAAGAAGAACAGGACGAGTCGTTATATCCTGAAATAGAAGAAAATATCTTAAAATTAACCAAAGAATTAAAAAACTGGGAACTTCAGAAGAAACTCAGCGGGGAATATGATTATTCAGACGCCTTTTTAACTGTAAATGCCGGCGCTGGAGGCACAGACGCTCAGGATTGGGCGGAAATGCTTTTCAGGATGTATTTGAGATGGGCAGAATCACGAGGCTGGAAAACAAGCATTATAGACATATCACAAGGCGAAGAAGCGGGAATTAAAAGCGCAACCGTAAGAATTTCCGGCAAATACGTTTATGGCTACGCCAAAGCGGAAAAAGGAGTTCACCGACTTGTCAGATTATCGCCGTTTAATTCAAGCAATAAAAGGCAGACAAGTTTTGCGTCGCTGGAAGTCAGTCCTGTTATGGATAATATTGAAACAAAAGTTGATATAAAACCTGATGAAATAGAAGTTTCAACGATGAGATCAGGAGGAGCAGGCGGACAAAACGTTAACAAGCTTGAAACAGCGGTAAGAGTTGTTCATAAACCGACCGGAATAGCCGTCAAATGTCAGCAGGAAAGGTCCCAATCCCACAATAAAGAACTTGCATTACAGCTTTTAGCCTCAAAACTTCTTGCGATTACGCAGGCAGAGCAGGAAAAGAAAATGGCTGACATTAAAGGGGCTGTAATGGATGTTAATTTTGGCAGTCAGATAAGGTCCTATGTTTTTCATCCATACAAAATGGTCAAAGATCACCGCACAAACTATGAAAGCGGCAATGTGGAGTCTGTTATGAACGGAAATATTGACGAATTTATAGAAGCTTATTTGAAGCAGAATTTATAAGCAGGTAACAAAAAGTTTTCCAGTTTTTATCTACCCAACCTTTCCCTTTGAAGGGAAGGGGCTTTTGTTATTTGTTTGTTATACCAATCAATTTAAAAAACCGTTAAATAAAAAAGAGGGTTTTTGTAAATCCTTAATTAACTCGAATTGCTAATTAGTCGAAACGCTGAAATAGATTGAAATTTTATTTTAATTTTTTATGCGGCTCGCAGGCAAAGCCTGCGAGCCGCATGCCCTTAAAACGGCGTAGCGGCTGGCGAAGCCAGCCGCTACGCCAAATATAAAATTATTTATTTAGCAATTCAAGTTAATTAGCGGGTGTTTTGCCTTCGGCAAAACACCCGCTATACCCTTACCCAGCCCGCGCCGCCCTGCGGGCGGCGCGGGCTGTAGGTATCAGCTTTTTAACAAATTAACGAAAACTTATTTGTATTGGTATAACAACAATAAACATTTTGTCCAAAAGGGTTAGATTGCCGCGTCGGGGCTTCGCCCCTCCTCGCAATGACAACCTCAAATTTGCAGTTATAATTACGACTTGGTATCAGTCCTGGCAATAAGGAGAAATTCCCCAGTGGAGCTTTTCTCTTAAAATGCTGTAAAAACCGTTATTTTCATTTTTTAAAGTTATTAATCGGGCTTTATAGTCATTTTTTGTTATTAATATTGTTTTTTCACCGCTAATTTTAAGATTTTCCTGACCATCAGAGGTTATATAGATATAATCAGAATCAAGCTTAACTTTGACCTCAATTTTTTCGTTTGCGGGAATTACAATAGGTCGTGTGGTAAGAGAATGCGGGCATATAGGCGCAATAACGAACGCCTCCAGCTCAGGGACAACGACAGGTCCGCCGGCAGATAACGTATAAGCGGTTGAGCCTGTGGGAGTAGAGATTATTAACCCGTCAGCCAAATAATCGCAAACATGCTTGCCGTTTATGTAGAGAAAAAGCCGCGCTGCGCGGGAAACTTCGCCTCCTTTTATGACAACGTCATTTAAAGCTGTCTGAAATCCTTGTTCTTCGCTGATATAGGACTTTATCATGAGGCGTTCTTCAATTATAAAATCGCCTTTAAGTATTTTTTCTACGCCTTGCTCAATGCCATAAGGCTTAAGCTGGGAAAGAAAGCCAAGCCTGCCTGTATTTATGCCAAAAAGAGGGATTCCGCAGGGCGAAAAACATCTTGCCGCTCCAAGAAAAGTTCCATCGCCGCCGACTATAAAAACAAGCCCTAAATCCGTATCAGGCGAGGTTTTATCTCGCTTGCCGCGAATACTATATTTGGCTATATCAGTAAATCCCTTGTTCACAAGGATATTTTCGAGCTTGCCAGCGACTTCTTCGGCTGATTCATGCTCTACATTATAGACTATGCCTATTTTTTGCAGATTTAACAGTTTATTATTTAATGACTTAACACTTTTTAAAATTGGCATGCGCTTTTTCCACAGTTTCTAAAATCAAATTGTCAAAATTCATTTCCTCTATTGTACTGCAATCAAATTTATTAGTTAAATAAATAAGATATTCAATATTCCCCGCAGGACCTGTAATCGGGGAATAAGTAAGGTTTTGAGGATAAAAACCTATTTTTGCCGCAAAATCCGCCACTTTTTTTATAACTTCAAAATGAATTTTTTTATCTTTAATAACCCCGCTTTTAGGCACTTGATCTTTTCCCGCCTCGAATTGAGGCTTTATCAGAAGGACAATTTCTTGTTCATCAGGGTTCATTAACAGTTTTATATTTTCAAGAATCTTAATTGCAGAGATGAAAGATACATCAATACAGGCAAATGTTGCATATAAATCTTGTTTGCCGGAATCAATATCTGTATAAACTTCTGATACTTGAGCGCTTCTTATATTTGTACGTTCAATCACCGTTACATTAGGGTTTTGTCTTAATTTCCATGCAATCTGACCATACCCCACATCAACCGAATATACTTTAGGCGCTCCGTTTTGAATCAAAAAATCGGTAAATCCACCGGTTGAAGCTCCTATATCAAGACAAATTTTATTTTTAACATTAATATTAAAGTCTTTAACCGCTTTTTCGAGCTTAAAACCGCCTCTGCTGACGTAAGGAACAGTTTTCACCTCAACAATAATTTCCTTGTCAATTTTAATCAAAGTGCCTGCCTTAGTGATTATTTCATTGTTAATTTTAACTTTTGCGCCCATAATAGCGGCTTGAGCCTGACTTTTTGTGTCAAACCAGCCTTGCGAAACGAGATAATCATCCAAACGATGTTTAATTTTCGGGTTTTTTATATTTTTCATAAGGTAATTTCTCTTTTTCCAGCGCTTCTTTGATTCTTTTATTGTATTCATCGGCTTTTTCTTTGTTAGGATTGAGTTTTTCGGCGCCGCTAATGTATCCGCATAAAATATTATCGGATGAAATAACGCCCATTTCAAATAAAAGCTCAACCTGCGATATATTATAGCCGATTATCGACCTTAAATTGTTAATTCTTGACTCTGTGTAAGTGTTTTGAGTTTGAAGAACATCGATAAATGTTCCCACTCCGGATTCAAGCCGTAATACAGCCAGCCTTCTACTCTCCGTGGCAGATTCCAGCTCTGTATTTGTGGCTTTTATAAGCTCTCTTGCGGCAATTGTGTTAAAATATGAGCGAACAAGGTTTTCCTGTATATTTCTTGACTCATTTATATAAACATATTGAGCTTCTTCCAGCTCGGCTTTTCTGACTTTAAGATCGGTATATCCTTTTAGCCCAAGGTTTTCCAGCCCTCTCCACTGCGCCACAATCCCGATTGAGTCAAAAGAAAACAACCCTGCTGATGTTGTACCCTGATCAGACAACTGACCAATCACGGAAACTTCAGGAATATAAACAGAATAAGCGGCATTTTTTCTTTGTCTTTTTGCTTCGATGTCAAAATTCTGCGCCGCCAGATCAGGTCTACTTTTTAAGGCTATATTACTTGCTTGTTCAAGCGTAAAGCAGTCTTCAAAAATTTCTTTTACCATAACATCGTTATCATTGGGAACAAGCTGTAATAAAACCGGAACGCCCAGATTATTTGCCAATTGAGCTTGCGCCAGCCTGTATAAATTCTTTGCGGCAATTAATCTTTGCTGCGCCTGCGATAAATCAGCTTTTGCTCTTAATACATCAAAATTAGTGCCAACACCGGCTTCCAGCTTCTCTTTATTAATTCTTAACTGTTCTTTAATTTGTTCTATATTGGTTTCCAAGATTTTAATATTCAATTTTTCTCTTAAAAGCGTATAATAATTCCTTGTAACTTCCAAAAGCGCCTGTTTTTTAGTAAATTCGAGGTCTTTTTTTGCGGAATTAAAGATATAATAAGCTTCTTTGACATCAAAATATTTTCCCGCGTTTATTGCGTAGCCAAGATTAAAATTTGACTCAATAGGGATTTCCGTAACTTGTAGAGGAAGAACGTTACCGACCAAAACAGTTCCGTTTATTGAGGAAATAAAGTATTGATAGCTTAAATCAGGCAACCACTCTGAAGCCGACCCGTAAAATTTCCACCGATCTCTTTCTTTACGGGCTTGAAAAATTTTGACATTGAAATTTTTGTCTAAAACAATGGTTAAAACCTCATTTAAAGTAACAGGATATTCACCGCCAGTGGGATCAAAGATAATTTCACCGCAAATATCCGGCTTTTCGCAGGTAACTTCCTGTTTTTCCTCTGCCAAAACGCTGCCTGCAAGTAAAAACCATATAAAAAAGCAACAAATCAATATTTTATTTACAAACATTTTCATCAAGTTTCTCTAAAATTCTGGTGAAATTTTCTATTTCTGACGCTGAAATATCTTTTGTCAACTTTTCCTGAAAATCATTTGCTACTGGTATAAGGTCTTTTACGAGATTTTTGCCGTCCTGAGTTAAATACACTTTAGTTTTCCGTCGATCTTTATCGTCAGGAATCCTGATAATGAAGTTTTTATCCTCAATTATGTCAAGTATTCTGGTAATTGTCGGCTTGTCTTTAAAGAGGTAATCTCCAAGCTGTTTCTGATAAATCCCGTCTTCATCATACAGTTTAACAAGCAGACTCCATTGTTCAGGCGTTATATTATACCCATTCTCTTTAAAATTCTTATAAAGAGAATTTTTTATAACTTGAACAGTTTTGCTAATTATATAATCGATATTTTCTTCAACTTTAAATTTATTTTGCATTTTCAAAATTAATCCTTTTTAGTTATAAATAATAAACAAAAAATTTTTACTTTTTATCTTTTTTAGCAGGGGCGGGCTTCGCCCGCCCCTGCTAAAAAAGGGTGGGTGGGTGGGAAAAAATCATTTTTTGTTACCCACTTATTAAGAAAAATTTATAGTTGTTTGCGCAACTACACAAGAAACAATAATAAAAAAGCGAGAATTTATCAATTTTTTTTATAAAAACTAGACAACCGACTTAATTCTTGCAAGGAATTTCTTAATATTAATAGGCTTGGTGATATAATCCAAACAGCCCGCCTCGAGGGATTTTTTGACATCCGCTTCCATGGCATGCGCCGAAACGATTATGACGGGAATATTTTTAACTTCCTCATTATTTTTAATTTGTTTCAAGACTTCAAAACCGTCAATATCGGGTAATTTAATGTCCAAAAGGATTAGCCCGATTTCCTTTGGTGATATCATCAAGGCATCAAGCCCTGCTTTCCCATTATTTGCCTGTATAACATCATATCCTTCTACTGACAGAATGTCAGTTACGAGCTTTAAATTCGCCGGATTATCTTCTATGATGAGTATTTTCTTATTTTCCACATTTAAACCTTTCTTTTCCCTACCCGATGAATAACCAACCGCCCTCTTTCCAATATTATAATATTGCGCTATTTTAAATATTGTAACGATTTCCAAATTTTTTGTTAAATTTAGACTTCAAAAAAACTTTATAATAGTAAGATAGTATTTAATAATTAATTTCTATTGGTGAAAAATGTCAATAAGACCTGATTTCCTTCAATTAACAAGTCCAATTAGTCCGGTAACAAATCCGGGCGGAGTTCAAAGAACTTCATTTGGAGCAAGTCAACCGCTGGATAACGGCTTTGATCGTTCAGCGATCAATTTTAATCCTTTTGGACAAATAAGTCCTATAGTTACAGATTCCCAAAAAGCAAACAAATTCCCTGCATTATACGCATAAGTAAGCATAATTTAAAAATTTTATACAAAACCTGCATTAAATATGCAGGTTTTTTGCATTTATATCAATCTAAATAAGTTTTCGTTATACCAAGTTGCAGTCAATGTATGATTAAATCTCCCTCCCCCTGCCCCCTCCCCAAGGGAGGGGAAGAAGAGTTGATAAGGGTTTTGCCGGCGTAGCCGGCAAAACCCTTATCAAAAAATAATACTCTTTTGATTGCAACTTGGTATTAATTTGTTAAAACGCTAATATCTATAGCCCGCGCCGCCCTGCGGGCGGCGCGGGCAGGACAAGGGTATAGCGGGTGTTTTACCTTCGGCAAAACACCCGCTAATTAAGGATTTATAAAAACCATCTTTTTTATTTACCGGTTTTTTAAATAATTTAATATTGTTCAAGATAATTATCAAGTTCCCAAGGAGTTACGCAAACTCTGAAATTATCCCATTCTTTTCTTTTTGCCGCTAAAAATTCGTTATAAATGTGTTCACCAAGAGCATCTTTGGCAATGGTACTTCTTTCCATTAATTCCAAAGCTTCAAGTAAACTTCCGGGTAATGCATCTATTTTTAATTTTTTTCTTTCTTTTTCTGTTAAATGATAAATATTCTGTTCAGCCGGAACCGGTGGTTCTACCTGATTTTGAATACCGTCAAGAGCGGCTGTTAACAGAGCGGCAAATGCGAGATATGGATTACAGCTTGGATCTGGCGATCTTAATTCAACTCTTGTAGCTTTACCGCGTTTTGCAGGAACTCTTAAAAGAGCGCTTCTGTTTGCCGCTGACCAGGCAAGATATACAGGAGCTTCATATCCTGGAACAAGACGTTTATAACTATTTACAAGCGGATTGGTAATTGCTGTAATGTTTCTGATATTTTTAAGCACGCCGCCAATTGACCATAAAGCTTCCTGACTTAATTTATATGGCTTTGATTCGTCAAGGAAAACGTTTTCTCCCTTTTTTACAAGAGAAAAATTGATGTGCATACCTGAACCATTAACGCCAAATATAGGTTTCGGCATGAATGTTGCATGTAAGCCGTATTTTGCGGCGATAGATTTTATTGCGATTCGGAAAGTAACAACATTATCAGCTGTTGAAAGCGCATCACCATATTTAAAGTCGATTTCATGCTGACCTTCTGCTACTTCGTGGTGACTTGCTTCAATTTCAAAGCCCATTTCCTGAAGTGTAGCGACCATTTCAGCTCTGATGTCTTCCCCAAGGTCGTCCGGACCTACATCATAATAACCTGCGGCATCGTGAGTTACGCAAACTGGTCTTCCGTTTTCTTTTTTGAAAAGGAAAAATTCGCATTCAGGACCCACATTGATTTCATAGCCTAATTTTTTAGCGTCTGCAAGAACTTTTTTAAGGTTGGTTCTAGGACATCCTTCAAAAGGAGTTCCGTCAGGATTGTAAATATCGCAGATTAATCTTGCTACGTTAGAACCGTCTTTTGCTCTCCATGGAAGCAAACAGAAGGTTTTTCTGTCGGGGAAAAAGTACATATCGGATGTTTCAATACTTCTAAACCCTTTAATAGAAGACCCGTCAAGCATAACTTCGTTATTAAGAGCTTTATCAATTTGACAAGCAGGGATTGCCATGTTTTTCACATGACCGTTAATATCCACAAATTGAAGTCTTATAAACTTAACATTGTTTTCAACGATAATTGACTTAATTTCTTCTTTGCTCAATTCTCTTTGTGATGGAATAAACATTGTACCAGGCATTTTTCCTCCTAAGATTAAATAATAAACTTGTAACGCGTTTCACTTTTAATTATTCTACACTTAAACAATTTTTGACAAATATTGGTTGTATTTTTTAAAAAATCGCCCTCATATTTTATATACTTATCATGGTAACAAAAACACATAAAGTGGCAGATTTTACGAAATGCATTTTGGATTTTACGAAAAGATGAATTTTTATTACGAATTTAATAAATAAATATAAAAAAGTATCTATTTTTTATAAATAAATATCTATTTTTTATAAAAAATTGTCTATTTTTACTAATTTTTGATATAAAAAAAATTTAAAAAAAATATATATTTTGTTTAAAAAACCTTAACAATATTCTATATACCACTTCAGACTGTGTGAGAAATACTTATAATATTTTTTAGATAATTTAAAAATTAACTGCTTAACACCATTAAAAGTGTCGCCCTGAACTTGTTTCAGGGTCTTTCCAGCATGCAATAGAATACTTGCCGTTTCTTCATTTTCTTTTCTTTTTGAACGCAAAAAGAAAAGAACCCGCAAAGCGGGACACTTAGGACACAATCCAAGTAACATTTCCCTGTGAATGCGCCTTAGGCGCGCAAAAGAAAGAAAAACTAACAAGCCAAACTGTCATATCCATCAGGGGCAAGCCCCCGAACCCCCTCGTAATCCTTAGTCCCCTACAAAATTTATTTTTGCGAGATTTTTTAGTAAATTCAATGGGTCGAGCGAACCGCCGTTGGCGGTTCGCTCGACCAAAAACAATCTTTAGCCCCCTCTCCCAATGGGAGAGGGGGTTGGGGGTGAGGGGATTTTGGACTGAATTTATAAAAATGTAGGGGAGCAAGCCTCGTAATCCCGTCATTGCGAGCCTTAAAGTTAGGAGTATAAATTGATAATTAACCTGTGAAGCAATCTTCTTTTTTCTTCGCTTTTTACATAAAAAATATTATCGGTCATAAATTCCATAAAATTAAGAAGCTGTCTTGCTAAAAAAGAAAATTAAATAACTCGAATTGCTAATTAGTCGAAACGCTGAAATAGCTTGAAATTTTATTTTAATTTTTTATGCGGGTCGCAGGCAAAGCCTGCGACCCGCATGTCCTTAAGAAGGCGTAGCGGCTGGCGAAGCCAGCCGCTACGCCAAATATAAAATTATTTATTTAGCAATTCAAGTTAAATAACTAACAGTACTAAATTTTTTAACAAGACAGCTTCTAACTTATACCAAGTTGCAATCAAAAGAGTATTATTTTTTGGGGCTGTCTAAAAAGTAAATTTTAGCAACCTCTTTGTATAAAAAAAATAAATAAAACTGGCTCTATGCAACAGCCAGTTTTTTCATATTGTGCGCAATGCTCAATAAACCCCATTCTGTTTTAA
>JAKLDH010000085.1 GCA_022703625.1 Cyanobacteriota bacterium | reverse complement strand
CCAGTCTGATTCAGAAGAAATTTTGTTTAAAATAGACGAAATGCACGAAGCTTTAAGGCTTTATGCTGAAAATACAGGTGTTGACAAGCTTGACGACAAGATTTCAGACAGGTTTAATTCGCTTGGAGAAAATGTTTCAGACGTCAAAGAACGTATCGAATATTTAAACAACGCTTTAAGCAACCTGAAAAACGAATCTGATTCAGAAGAAATCCTGTCCAAAATAGACGAAATGCAGGAAGCTTTAAGGTTTTATGCTGAAAATACAGGTGTTGACAAGCTTGACGACAAGATTTCAGACAGGTTTAATTCGCTTGGAGAAAATGTTTCAGATGTCAAAGAGCGTATCGAGTATTTAAACAACGCTTTAAGCAACCTGAAAAACCAGTCTGATTCAGAAGAAATTTTGTTTAAAATAGACGAAATGCACGAAGCTTTAAGGCTTTATGCTGAAAATACAGGTGTTGACAAGCTTGACGACAAGATTTCAGACAGGTTTAATTCGCTTGGAAATAACATTTCAGACGTTAAAGAACGTATTGAATACTTAAACAGCTCTTTAGGTAAATTAAAAGAGGAAAATAATTCTTCTAATATTGAATCAGAGCTTAATAAGGTCAAAAATTTATCTTTCAAAATAACAGAAGAAGTTTCTTTACTAAAAACTTCAGTTGCTGATCTTTTTGAAGAAATAGGGGCTTTAAACAACAATGAAAGAGAAGAAGCCGACAGACAAAGACTGGATCAGGCTGTAGAAAGAATAGAGAATGTTTTAAACGGAACAAAGCCTGATTTTAAAGAGCTTAAAGGCTTATCAGGCAATTTGTCAGAAAAAATTGACGCTTTATCCTCTGATTTCTCCGGTTTGTCAGAAAAAACAGTAGATAAACTCGATAAATTCTTTGCAATAAGCCGCAATTTGGAATCAAAACTTGATAACAGCTATTTAAACACTGATGAAGTAATGGATTTAATCAGAAAAACGTCTGAATTGAACGAAAATCAGATTAATATAACAAACGAAGTCTTTGATAAAATCAGAAAAGATTTTTCTTCAATGGGCGTCAATTTAAGCGGATTTAACAATGATTTTACCGATATCAACTCAAAAATCAATAAATTAATAATAAGCGCCAACGAAAATGCGGGCGCATTAAAAGACAACATCAACAAATCATTTGACGGCTTAAAAGATGACTTAAAAAGGAATCAGGAACTTAATTCCCAAAATTTAAACAAACTCAATAAAAATCAAACAGAAACGCTTTCTGTCGAACTTGGCAAAATATATCAAAAAGTCGAAAATGTAAATGCTCTTTCACTTAAAGGACTGAATTCATCAGGCGTTTTAAGGGAAGCAATTATGCAAATGGCTGAATGGATTGACTCAGCAGGCAAACTTCTTGAAGAAAACAACGAAAACACAAGAAAAAATCTTGTTAATATGAATACTGTGGCAAAAACGGTGTCTGATTCAGGAAGTAATGTGTTGGAGCAGGTAAACAGGGTATACAAAAAGTTTGAAGATGTTGAAATAAGGCTTGAAAGCATCGAAGCAAGAATTGAAAGACTTAAATATTCAGGCGCGGATGACGATCTTAAACCCCTGCTTGCGGCTGTTAAAGAAAAGCTTTCCCAGCCGGCTTCAAAAAATAACGAAAATAATCTTGTATTAAATAAAATCGATAAACTTGAAACTCAAATGGTTTTGTTTGAAACTAAAATACAGAAGATACTGGATTTTATAGAAGAAGAATAATTTAAAAACAAAATATTATGCTAGTAAAATTAGAAAATGTTTATAAAAAATTTGGAGAAAAGGAAGTCTTAAAAGACATAAATTTTAGTGTTGACGAGGGTGAAATACTTGCTATAGTTGGCTTTAGCGGCACAGGCAAAAGCACTATTTTAAAAATCATAAGCGGTTTAATTGAGCCTGATGCCGGAAATGTTTGGGTTTTCAGCGAAGAAATCGGCATGGCATTTCAATATTCAGCCTTGTTTGACTCGCTGACCATTTTTGAAAACGTTGCTTTCCCGCTTATGGAGCGTAAAGATTTAAAAAAACGTTATAATGAAACGCAAATAACGAAAATAGTATCTGAAAAGCTTGATCTGGTGGGACTTGCTGGAATTGAAAACAAATTCCCCAATGAATTATCGGGAGGAATGAAAAAACGGGTAAGTTTTGCAAGAGCCATCGTAACAAACCCGAAAATAATTTTATATGATGAACCCACTTCGGGACTTGATCCTGTTTCTTCAACAGTAATTGAAGATTATATAGTAAGCCTTTCAAAAGAACTCAATGCGGCTTCAATTGTTGTTACGCACCAAATTTCAACCATATCGCATACATCGGAAAGGGTTATAATGCTGTATGATGGTAATATTGTATGGCAGGGGACACCGCCGGAATTAATAACCTCAATAGACCCTTACGCCTATCAGTTTATTAACGGAGAAAAAAAAGGACCAATGATAGCGGCGGTTCACTAAATTTATAAAACTAATTTAAGGAAAAAATAAAATGAAAGCATCAGCCCCTCTAAAAGTCGGAATTCTTGCAATAGTATCGATTTTTATACTTATATTCGGAATAATGTGGCTAAAAGGTCGTTCTATTTCAATAGGAGAAAAAATAGAAGTGCCTTTTAAAGATATAGACGGAATGCGACCTGGTTCAGCCGTTCGTATGATGGGAATGAGAATCGGTCAGGTAGATGAAATAGAACCGGTGATTGACGGAGAAAACAGTCATATAGTTGTGAAATTTGTAATAAGCGAACCGGATGTAAAAATTCCGCCTGCATCTAAAATATCTGTTCAGCAATCCGGCATAATCGGGGAGAAGTTCCTTGAAATCACTCCTCCCTTCCCCAAAACAGTTATTATCCCGCTGAAAGGCTATTTCCAAGGAGAAGTTAAGGAAGGAAGCGCGATAGAACTTCTTGCCGGAGGAACATATATAGAAATAGGAAAGGTTAAAAGCTCAAGAATCGTTAATAGCAATACCCTGACTGAAGAAGAACGCAGAAAGATTAAGACGCCGACAAGTTATAGAATTGAATATTTTATTAACATCCCTGATGTTGAAATTCCTGCAAATTCCAAGCCGGAGCTGGTTAAAACTTCTAAAACAGGTGAATATCGCTTAAGATTTAATCCTCCTGATAATGTTATAGTTAAAATGCCTGAATATGAGTCGAAATTTACGATAGTAGAGCCTTTAAGAATGAACGATTTTCTTGATGTTCAGCTTGAAGCCGCTTTAGCGTTGAAAGAAACAAATGATAAAATAAACAATCTTTTTACAGACGAGTTTATGACAGATATAAAATATACGGTTGAAAACACACGGGATTTAAGCGAAAAAGCCGGCTTAATAGTGGATCAGGTTGCAGTAATTGTTGATTCGTCTAAAGAAGATATTAGAAATCTTATTGCATCTGCTACACAGCTTTCTGAAAATATGAATATTCTTACCCAAAATGCAAATGAAATTGTGGATGATCCGGTTTTTAAGGACTGCCTTCTTTCTTTAGCCGGTTCGATTAAAACAACATCCGATGAGTTTTCGGCTCTTTTAAAGGATTCCAAGCTTCAGGACAGCCTTGTGAACATAAATTCCACGACTAAAGATGTTTCTGAAATCGCTGACTATGTGAACGCCCTGACAAAGGACCAGGAGTTCGGCAGGACTGTCGAGGAGTCTGTAACCAATCTTAATGACATGATGATAAAACTTTCCCGAATAGCGGATTCTGTTGATGAATTAACGGTCGAGGAAAAAGCGAATATTAAAGAAATAATCAATAATTCTTCTGAAGCGTCGAAGGATTTAAAGAAATTTTCCAAAAAATTAAACCAAAGATTTTTACTATTAAGATTATTATTTTAACCGCCAATGAAAACTTATTTTAGCGGAATTCATTACGGGAAAAACCTGAAAATACGGGACAAACTGGCATTAATTTTTCTTATACCGGCAAGTTATTTGTATGGATTCATAATTTATATCCGAAATTTTTTATATGACATAAAGCTTATAAAAAGCGCCAAACTACCGGCTTATATGATTTCAATAGGGAATTTAACAACCGGCGGAACGGGAAAAACTCCTATAACAAGCTTTATCGCTAATAATATTGCCGTAAAAACTGCTGTAATAAGCCGAGGATATGGAGGAAAGCTTTCAAATAAAAATACAAACATAATCAGCGACGGAGAAAAGCTTTTCTGCTCCGCTGAATTTGCAGGCGATGAACCTTTCTGGATCGCTGAAAATTCAAAAGGAACAGTTGTTATTACAGGCAAAAATAGGATTAAATCAGCGCAATACGCAATCAAAAATTTTAACAGCCAAGTTTTGATCCTTGATGACGGTTTTCAGCATAGAAAATTGCATAGGGATTTAAATATTTTATTGATTGACAGCGAAAAAATGTTCGGCAATAACTTTCTTTTGCCTGCCGGTCCTCTAAGAGAACCTTTAAATCAAATAAAAAGAGCTGATAAAGTTATTATAGTCAACAAAAATCCATATATAAAAGGTTCGGAAGAGAAAATAAAGAAGTTGCAGGAGGTTTTAAAGAATAAATACAGCAAAGAGTCTTTTATTTGTGAATTTAGAACAGAAAAAATTTATAATATAATGACGGGGCAAGCTATTGAACAGATAAATAAAGCCGCAGCTTTTTCAGGGATTGCTCAGCCGGAATCTTTTTTCAGTATTCTGGAAGAAAAAAATATTAATATTCTCCAAAAAAAGGTGTTTTCAGACCATTATTTGTATAAAATTGAAGATATAAAATCGCTTATTGAAGATGCCGCTAATTTAGGAGCTGATGCAATCATTACAACCGAAAAGGACAGCGTAAAAATCAGAGATTTAATAAAGCATGCGCAAATAAAAATGCCTGTTTGCGCTTTACAATTGCAGGTAAATATTGATATTAAAAGCATTTTAGGAGAGCAATATATAAAACAATGAGAATACTTGTAATAAGATACAGATTTATTGGCGATACGGTACTGATGATACCATTTTTAAGGAATTTAAGATACGCATATCCTGACGCTAAAATAGATGTACTTGTAGGTCCGGTGTCAGGAGAAGTTCTGACTGATTGTCCGTATATTGATGAGCTGATAGTCTTTGACACCACAAGAAAACATAAATATGAAAATACTAAACAAGCAAAAAAAAGTTTTTTCAGCTACGTAAAACTTCTTAAAGAGCGAAATTATGATAAAGCCTATGTTTTAAAAAGGTCTTTTTCAAGCGCAGTGTTGGCTTTTTTAGCCGGAATAAAACAAAGAATCGGATTTGATACTGAACACAGAGGTCTTTTTCTTACAAAGAAAGTCCCATATATTAAAGACAGGCATGAAGTAGAGTGTTTTCTTGATATATTAAGGCATGACAATATTCAGATCAAGGATAATCATCTGGAAAACTGGATTTCTGAGGATTCAGAAAACAAAATAAACAATATTTTTAAAGAATTAAGCATTTCTGATGAGCCAAAAGCTTTAATACACGCCACAAGCGGTAATATAAACAAGCAATGGCGTTATGAATATTTTGCGGAGGTCATTAAATATCTCTCAAACACAAAGGGGATAAAGGTTTTTTATACAGGAACCGAAAAAGATTATCAAGTTTATGATGAAATACGGTCATTAATAAACGAGAAGCTGCAATATGAGCCTGTAAACCTATGCGGCAAACTGTCTATTCAGGACAGTACAGCGTTAATTAACAGAATGAACCTTGCTATAGGCTCTGATTCAGGAACGTTGCATATAGCAGCATCTTTAAACGTACCTGTTATAGGGATTTACGGACCCATGAATTCTAAAAAATGGAGAGCCTGGGGAGATATACACAAGCCTTTGCATCTTGATTTGCCTTGTATTCCCTGTGAATTAAGAAAAAAATGCGATAAAAATTTGGCATGCCTTGGGGAATTAAAACCGCAATTGGTCATTAACAGCATTATATCGATCATAGAAGAAAATCAGGTTTTTATAAAATCTTAAAGATCGTGTTTTTTGAATTCTGTATATAATTTTCAAAAGATTTTTCAGATATAAGCTTATAAGAACATCTTTTATAAAGTTTTCCGCCGGAATATATTTTTTTTGGATCAGGATAAGCCCTGCAAATTCCCGGTCTGTTTTTATAATCAGGACAAAGCCCATCTTCTCTTATTAAACTACAAGCTAATACAAGATTTCCGGCTGAATCTTCTCCAATAATTTTAAATCTTTTATATTTTGGGAAAAAAAATCTCATAAGCTTAAAATCCAATTTTGAAAAAGGTTCCAGACAATATATAAATCTGCAACAATCCCCGCATTTATTGCAATCGCCTTCAAGCCGATAATTTGCTTTTTCAAACATCAGATTAGGGAATAATTCGTAAAGAAATATTTTTAAACTCTTCATAGCAATTTGAAATTTTAAAATTATATTTTTATTCATGAATATGTTTACATTTAATAAGTGTTCTATTTTATTTTATACCAATCATAGAAAGAAATAGTGTCATGCTGAACTTGTTTCAGCATCTTTCCAGTATACAATACAATGCTTACCGTTTGTTCATTTTCTTTTCTTTTTTGTAAAAAAGTAAAGAAAACGAACCAAAAGAAAAGAAAAAACTAACATGTCAAACTGACATATCCATCAGGGGCAAGCCCCCGAACCCCTTGCTTACAAATGCTTACTTTTTGTTTTTTCTTGGCTTTTTACATAAAAAATATTATCGGTCTATATATATCTACAAAATTAACTTAACTAAACGTTTGGGTTATTTAAACTCATATTTAAATTTATTTTCTTTATAAGTGTCAGGAAGTTTCTTCTCTTTGCTAAGTTTATAAAAAATAATAACTTTTCTTCTTTTTAATTTCAATTTTTCAAGCAGCTCTTTTTTGCGAAGCTCTTCTTCATTAACAGGTACGGGTAATTCTTTAATTTCAACGTCAAAATTATAATCATAAACAACTTTTGAGCCGGGTCGCGCAATTTCATATTTTCCGCTATATACACCTGATTTCCAGCTATCACCTGTTTTTAATTTTTTAAAAGAAAATAATTGCTCCATATTATCAGACTTAACTTGAGAAAAATCATCGACAATTTTTTGTTGATCAGGATTTTTTAAACTTATTTTTATTAAATCGCCTTTATTAAAATGAAATCCGCTGATCCATAAATAAATTATCGGAGCGTCATTAAATATTTCAATGTTTTCATATTTCCCGTTTTTAACGTTTTCAGGTGTGGGTTCTTCGCTGGAAATGCCGATATTAGTTACGATAACATTTCTGTAAATTAATTTTTTTTGAACAAACGGACTCCAAAAAGGTTTGTAATTTTTTTTTTCACCGTCCTCGCTTAATTTATAGCCGGAAAAAGGATCGAAATATTTTCCGTCATATAAAACCGCAAAATAAAGATGGGGAAATTCTGTTTTGCCGGAAAAACCCACCTCTGCTATTTTATCCCCGCCATTAACAAAATCTCCGGGCTTAACTTTAACGCTACCCTTTTTTAAATGACAGTAAACTGTTTTCCAGCCGTTATTATGCTCAATTACAACAGAATTTCCACAAAATGAGGCGCTTTTTTGTTCTTTTTTTATTTCTAAAGGGAAATTGTCGTCAATATTATTTCTTGTAAAAATAACCGTTCCATCCTGAGCAGACAGAACAGGCGCTCCGTTTTTTACATCAAGCAAGGTTTGAACAGCAATATCTACGCCTTTATTATTGTTATAAGCAATTTTTCCCCGCATATAATCCGCAATATTATCGCTTAATTCAATATCAGGATAGTTTACAATCCAGCAGTTTTCTTCCAGTTGGCATGAAAGAGGGAATTTAAGCTCAATAGGCGGATTAAATTCTCTTTTAACAATTGGATTTACCGCTAAAGCCATATTAAAATTCATAAAGCATAATAAAATAATAATAAAGCAGAAATAAGTCATATTTATGCTTTAATTTCAGTTAAAAACCCAATAATATCAAGAGCGAGGGTTTTCTGATTTTCAGGAGAAGCCTGTTTTAGATATTCCATGGCTGTTCCTAATTTTTCATCTTCATCAAACCATCTTCTTTGGAAAATAACTTTGATTTCATTAATTTTAACGCCCATTTGTTTTGCTTGTTCAATTATTCTGTCTGCAACCATTTTTTTTTGCTCGACAGAAACATTTCTGACAAAACTAACCGCAAGACTTAATGTAGGGTCTTTATCATACCATCTTTGACTTTGATTAAAAATATGTTTATCCATTTTAAATCCAGCTATTTAAGTTTTCATTAAATTTATTTTACTATTAATAAATAAAAATGTTTACTGCGCAAATTATTGTTACAGGGTAAAGGAAAAGTAGCCGTAATTCAATTATAGCGTTGGAATGATTGGATTAACAGGGCGTTGAGCAGTTACAAAATTGACGCTCTGTTAAGAAATATTGCAAAAATATATAATTAATATAGAGCAAATAGCAACTTTTTATATATTGATGTGTTTATATAAGAGTGAGAACAAAACAAACCGAAAAAAAAACAAAAAACTAAAATCATAAATAATAAAGAATTTTAATTTTTTTTGCTCAAATATATAAATTTTCCTTCCTCTTATAACTCCTCTTTATACCTTACTCCTCTTTCCCTTACTCACTCTAAAGTATTTTTGCTTGATTTTTTAGACAGTTTTAAAACTGTCTTTTTTTTTTGCTTTTTTTATAACTTGAGTTGCCAAATAATAAAATTCTCTTTTGAACCAAAAAAATTATAAACTTGGCAAATTTTGAAAAAAATTATATTCTTATATTTGTTGTTTAAAAGAATTATGAGAGAATAAAAACATGGCATTAATAAACTGGGATGATTCTTTAAAATTTTCTCTGTTTCAGACAGATTTTGCAAATAGAAAAATTGAAAAAGGTTTAAAATAATTATCTTATGTTTTTTGTTTATAACCTTATATTAATTATATTTGCGGTTATTTTATTTCCTGTAATAGCTGTAGCATTTATAATTCAACCCAAATTAAGAGCGGGATTTTTTAAAAAGCTTGGATTTTATAATTATAAAACCGGTTTAAACAGAAAATCAATCTGGGTTCATGCTGTATCAGTAGGAGAGATAAACGCAACAGAAGGGCTGATTAAAAGAATTAAAAAGGAATTCCCTGATTATGTTCTTGTTGTTACTACTGTTACAAGGACCGGACAGGAAGTTGCAAATAAAAAGCTTGGAAATATTGCTGATTTAATTTCATACTTTCCCTATGACTTTGATTTTTCAACACAAGCGGCAATTAAAACATTTGACCCGGCGCTTGTAATAATTGCGGAAACAGAAATTTGGCCCGGATTTATAAATCAATTATGCAGGAAAAACGTTCCCATAATGCTTGTTAACGGCAGAATTTCTCCCGGATCGTTTAAAGGTTACAAAAAAGCGCGATTTTTCTTTAAAAATGTCTTGAAAAAATTTAGCCTAATACTTATGCAGACTGAATCCGACAAGGACAGAATTGTTAAAATTGGAGCTCCGCCTGAAATTACAGAAGTTATGGGAAATTTAAAATTTGATATATCAAGAAATTTAGACGAAAATGCGGTTAAAAATATTAAAGAAAGCCTAAAAATAACAAATAGTCGAATATTAACAGCTGGAAGCACTCATTCCGGCGAAGATGAGATTGTTTTGAACGTATATAATAAATTAAAATCCGAATTTCAGGATTTAAAACTTCTCCTTGCTCCCAGACATCCCGAAAGAAACGAAAAAGTCATGAGCCTTATAAAATCAGGAAATTATAAATATGGATTAAGGAGTAATCAAGATACATTTGAAAATACGGATATAATTTTGCTGGATACAATGGGAGAATTAGGACAACTGTATTCTGTAAGTCATATTGCTTTTATAGGCGGCGGTTTTTCCGGAACAGGAGGACATAATCCTCTTGAGGCGGCAATATATGGCGTGCCTGTAGCTTCAGGTCCTACTGTATTTAACTTTAAGGATATTTATTCCTTTATGACACAATCAGGCGCAGCGAAAATTGTAAATGACGAGAATGACTTATATCTGCAATTTAAAAATTTCCTGATTCATGCCGATAATTATAATAAATCCAGTAAAGCATGTTATGAAATTTTTGAAAAAAATAGAGGCGCGCTTGAATATGCAATTGAAAAAATCAAAAAATACATTTAATTTACATATTATAGTTATTTGTTTAATAACATTATTTTTCATGTTAAAAACTTTTTCTTTTGCTTTTGAACTTAACAAGGAGGATTATGCCGTAATTAATGGGAAAAAGGTTTTTTTATATATTGCTGACACGCCTGAAGAGCATTTACAAGGATTAATGGGCGTTAAAAGTCTACCTGAAAATTTCGGAATGATTTTTCTTTTTGATAAGGCTGAGCCAAGGGCTTTTTGGATGAAAAATATGGAAATTCCCATTGATATGATTTTTTTAAAAAACAAAAAAATTGTAAATATTCATAAAAATATTTCTATTGACGCCGTTGAAAAACATACTCTTTACAACTCAATTTATAAATCCGACGTCGTAATCGAGGTAAATGCAGGATTTTGCGATAAATATGATGTAAAAATGGGCAATTTTATTTATTTAAGCCCTGACTTAAAGAGTAAAATTATAAAGTTTAATTAATTTTAAAAAAAATTTCATAACTGCTTAAACAGAATATATAAAAGACTTTTCGGATTTTTTAAAGAAATACATAAAAAAATTAATATTTGTATATGTAATTTGGGCTAGAATTTTAAAAAAAATTATGGTAAAGTATTTTATGAATCTTAGTGTATAAAAAACACTTATTTAATAAAATTCTATCGCTTTATATTAAAAATTTAATTGCCTCAAAAAATTAGTAAAAATCAATTTTGAAATTTTTACTTTATTATAAACAATCCATAAAATAAATAATTTAAATAATCTTAAATAACCGCTCTTATAATGATTAACAATATGGAGGCCTTAAAAATGGTAATGTTAACTGAAAAAAACAAAGAAACAACTTCTACCGCAAATGAGGAATTTGAAAAATATTTAATTGATCAAAGAACAAGCACAACTTTTAATGGTATTGAAGTGGCTGAGTTTTCTTGGTACAAAAGAATTTTAGGTCTCAAAGCTTAACTCTAAACAAAATTAAAACTAAAAAAACTGACCTTTGGTCAGTTTTTTTTAGTTTTATAGAACATTTTTATACCAATCCCAATAAGTTTTCGTTAATTGGTTAACTCGAATTGCTAAATAAATAATTTTATATTTGGCGTAGCGGCTGGCTTCGCCAGCCGCTACGCCGTTTTAAGGGCATGGGGCTGTCCCAAAAGAATGGACAGCTCCTTTAAATTTTGGTAAAATAATTATACTGAAAGCATTGTAAACAGGGGAGCTAAGCCGGCATGAACAAGAAAGTTGTTTTTAAATACTACAATATG
>JAKLDH010000084.1 GCA_022703625.1 Cyanobacteriota bacterium | reverse complement strand
CTGGTCATCATTTAGGCAAACTTCATATTTTAATACGCTTTTTTTCATGTCCTTACCTCACGTCTTTTTCTTCAAGACGTTAAAAACGTAATTTTGTTCTATGCAATCATTCGGTCAGAACACTAGTTCAACCAATCCAAGAGAATTTGTACAAAGAAGAGGAAGGGTATTAAGAAAAAGTCAAGGCAAAAATCGTGCCTATATTTATGATTTTTTTGTTGGTCCTTGGAGTTTGAATCCATATTCAATATCAACAGGGCAAAGCCTTTTAAGAAGAGAATTGCCTCGTTTTTCAGAATTTAATAGTTTAAATGAAAAAAAGTATGAAGCTATAAAAGAAATAAAGTATGCTTGTGAATATTTTAATATGGTGAATGAAATTGATATGAAGCCTTGGGAGGTTTATAGTAAAATAATTACAAATTACTCTGACCTTTTAATTAATAGTGAGGATGGAAAGTGAATAATAATTTTGAATTAAATCCAATTGATAAAATAAAAAATATTCAAGATGATGCAGTGCGAAATATTTGTTTTACTGCGGTTACAGAAGCACAAAAAAATATTCATCAGTCTAGATCTATTGCGGTAGAAAGAGTTTTTAAAGAAACTTCTCATAAATTGCCTAGTATTGTACAAGGAGAATAAGTCAAATGAAGTTTAAAAAATTAAAATTGAATAATTTCAGGCAATATATAGGCGAAAACAACGTAGAGTTTTGCTTTGATGCCCAAAAGAATGTAACATTAATTTTTGGAGCAAATGGTTTTGGTAAAACAGGTATTTTTAGAGCGATAATGTTCGGTTTATATGGAGATAGATTTTTAAAACAAGATAAACTTACTAAAGAGCAAGAAAGAGAAGGTTTAATTTTAGTAAATGAAAAATTGTTAGAAGAAAATTTGAATCAAAAAGTTACCGCAACAGTTAGTATCGAATTTGAAGATAATAGTAAAAATTATATTTTAACTCGAAATATTATAGGACAAAAAACAGAAAGACAAACTTTTCAAGAGCCCGGAGACGTTTCTTTAATTGTCACAGAAAATTCAAATACGAAACCTCCAATAAATGATTATGAAGAAATTTCCACTATTATTTCTTCAATAGTTAATGAAAAAATCCGAGATTTCTTTTTATTCGATGGTGAACAAATGGAAGAACTTACAAAATATAGTAAGGAAAGCCGAAATGAAGTTAAAAAAGGAATAAAGGCTCTTTTACAGTTAGATACAATAGAAATAGCACAAGAGGCTCTAAAGAAAAATGTAAAAGATTTAAATAACCAGATTGAAGTTAATTCTTCAGGAGAATTAGAAATAATTAGTGAAAAATTAACAGAAACTGATGATAAAATTTCTAATAATGAAAAAGAATTAGAAGATTTGAATAACAATATTCAAATGGCAGATGACGATGAAAAAGAAATTCGTCAAAAAATTGATGAAAACAAGGAAGCCTTAGAAAAACAAAAAGACAGAGAAAATATAAAAAAACAACTTCATAATTTAGAAAGTGAAATAAATAGAGTTACCCAGCAATTAAAGGAAATGCTTGAAAATAGCGGTTCTTATGTTGGATTGCCAGTAATTACTGAATTATATACTGAACTTGACTCCTTAATGGAAAAAGGAGAGCTTCCATCTGGCGTTAGAGAAGAGTTTATAGAAAAACTTATAAATGAATGTCGTTGTATTTGTGGTACCAATTTAAATGAAAATCAACATGCAAAAGACTTTTTATTAAATTATAAAAATAATAAAAATGATAAGGTTTCTGACTCCTCAATAAAAGTTTATAGACTTACTCATGAGCTTAAAACTAAAATTGAACATTCTCAAAAGGATGTAGAATCTGCATTACAACTATTTAATAAGCATCAAGAAGAAAACAATCTATTAAATAAAAAATTAGAGGATCTGGATGAGGATTTAAAGGGGATTAAGCCAATCCAAGACTTAACAACAAGACTTGAAAAAATAAAAAATGATAGAAATTCATACAGACATAGGCTTGGACAACTTGATATACAACTCAAAAAGTTAAAAGAAGAAAGAGAAGAATTAAAGAGGAAACAAGAAGTTCTTAGTGCGAAAAATGAAAAAGCCTTAAAGTTGATAAAACAACGTGATATTGTTGAAAAGTCAGTTGAAGAACTAAATAAAATTTATACTGAATATTCAGATGAATTAAGAGACAATTTATCAAAATGTGCGACTGATATATTCAAAAAAATTGCAGATCCAGATTCATTAAAAAGTTTATCTAATATTGTTATATCAGAAGATTTTCAATTAGAAGTGTTAAGTACATCAGGTACAAAAATGCTTTCACAAATATCTAGCGGGCAAAGACAGATTGTATCTTTAGCATATATATGTGCATTACTGAAAGTTGCAAGTAATTTAGAAATGCCTCTATTAATGGATACTCCTTTTGGAAGATTATCAGGAGCTCCAAGGGATGCCTGCTTAAAAGAATTGCCAGAAATTTTAACACAATGGATATTACTTGCAACAGATACAGAATTTCAAACAGATGAAGCTTCTGCTTTAAGAGCATCAGAAAAATGGGGTTGTGTTTATGAAATATCTCATTATGCAGATAGGCAATCTAAAATAGAATCAAAAGATATTAATAATTGGCAACCTCAAAGAAGAACAAGGTAAAGGAGTAATATAATGGCAAATCCTTTTGAAGGTGGTAAATCTCCAGATTTTAGAATATCTAAAAAATGGCATAAATTTTATCAAAGTTTTTGTGCTCGTGGTCAATCACAAGTTGAATCTTGCTCTCTTTTTAGAAAATATACAAATCTCTATACTCTTTGTGCAACTATAGGTTACTTTTTAGGGAAAAGAACACCGCTTGATGAAAAAACTGAAACCCCTTTTACTTTGGAGCAAGTTGATGAAAAAACTGAATGGCCGACATTAATTTCTATAGCTTGGGCTGATTCAAATAAGGATACAAGAATTTTTATGGATTCAAAACAGATTATAAAAATTTGTGATGAATATGCCGAAACTGGTGTTCAGTTTTTACTGGAAAGTCATCCTTTTGATAAAGTTTTTGTTGATAACTGTTTATATAATCCTGAAAAAATAGATTTAGAATTTCAGGTAATGTTATTAGTTAAACAGTTAAAGGACGAGTTTTCTAAGGCTGTGGCTTAATATGGACATTTTGTTTGAATCAATTGCGGATTTTGAAAGTGATCTAAATACCATAAAAGATAAAAATAAAATTATTACTGAATTAAATAAAATTAGTTTTTATTTAATTACTGACAAAAAGGAGTTTTATAGATTACTTAAACCAACAAAATATAAAATTAAGCTGAAAAATAATTTAATTTCAACTTTATATATTTTGAAAATTAAAGACCTTAGAATAATTCTTTCTGTTGATGAAGATCCAATTTTTAACCAAATAATTATTACTTTATATAGAATTGTAAAACCTTACGAATATGAAAAGGCTTTTAAATCGATCAGTAAAAAACTTTATAATGATATGATTATTGAGGATTAATGAAGTGGCTGAAATTATGACGTTAATTGACGAATATGGGATTATAAAAGAAGCAGAAAAGATTTTACCTGACAATTTTAAAGTGGATTTTATTTCTGCTTTAGCTGAGTTAGAAAATAAATTACTTTATAAAAATCCAAAACCAGAAAATTTCATAAAAACACGATTACATAAAGTTAAAGGAATCGAGCAAGCTATATATCGTGCTGATATTGATAAAATCAGTGGATGGAGAATACATCTTCAATTATCTCAAGAAACAAAAAATACAATTATCTTAAAACAAATTATCGAAGGACAAAAACACGATAATTGTCTTAAAGTTATTAAAAGCCAAATAGGAAGATATTCTTAATTCTAACTATTAAAATTATCCAATACAGCTTTAATAATAGAATTAACTTCATCATCGTCAAGTTTTAAATAAGGTCTTGCATGAATTTTGACTTTTCCGCCTCTGCCAGCATCACCGCCGAATTGATGAATGGCAGCATAAATTTTATTCGTGCCGACTATGGCTGAATGCTTATCGTATTTGCTAGTAATAGAAGCTGCAAGCTCTCCTCTCCTTTGAAGAATTCTTCCGGGCCAGTATCCTTTTTTAGTACGCTGTTTGATCGTGGAAGGTTTTAACTTTTGCCATTTGTCAGGTCTGCCTTCTTTTTCAAAATTTTCTTCGACAGAATCTTGCATAATACCGGCGATATTCCGCATTAAAGGGGCTGTGTTTACAGCTTTTTGAGAAAGCTTAAACAGCAGGCTTGTTAACTCTCTATCCTCAATCCTTATTTCAATCGGGTCGCTCATTTTGCTTTCCTAATAGGATAATTGGCGATTAAAAGCTCTTTAAACATCTTATTCTTGCGATCACCACTTTGTTTGTTATTAATCCCATTAAGCCTTTCAACAGCAATCATTTCGTAGCCTTTATAAAGCTCCCTGATTTTTTCTGAATCATCGTAAGAGAGTAAAAACCTGCCTTCAATGTTTCCAAGTTTTTCTCTGAGCCTTTCGTGGTCAAAATCTTTTGTAGAAGTAGTTTCATAACCGCAGCCAAAAGTGTATGGCGGGTCACAATAGAAGAACGCTCCGGCATGGTCATACTGGCTTATCAGTTTTTCAAAGTCTCTGTTTTCCACCAGCACTTTATCCAGCCTTTTATGGATTGCATCGATTTTAAGCAAGATGTTTCCCTGACTTTTACTTGCTCCGCCAGAAGATTTTTTAACAGTTCCGTAAGTTTCTCCTCTACCTCCAAAAGAACGGGTTATCAGGAATAAAAACTTTGCAGCTCTTTGAATATCTGTTATTCCATCCATTTTTATAAATTGCATAAACATTTCCCTGCTGCCAAGAAGATAACGCAATTCTTCTTTTAAAGCTTCAGGGTGATATTTTACGATTCTAAAAAGATTTACAAGCCTGCCGTCAAGGTCATTGTAAATTTCTAAATCCGCCCATTTATCCTTGTAAAAAAGAATCCAGCCTCCGCCTCCAAATGGCTCTATATACGAAACAATATCATTTGGAATAAGCGGTTCGATGGTTTTTCTAAGAAGCCTCTTGCCTCCAACCCAGTTTAATAGTGATTTTTTGTCTACAGTCATATATTTTACTCCTATTTTACTCTAAATTCTTTGCCGGGGTTATAACTCCAGCCAACATCAGGTGAAATCTTATGCTCTGTTAACGGATCTGTATAAACTGCAACAGGTTTAAGCTCACCTGTTTTCTTGCTAACAAGCCTCATTTCTTCTGATATTTGACCCTGTGATGAATCAATTCCTAAATCTCTTTCCTTGATATTATCTTCAGATAAAGCTCTAACCCTGCACCTGCAACCCCAGCCGTTTGGCGGATAAAATGAATCCCAGAACGAGTCATCAAATCTGAATATTCTGCCGTTTAACATCGAATGAGTAGGTCTCGTTCTTTTATCCATAACAGCCACATATTGCCAATAGGGTCGATTATCAGTATTTTCAGCCTGCTCTTTATACCTGCCTGCCATATAAGATGTCTGGATATTTGTCCTGAAAATGGTTTTTAACCTGTAAGGAGAGCCAAGTTTTATGGTTATTGGCTCATCTCCATCTGGAATTATAGTTCCATCAGTTATAAGTTTACGTTTCAGAAGTTCTTCTCTGACTTCATCTGGTTTGCCTGAGATAATTCCCCACCAGCCTTTATCTTTAAGCTTTGGTTCAAGCTCTTTTTTAAACTGCTGAAAAGTTATGCCTTCATCCAGTCCTTTTTGAACCATTTCTCTAATGTCAGCTAGAATATCTTCTCTCATAACTTTTGCTACAGTGAAAGATTTTTTATGAGCATCTTGCCAAATTTCATGCCAGTCCCAGCTGAACTTGTAGCCTTTTGATTTAAGAAATTTTATTGCACGCTCTGGTGGAAGATTTACCAGGTATTTCAAATCAGGTTGCATTAATCCTAGCCTCCGCCATTTTTGCATATTCAGGATTTAGCTCTATTCCAAGCCAATTCCTGTTATATTGCTTTGCAACAACTCCTGTAGTTCCTGAACCCATAAACGGATCAAGTACAATACCCTTTTCTGGACACCCGGCTTTTATGGGAGTTTCGATTAATTTTGGCGGATATACAGCAAAGTGGGCTTCTTTAAAATTACTTGTGGCTATACTCCATACTGCACGCTTGTTTTTACCTGCAAGTTTTCCGTTTAAAATTTTCTCCTGAATTTTTTCAAAATTTTCTTTGCTTAAACCCTGATAAAATGTTCCTTTGTTTTCATTACATCCACCTTTACAGCGTTTAATTGTGGAATCTTTAAACGGCTCAATCTGCTGTTCAAAGTAATATTTTTTACTTTTTGAAAAGAAGAATAAATATTCAAAATCAACGGTGAACCTGTCTTTTGCACTTGATGGAGTACAGTTTGGTTTTTGCCAGATTATGACATTTCTTAAAGTCCAGCCTCTTTTAACCATTTCAAGAGCAAACCTGAAAGGAATTAGAAGCAGGCTTTTATCGTACTTGCCTCTGGAGCTTCCGCCATAAGTATCGCCTATATTAACCCAGCAAGTGCCTGAGTCTTTTAAAACTCTTTTAACTTGATCAAAAACATCGCATAAATGATTAATATATAGATTAAAATCAGGTTCAAGTCCAAGTTCTCCAAGCCAAGCTCCGCATTTTACGCAAAATCCTGTTGAGATTTCTTCAACCTGCGGAATTGTTTTGTATTTGCCTCCAAATTTATCGTTTGTGGGAAAAAAAATATGTTTTTGCTGCTCAAACTCCCATTCGTGCTGACAGTCTTTATCATCGCCCCAGATAATCGGCTTGGTTTTGTAATTCCTTAAAGCCCAGTATGGAGGCGAGGTAACCACACAATCGACCAGCTTATCAGGCAGGCTTTTTAAAATATTGAGGCTGTCTCCAACCAGTATTTTGTTAATTAAGTCCATTAATTCGCCCCCACACTTCCGCTATGAATATTGCCTTTTGAATAATCAGCTCTATTTCTTCTGTTTTTAATCCATTTTTTGAAAGTTTTTCCTGAATATCTTCATAGGAATTACCCTCTTTGATAAGTTCGATAATCGGCAAAAGAATAATCTCTGCCTGTTTTTGAAGCTCATCTTCCGAGAATGAGTTTACAAAATCATCGATTGCCTGCTGGTCTTGAAATTCGCTTTTTTCTTTAAATGCACTAAAAACAGGTTTTTTATCCTGATTAATATCTTGCTGAATTTCGATATCTTCATCTTCAAAGCCGTAAGCCTTCATGTAGTAGTCTTTTGTGAATTTAATCCCGGAATCAGAGAGTATTTTATCCCTTTGAGCCAAATTTAAATCAACATCTTCTTCTTCCCACATAGAAAATACAGGAATATTTGACTGTCCAGAAAAATTCAAGTCATAAATCCACCTGATAAGCTGGTTTAGGGTTCTTTCAACTATTTTCTTATCAGAATCAATGATGTCTTTTCTGACTCCCATATGAGTATTTGAAGCTGCATAGCTTCCTGTTTTACCAATTTCAGTTGTTAAAGTCTGCCCTAATATTGCCTTTGATATTTCGGCATTCATTTTATCGATAAGTTTTTCATATATTTCAGCAGATGAGCCTTTTGCTGCTTCATGAATTTCAACAGAACTGTCATCAGGAATAACCGCAATTGCATCTTGAATCATTGCTGTCAGCATATCAGCCAGATTATCTGTATCGTCCTTGCTTGTGCCTCTTGGGTGTTTGCCGACTAAAAAGGGCATTCCATATTTTTCTGTGAATATTACCCAGAATTTAAGACCGCCTTTTTTGAATATTACAGGCCAAAAAACACGAGAAAGAGTTCTTTCTCCATATGGATTCTGATAGCTTGGATTGTATTGAGGAAGCAGAAATTTCCTGTCCGGTAATAGTTCTCCCTGCCTGTTTTCTTTAGTTTTGAGTTTGAGCTGGTTCTCATCATCAAACACAAACCACTCAACAGGCTTGGCTTTTATTTCTTTTGGAATAATCAGTGAACCTGTATTTTGCCAGATAACTTCAAGAGGCTGGAATCCAAACATCGAAGCATCAAGTATTTCCGTAATAATTGTATTTAAATCAAGTTTATTAAAAATATCCTCAATGATTTTAGCTTGTCTTGATTTAGCCTTACCTCTGTCAAGTTCCCATTCAAGTGAAAGAACACCGGATTTTCTTGACTGAACACAAGCCCAGACGTGAGAATCAGCCAACAACTCCCGATAAATTTTAACGTCTTTACCCTGCTTTTTAAGCACAGGGTCAGGATCAGGCAAATTCATTCCAAGAGAATAAAAGTCAAAAGCACGCTTTCTTGTAGCGATTTCATCCGAAATGCCTTTTTTATTCTCATCAAAGGTTATAAATTCATTATTATTTATCCAAAGTTTTTTCTTCATAATCTGCCTTAATTTTTTTCTCAAGAGTTAAAATAAATACCGTTCAATTGCCGTTCAAAATCGTTCAAAAGATACCTGATAATAATTTTTGGTATCTAAATGTGCCTAAACTATAAAAGCCCTTTTAAAACGCTTTAAAATAATTTTTACCAGTTCAGTTAAAAATGAGTTAAAACTCCTACTTCCGTTAGAAATTTTTCGTAATGTCATAACTTTCCCTCCTGTTTCTTGAGGCAATATATATGGGACCTGAATTTCCACCAGCTGCGTGCAAGGCAAGAGCTAAACCCCAAAATCTGTCTGCGTGTCCTGATGCTTCCGATTTTTCAGCATCAAACCGTATATTTCCTGCGGTTGTTACAATTTTTCTAATAGAATGCAAATCCTCTCTAATCTCGTGTTCAGCCGGTATATATACCGTTCTGTCTTCAAAATTTGTTCTCAGGTTGTATGCAAGCTCTTCTTTAACCTTGTTTGTAAAAGTTACAGCCTCAACTCTATATTGTCCAAATTTACGTTGAGCAGTTTCAGCAAGCTGCATGCCAAGTCCTGTCGAATCTATACAGCATCTTCTTAAACATTTATGCTTGAGAATGTTGGATAAAACCTCTTCCTGAATATGAAACGGAGTTTTAGCCATAATTTTTACTATTCTTGAATATTTAACATTGCCAAGCTTTTCCAGAATCCAGATAACAGAAAGGTCTTTTTTTCTGCCGATATCCATTCCCACAAACAAATCACCTGTTAGTTCTTCAAGTTCTCTGTAAAGATTATCAAGCTCACAGGAGGATATAAGCTCGTAGGTTAGGAATGCTGTAGTTTCATCAATCGCCTCGCAGCAGTACTCCTGCAGCCATGTATATTCATCAAAACAATTGCTTCTCTGCTCATCGAGCCATTTTTGTCTTTCTTCGATACTTGCAGTTTTGCCAAGAATTTTATCGACTAAACCTTCATTAACCGCAAGCTGAATAGGTGTTGAATGAAGATTCCATTTGAGTTTACCTTTTTTAACTTCTTCTATGAATTTAAAATATCTGCAGTTTTTGCCGTTATGCGTACTCAGAATCCTTAAAGGAAATCCCCAAGTAACACAGGGTCTTGCAGCTTTCCATAATTCATCCTGACTGTCATGATGAGCGTATTCGTCTAACACAACTTTTCCGCCTTTAGAACGGAAACCTTTAGGATTTGAAGATAAAGCGTGTATTTTAGTTCCGTTTGAAAACTCAATTACAAAGGCTTTAATGTCTTTTTCTGAATCAATAACAATATTTCCAAGCGGTTTTGCGGCAATATGGAATAATTTTGTCCACTGCTCGCAATAAGCAATATATTCTCTTGCAGCAGACTCATCGGCTGAAGAGAACCAGACGGCAGGAACTTTTTTACTTACGCAGTCCCTTACATCTTCATAGGATTGCACATAAGTTGCCCCGATTCTTCTTGATTTTTCCCAAATCTTTATTTTGGTATCATCATCAAGCCATCTTTGCTGATAAGGCAAGAAATATTTATTTATTTTTAAATTATCAGACTTGATTATCATTTCGCCTTATTCCTTGCGGAGCGGGAGGCTCTCGCCTTATTCCTAAAACTTCTTCTTCAATCAAATTCAGGATTTCTGGAGTTAAACCCTTTTTCTCTTCTGATTCCTGCTTTTTACTTGCAACATCTTCGTATTCTTTGATTTTGGTAATTAACGGAAGCATACGAGTAAATGTGTACATCCTGCCGGCATCTATTTTTTCGCCTTTTTCGATGTCATCTTTTATTGAAATCATCAGTTTTCTTGAAAATTCGTAAAGTTCTTCATGAAACATTTGCTTGCTTCTCAAGAAGGAAAAGCGTTTTTCTTCCCAATTACCTTCCTGTTTCCAGCCAAGCACCGTTTTAAAATTAAGATCCAATACAGATGCAATTTTATCGACACTTCTTTGCTCGATAACGTACATTCTTTCAGCATCAGCAAAATATACCTGCTTCTTACTCAATGTCTTCCTCCATTTTTTCAATTTTGGTTTTGAGTGAATGCATCTGATTTTTAATAAAATTGAGTCTTTCCATTGACTGCAATGCTTTGTCTGTTTCCAGCTTAGTAATGTCTTCTTCATAAGGGTTTAACAAAGACCTTATGAGAATAATCAAGCCTGAAGCCTCAGTATCAAGAGATTTATATTTTTTTCTGGCTTCAGCCAACTGCCCTTTAAATTGCATTTTTTCAGGATTCATTATTTAACCTCATTTTTATATCTGTAATCAGGTTTTAAAATTTCGTTTCTTAAAACAGGACACCATAAGTTCATATCAATCTTGCTCTCTATTTTAGAAAGCAATGCGGTGTGGTATTGGTTTGTTTCAAGAAGGTCTTTTAAAACATCAAAGTTTCTTTTGATAATGTCTTCAAAGGTTTTAACCTGTGATTTGTGATAAATATACCAAATAGCAAATATTACAGCAGGGAATCCGATGTTTTTGACAAGTTCAATGATTAAAGCTGTATCGTTCATAGTTGCTCTCCTTTTGTAGAAAGAAAAATGGCTAATTAAAGCCATTAGATAGATTACGCAATTAAAGTAAACAAAATGCATGAATTTTATTTAGCCACCATACAGCTTTTTATATAACGGTTTCAAATAACCAAACACCTAACTAAATCCCTAATCAAATTAGGGACTTGGTTATTTGAATTGAACTTTTTAAAACCTCTATACTGCCCATAAAATCAGTGAAAATTTTTGTACTAATTTTATGGAGGCAACTTATGCAAACAGGTAAAAAATTCTGGCAGTCAAAGACTTTCTGGGTTAACGCCGTATCTATTGTCGGAATAGTTGTTCAATCCCAGACAGGTTTTGTTGTGCCTGTTGAGCTTCAAGCAGCTTTACTTGGAGTAATTAACGCAGGATTAAGGCTGATTACATCTGAACCTATCGTATAAGCAGTAAAAGAAGAAGGAAAAAAGATGAAATTTTTTGAAGTATTTAAAGCAGGAAATTATCCGCAGGGAGTTTTTTCTCCGCAGGATGTAACGGCTCTTGCTGCGAACTATGACCCTAAATTCTGCGAAGCTCCAATTACCCTTGATCACGAACAAAAGGGACCTGCATTCGGCTGGGTATCTGGTTTAAAAGCGGAAAACGGCAAATTAAAAGCATCCTTCAGAGATGTTGCAGACGAGCTAAAAGACTTTGTACAGGCAGGAAAATACAGAAAAGTTTCTGTTGAAATATACAGAGAACTTGAAGGCAAAAAACCGTATTTAAAAGCGGTTTCTTTTCTTGGTGCTGCAATTCCCCAGATTAAAGGAA
>JAKLDH010000083.1 GCA_022703625.1 Cyanobacteriota bacterium | reverse complement strand
AAGAGATCAAAGACCTTATCCGCCTAGAACTGATCAGCGTCCGGGGTTTGACAACAGACCTCCAAGACCATATCAGGACAGACCGCAGGAACAAAGACCAACAGGCGAAGTAAGAGATCAAAGACCTTATCCGCCTAGAACTGACCAGCGTCCGGGGTTTGACAACAGACCTCCAAGACCATATCAGGACAGACCACAGGAACAAAGACCAGCAGGAGAAGTAAGAGATCAAAGACCTTATCCGCCTAGAACTGACCAGCGTCCGGGGTTTGACAACAGACCTCCAAGACCATATCAGGACAGACCACAGGAACAAAGACCAGCAGGCGAAGTAAGAGATCAAAGACCTTATTCGCCAAGACCTGACCAGCGTCCGGGATTTGACAACAGACCTCCAAGACCGTTTAAAAAACCTGAATCCGGCGAACAGCTTGCTCCTGAAGGTCTTGAAAAACCTCAACGCCGAGAAGATTATTCTAATAAAAAGAAAGATAATTTTAGAGATAAAGAAGAATTAAAACGCGAAAAACTTGAAGAACAAAAACTTCAGGCTAAACTTGCCGAAAGAAAAAAGACAAAAGAAGAGCAAGAAGAAGAAATAAAAGAAAAAGTCAAGGAAGTTTCCATTGAATCTCCTTTAACAGTTGGGGAACTTGCGGAAAAATTAGGCGAAAGTATTGCCGCTGTTATAAAACAATTAATGTTATCGGGAATTTTGGCTACAGTCAATCAGACCCTTGATGTGGCAACCGCTAAAAAAGCGGCTGAAGCCTTAGAATATACAATAATTGAACCGGAAACAGAATCCGGCGAAGAAAAAGATTCTAATTCAATAAAACCTGAAGAAAAAGAAGGAGCAAAATTGGTTGAAAAAGCTCCTGTAGTAACAATTATGGGACACGTTGACCATGGAAAAACTACTCTTTTAGACGCAATAAGAAAAACCAAACACAAAATTGTGAGCACGGAAGCTGGCGGCATAACCCAGTCAATAGGAGCTTATACAGCAGAAATCAATAATAAAAAGATCGTTTTTATAGATACCCCCGGACACAGCGCATTTACAGCTATGCGGGCAAGAGGAGCAAAAGTTACGGATATCGTAGTTCTTGTTGTCGCCGCTGATGACGGAATCATGCCCCAGACCATTGAAGCAATTAACCATGCAAAAGCGGCAAAAGTCCCTATTATTATAGCTGTTAACAAAATAGACAAAGACAACGCTGATCCTGAAAGAGTTTTAAAGCAACTTACAGAATACGCGCTTGTGTCTGAAAAATGGGGCGGAGATACGATTACCGTAGAAGTAAGCGCATTAAAAGAATTAAATCTTGACGCGCTTCTTGAATATATTTTGCTGGTTGCTGAACTTGAAGAGTTAAAGGCAAATCCGGACAGACCCGCAACAGGAGTAATTATTGAATCGCAACTTGATAAGGGAAAAGGAGCTATAGCCACTTTCCTCGTTCAAACAGGAACTTTAAGAGTTGGTGATTACATTGTCGCTGGAACAGTCGGAGGTAAAGTCAGGGCTTTAATTAACGATTCCGGCAAAAGAATTCATAAAGCCGGTCCAAGTACGCCTGTAGAAGTATTAGGTTTGCCGGAAGTTCCTGAAGCCGGAGAAATTTTTGATGTTGTCGAAAATGACAAGACAATGAAAGAGATCATCGGGAAAAGAAAAGAAGAATCCAAAAATTCAAGGCTGGAATCAATTTCGCCTGTTAATATAAAGCGGGAATCGTTGCTTAAAAAGGTTGAAGGAGAAACAAAAGAGCTTAATATCATAGTTAAAGCAGGAACACATGGCTCTGCCGAAGCTATAAGTTCTTCTCTGCAACAACTTGAAACCAAAAAGATTTTTGTAAAAATTGTTCATCTTGGAGTCGGCGATATTTCAGAAGCCGATGTAATGTTGGCATCTGCAAGCAATGCGATTCTTATCGGATTTGGAGTAAAAGAAGACTCCAACGCATTAAGAATAGCAGGGGATGAAGGCGTTATAATCAGGAAATATGATATTATATATAAAATGCTTGAAGATATTGAACAAACAATGCTTGGACTTCTTGAACCCGAATATAAAGAAATAGAAATAGGCTCGGCAGAAGTAAGACAAGTATTTACCGTTGGTAAAAACGTTAAAATTGCTGGTTGTTATGTTCTTGACGGCAAAATAGCAAGAAATACGCAAGCTAAAATATTCAGAAACGGAAAAGAAATCTATAAAGGCAATTTAAGTCAGCTTAAACGATTCAAAGACGACGTTAAAGAAGTTGCAAGCGGTTATGAATGCGGAATGTCATTTGATAAATTCAACGATATTGAAGTGGGAGATGTTATTAAGGCGCTTACTAAAGTAGAAATTCAAAGACATTCTCTCGTATAAAATCCTAAAAAGGAGCATCTAAAATGAATACTAGAGGGGAAAAAATCAAAAAAGCGCTTATTAAGGAAATTAGTGATATCGTTCAAAAAGGCATAAAAGACCCGAGAATAGAAGGAATTATTTCTGTAACAGACGTTGAATTATCGGCAGATTATAAGCATGCAAAGGTTTATATCAGTATTTTTGGCGAACAGGAACATAAACAGAGAGTTATGGAGGCGATTGAGGAATCCGCGCCGTTTGTCAGAAAAGAAGTAGGCAGAAGAATAAGGCTAAGAAACACGCCTGAGCTAAGATTTTACCTTGATGAATCTCTTGAAAAAGGTCAGAAATTAACAGAACTTATAGATAAAATTTCACGAGGAGAGCTATAACTTGCAATTATGAAAAACAGAAAAGGATTTACGCTGTTAGAAGTTATCGTTTTGATTGTTATTTTAGGAGTAGCGGCATTATTTGTTTCGCCGATATTTTTCAGTTCGCCGGAGCAAAGACAGCATGCCACAGTACGAGCAAATGTTGACATAGCCTATTCTGCGATAGCCGGCAGATATGCCTTAAAAACAGGCGCAACCTCAGAAAAAGTTGCGATTGTTACAATAGAAGCGTTAAATCCAACGACAAAAAACCCTGTCAACAGAAAAAATCCTGCTTTTTCTATAAATGCAGTTTCGCCTGGAACGGTTGTTTTTGTGCCTGATAATGAAAGAAAACTTATACAAATCAAGGGTTATGCCAAAGATATTGAAACCCCGCTTAAAATAAAGACGGTTTTCGCTCCTGAAGATCATAAATAAGGAAAGAATAATATTTTTGATAATGAATAACTTGAGTTGCTATAGTGATGTTAAAAAGAAATTGTTAAATAAAAAAGACTGTTTTTGTAAAGTCTTAATTAGCGGGTGTTTCGGCAATTAACGAAAACTTGTTTGGATTGGTATAAATAAAAAATTAAAATTATTTAGCAACTCAAGTTATTTATTTCTTATTGATACAGCATTTTAATATATTCATCCAATTTTTTTAATGCTAAAAGTCTGTTCTCTGAATATTGATCTATTATTTTTATAAAAGAGCTTGCGATAATCGCTCCATCAACCTTAATCTCTTTAAGGTTTTTAATGTGTTCAGGCTTGGAAACTCCGAATCCTACCGCTACAGGAAGAGCGACAACAGTTTTTATTTTTTTGCAAATACCTGCAAGCATGGTGGAAAAACTTTCTCTGACGCCGGTAACACCTGTTGAAGAAACTAAGTATATAAATCCGGATGATTTTTTAGAAATATTTTTTATTCTTTCATTATCTGATGTGGGAGAAACCAGAAAAATAAGGTCTATATTGTTTTCTTTCAAAGTAATCGATAATTCTTCCGCTTCTTCCAGAGGCAAATCAGGAATTATAACACCGGCAACATTTTTATCCTTTAATTCCCGAACAAAATTATCTGTTCCAAAACTTAAAACAGGGTTTAAATAAGAAAATAAAATTAATGGAACGCTCATATCCTGTTTGATTTCTCCAAGAAGATCAAAGGTTTTTTGAAGATTAACGCCGTTTTGCAGCGCAATTTTTGAAGCATTCTGAATAATCGGTCCATCAGCAAGAGGATCAGAAAAAGGAATGCCTACTTCGATTGCGGCGGCGCCATTTTGTTGAAAAAGATAAAAAAGCTCTTTTGAAAACTCCATATCAGGATAACCGACTTCAACAAAAGGAATAAAAGCAGGCTTTTTACCGCTTTCAATTATAGATTTATGTATTTTAGAAATTGCTTCTTGCGCCATATAAATATACTTCTTCCGGTTCTTCAAGTTCGTTATGTAAATCAAGCGCTGTTTTTTTAAGTATAGGATGAATAAAATCAGGGTCTAATTCGAGTAAAGGAACAAGGGCATAAGCTCTTTCATGAAGTCTTGGATGAGGAATTTGAAGACAATTTTCTGAAATAATTACGTCATCGTAAAATAAAATGTCCAGATCAAGCGTTCTTGGTCCCCATCTGCTTTCGCAGGCTCTATTTCTTCCAAGCTGTTTTTCAATTCTCATACATTCTTTTAAGAGGTCTTTAGGGCTTAGATCAGTTTCGATGATTAAAACAGCATTTGCAAACCATTCCTGGTCTTTGTATCCAACGGGTTCGGTTTCGTAAATACTGGAAATATCAATCACAGTAATGCCTTGAGTATCCTTTAACAAGCAATTTGCCTGCTGCAAGTACCCAATCCTATCGCCGATATTTGATCCTACGCATAGATAAGCTTTGCTCATCTTTTAACCCTCAGATTGTTTTTTTTATTCTATCAGATAAAAATAATTTTAAAAAAATTATACTCTGATATTTTATCATTTTTAACTAATAAATTATAGGGCGCTCTTTACAAGAACTGCCTTTTTTATTTACCTGTTTCTTTAATTGGCATTAAACGTTTATAAAAAGCTTTTGACCAACAATATTTTTTTTGCCGTTATAATATCCTGCAAAAAATCCCCCTTTAACCGGTTGATTTTTACCTTCAAATAACTGCTCTGAAAAAGATTTGCCTACAAATGGAGAAGCAAACGGATTTTCTGCAATGCTTTTTGGCATAACTTTCGGCGCAATTGCCGGTGAAGTTTGAAATACCGAGTTCATCATATTCAACATGCCGGTTATCATAAAATAATCTTCCTTTTCTCTCTTATTCTAAAAGTCAAAACTTTAATTTATTCTTTTTTAATTAATTTTAATTACTTTTGACATAAAGTCAGTATTACAATAAAAGTCATTTTAATTAGTTTTGCCGTTTAGTATATATTCAAAATAATATTATAGTTAATATAATTTTCGAGTTTTTCTATTAACAAATTAAATAAATTTTCAAAAAATCCTTTTTTTAGCGTAGATTTTTATTTTATCTCGCGCCGCCCGCAGGGCGGCGCGAGATGAGTAAGAGTATTGCGGGGTTTTCGGCTTCGCCGAAAACCCCGCAGAAACCATCTCTTACGGGGCGGGTGGCAAAGCCGCCTGCCCCGCCTATAAAAATAACTTTTTCAGAATACAATATCAGTTTTTTAATAAGTTATAGCGTATTTATTCTGTTGTCTTGGCAAGCATTTCTTTAATTCCCCCAATAGCTCCAAGAACGCCAGTTGCTTCTATTGGTAAGTATACAATCTTGTTATCTCTGCCGGAAACCATTTCTTTCAGTGTTTCAAGATACTTGATAGCAATAAGATATTGGGCAGGATCGCTTTTTGTATTTACGATAGCTTCGGTAACAAGCCTGATCGCTTCTCTCTCGGCATCAGCAACCTTAATTCTTGCTTCTGCCTGACCTTCAGCTCTTAAAACAGCGCTTTTTTTATCTCCTTCCGCTTCAAGAATAGACGCTCTTTTGTCCCGTTCAGCTCTCATTTGTTTTTCCATTGCTTCCTGAATATCTTTAGGCGGCGTAATATCTTGAAGTTCAACTCTATTTACTTTTACACCCCATTTATTTGAAGCGTCATCAAGAATTTCTCTAAGTTTAACATTTATTGTGTCTCTTGAAACAAGTGTCTGATCCAGTTCAAGCTCTCCAATTACGTTTCTTAAGGTTGTTTGCGCAAGCTTTTCAATAGCTTCGGGAAGATTTGCTATTTCATAAGTTGCTCTTACAGGGTCTACTATCTGAAAATATATAAGGGCATTAATTTCAATTCCTGCATTATCTGCTGTAATTACTTTTTGTTTTGGGAAATCATACACAGCTTCTCTAAGATCTATTCGCTCTACTTCCCTGTAAATATAGTAATTTCTGCCCTGTAGATCGGTTTTAACTTCTCTCCACTTGATTTTTCTGGGTTGTTCATAAATCGGAATCACAATATTTATTCCGCTTTCAAGCTTTCTGTCAAACTTTCCAAACTTCTCAATAATCATTGTTTCAGCCTGGTGAATAATTTTGATGCCCGAGCTTAAAAGCGATATAACAAATACAACTAGAACAAAGAAAAAAAACGTTGTCATAAAATCATCTCCTTTTTATTTATATATATAAATGACAAAACTAATTAACACGTTAATGCTTTTTACTATATTATTCAGATTCTCTTTCAACATAAACCGTTATGCTTTCTGATCTTTTAACTTTTACAAAAACCCCTTCTTCAATATTTTCGCCGGTTTCCGAACAAGCTCTCCAGATATCGCCGTCAATCTTTATATGACCTTTGTTTTGAGAATTATTTATTTCTTCTGTTACAATACCCCGCTTATTAATCAGGGTATTAAGCCCGAGTTCCTTTGCGTGGTTTTTTCCCTGGATAATTTTTTGGATAAAAGGTCTTATTGTAGCGAAAACGATGATTGCCGTTATTGAAAAAGTCGTTATTTGAGCGGCAATTGATGTTCCAAGAAAAGCTGGAATACTTGCAATTAGGCATGAAATGCCGATACTTGCAAGAAGAAAATCAGCGGTAAAAATTTCCAGAATTAAAAGCGTAATACCGGCTATTAACCATATATAAGCATAAGACATAGAATTACCTCTTTAAAATGATAAATGTATCTACAAAAAAATTATAAATTACGTTTTACAGATTAAATATCATCTAATTAGCTTAATATTTATACAGAAGTGAATCTGAATTGCTAATGACATATCGTTTAGAGTACCGGTAAGAAATTGAGTTTTTACTTGTATTATATTTTTGCTATACTTTTTTTGAGATAAAGAATTGGAGAGAGAGAAAATGACGGAATTAACAAAATTAAAATATGAAATTAAAGATATTAACCTTGCGGAAGCAGGCAAAAATCAGATTGAATGGGCAAATAAAGACATGCCTGTTTTGGAATCAATAAGAAAAAGATTCGCCAAGGAACAACCGTTTAAAGGCATAAGAATAGCGGCATGTTCTCATGTAACAAAAGAAACGGCAAACCTTGCCAGAACCTTAAAAGAAGGCGGAGCTGACGCTGTGTTAATTGCGTCAAACCCTTTATCCACACAGGATGACGTTGCGGCTTCACTTGTAAAAGATTATGGAATACCTGTTTTTGCGATAAAAGGCGAGGATACAGCCACTTATCTTAAACATGTAAATATTGCTCTTGACCATAGACCGCATGTTATTATAGATGACGGCTCTGATGTAGTCGCTACGATTACAAAAGAAAGACCTGAGCAGGTAAAAGAAGTTATCGGCAGCACAGAAGAAACAACAACCGGCATAGTAAGACTTAAAGCTATGGAAAAAGACGGTATGCTAGGATTTCCGGCTTATGCGGTAAATGATTCACAGACAAAACACTTTTTTGATAATAGATACGGTACTGGACAAAGCACTCTTGACGGCGTAATAAGAGCTACAAATATGCTTATAGCCGGAAAAAATGCGGTAATCGTCGGCTATGGCTGGTGCGGTAAGGGTTGCGCAATGAGAGCGAGAGGGCTCGGCGCAAATGTTATTGTTACAGAAGTTGATCCGATAAAAGCTATTGAAGCTGTACTTGACGGTTTCAGGGTAATGCCTATGAATGAAGCCGCTCCTATCGGCGATTTATTCATTACTGTTACCGGTAACAGACATGTAATCAACACAGAGCATTTTAAAATAATGAAAGACCACGCAATAGTCTGCAATTCAGGACATTTTGACCTTGAAATAGATATGGCTGGACTTAATAAAATGACTAAAGAAAAGAAAAAAATCAGAACATTCCTTGACAGACATACGCTTGAAAGCGGAAAATCAGTTCTTGTTCTTGGAGAAGGCAGACTTGTAAATTTAGCCGCCGCAGAAGGTCATCCGGCTAGCGTAATGGATATGAGCTTTGCAAATCAGGCGTTAGCCGTTGAATCTCTGGTTTTAAATAAAGGCAAGCTTGAAAACAAAGTTTATGTTCTCCCTGAGGAAGTTGACCAGCAAATTGCAACGCTAAAACTTGAGTCGATGGGCGTAAAAATTGACGTCTTAACTCCTGAAATGAACGAATACCTTAACAGTTGGACGATTGGGACATAAATTCGGAGAAACAATTAAATGCGAAAATGGAAGACAATTTTAAGATTCTTTTATCTCGTATAGATGCTGTTAACGCTCGTTTAGACAATCTTTACCACGAATTGTTTAAAAGAGCGGCATGAATTTGATAGAAATTTTATAACAATCTGGTAAATTAAGTTCTTTTTATAAATTAATTCCGTATATTTATTTTATTAAGTTCAATAATATCTGAAGATTTAGAATTTTTACCATTAGTATGATTAAAATAAAGAATATCGGTAGCTTCTTTTTTACCGATGTTTTTTATTTTATAGATATATTTTTTAGGAATACCGAAAAAGAAATCTATTTCTTGCTCCGCAACATGCCCTGAAACCGCTTTTTTCTCAATAAAAGAAACAGGAATTTTGTATGTAATTATTGTTCCATTTTTATCTGCGAAATTTAAAGCTGTTCGTCTTGACCTGGAAGTATGAAGTATCGGGTCATAACCCTGAGTTAAGCCTGAAAAATGTCGCATTAAAGATAATTTATCTTTAGTTTCAAGTCCAAGACTATTCTTTAGAAACTTCAACCCCTTTCCAATGCTGGACAACAAAGACAAATGAGCCTTGTTTTTTATTTCAGTTTTATCAACATTTGCTAAACCCCTATATAGATATACAAATTTTTTATCAGAAGAATGGTTAAAGTCTTCGATAGTTAATTTATAATAATCTGATTCAGGATTAATGCTTTTAATATTTAAAGTTTTTCCTGCATTTGACTCAATTCTTTGTTTTATAAGAAAAGGATTTGAAATTGCAGAAATATCAATCCTTTTTGAAATAACCTTTCTTAACGATTGAAACACTTGAATTCCTGGCATAACAACTCCCTTAAACTTCCTTTTCTTTTATATATTTATAAAAACTTGGAAAAGTTAAAATTTGTCTAAGAATTTGTAAAATAATCATTATTTAGCTATATTTTTTATAGAAACATAAAAGGAAAAGCCATGCCTGTATATATATATTGGGGTGAAGAGGAATTTAATCTTGATAATGCGGTTAAAGAGCTGCGGAAAAAAGTTCTTGACCAAAATTTCAGCGCATTAAATCATAGAATTCTGAATGAACCGGATTTAAAAATCCTTGTTGAAGCCACACAAACACTTCCGATGATGCTCGGGAATTTGCTTATTGAAGTCAGGACTTCCACCTTGTTTTTCAGGGGCAAAAGAGCTGTTTCTACTACTGATCCATTAATGCAAAAGCTGTCTGACAATATAGAAAAGCTTGATAAACGTATTCATTTGTTATTTGTTTGTCCTGTAGAAAGAGAAAGCGCTAAAAAAATTGACAGCGCAATGAAACTTGTAAAGACGATTCAAAAAACAGGCGAAATCGTTGAATTTCCTATGTTTAAATATTATGAAGACGCTAAAATTATAAGTTGGATTACAAACCAGGCATCTCAAAAATCCTTGAAAATCAGCCGTGATGCGGCAATATCTTTGTTGCAGGATATCGGCGCCGATTTGCGAAAAATTGATCTGGAACTTGAAAAAATAAGCGTGGCAATGCATCCTCGAAAAGCGATAACTATTAACGATGTAAAAGAAGTGGTTTCAACCAGCGAAAATGTGTTTTTATTCGCTGATTACTGGCTAAAACAAGATAAAGCGCAGGCGTTATTTGAACTGCATAAGCTTTTTGAAAAAAATAACCCTGTAAAAATAGCGGCTACGCTTCAAACAGTAACCAGGAGATGGCTAAAGATAAAGCTTGAAGCCAAATCAAAAAAAGCTTATGATATTGCAAAAAGTATAAATCTGCCGGCATTTGTGGTTGAAAAAGAGATGGAAAAACTCAAAAAAATTCCTGAAGAAAGGCTTTTTCTGTTAAGAGAAAACCTAAAAAAAGCGGAATACAAAATGAAATCCGGCGGACTCCTCCCTGAAACAGCAATGGAATTGCTAGTCTTATCTTAAATGGAAATAAAATTATGTTTAAAGAACAACTAAAACTAAATCAGCCCTTTGTTTCCGGGTTTTTGGAATCAGCTTTGATTCCGGGAAAGGAAAAGCTTGCGAACGCATATCTTTTGACCGGCAATAATACTATAGATATGTATTTTCTCGCCCTTGAAACAGCCAGAATACTTAATTGTTCTCATAAAACTGAAAATTGTGCCTGTAATAACTGTCAATGGATAAGGCAAAACAGGCATCCGGCGGTTATTACAATCTCTCCCATAGACTATATTCACGCCAATAAAGACGGAAAACCCAAAACTGTAATAACTATAGATCAGGCTAGGTTTTTAAAAAAGGCTTTGTCTGTGTCTTCTCAGTATCATAGAGTGATTGTTTTTACTGACGCAAAGGAAGGAAAGGAATATGAATCAAAAGCAGAGCAATTATGGGGCAACTATAAAGACTTTATAGCCCCGCCTGTTCTTGAAAATTCCAATTCGGAGCGTGAAAGCTGGCTGCCCCTGCCCCTTTCCTATAAAACTTTCCATTCAGAGCCCGCAAACGCTTTGTTGAAAATAATAGAAGAACCGCCTCCACGAGTAACTTTTTTCTTTTTCACAAAAGATAAAGAAGATATGATCTCCACAATTGTTTCCCGATCACAGGCGATTTCTTTGAAATATAATCCTGAAAATTATATTGAAGATCAGGTTTTTGAAAATTTTTTCGGAAATTTTCCGCCAAATTCAGCAGCTGAAGGAATTTTGTATTCGGAAAAACTTATTGAGCTGGCAAAAGAGAACTCTTTAACGCTGGAAGAGGCGATTAATAGGCTTGAAAGATATCTGATTTTGCAAATCAGGCAAGCTTCAGGCAATAAGGAGTACTGTTTAAGATTGATTAACCAGGTAAAGAGTATCCAAAAAGCTCTGATTGAGCTAAAAAGTTATGTTAATCCACAGGCGGTAGCTGATTCTTTAGCTATCAGTCTTGCTTCTCGCCGGTAGTTTCATCTGTTGCTTCTTCAAGATTTACGCCCAACTTTTTCAATTCACTTAATGCCCTGTTGGAATAAACTGTTTCCGGGAAATTTTTTATAACAACATTAAAACATTGAATTGCGTCCTGATTGTACTCTCGTTCTTTGAACAAAAAAGCCGCATTATAAAAAAGTTTTGCATATAGCGGGTCTTTAAGATTTGTATCCGCAATAGAATTAAGCTGACTCTTTATTTCAACGAGTATATCACTATCTTCCGGAGAAAACAGGCTATAAGCGTGAATTTTTTTAGTTAAAATATCTATATTTTCTTCTATTTTTTTAACTTGTTCTTCGTCAAGACCTTTAGCTTTTTTAGCCGCTTCCAGCGGTTCACAAAAAACAGCAAACTGAAAAACAGCTATTATTAAAAAGATAATGTTAAATAATATTTTTTTCTTCATTTTTTTCCGCATAATTATTTCTTATTTTAGATT
>JAKLDH010000082.1 GCA_022703625.1 Cyanobacteriota bacterium | reverse complement strand
TATACCAATCCAACTAAGTTTTCGTTAAATGGTTAAAAAGCTGATACTTACAGCCCGTGCCGCCCTGCGGGCGGCACGGGCTGAGTAAGGGTATAGCGGGTGTTTTGGCTTCGCCAAAACACCCGCTAATTAAGGATTTACAAAAACAGCTTTTTTATTTACCGGTTTCTTTCATTGATTGGTATAATTAGCCGAAACCGTCATCCTGAGTAGAAAGATGGGTTTTATAAAGACTTAATTAAGCCCGCTCAGCCCTTTGGGCGGAGCGGGCTATAAATATCAGCTTTTTAGCAAATTACCAAGATTACAACTTCGTGTCAGATCCCGAAATACATTCAGGGGACATTTTTATGAAGGCATTTTTTTATTTCCATTTTTTAAATTTTTATAGTCCTGTAAATAAAGATAGCCAATGCCGGGATAATTTGGTTTTTCCTGTAAAACATCTCTGGGAATATTTGCATGGTGAATTTTCGGAATAAACTCATCCGCATCTGTCCAGGAAGGCTGAAAATAATCTCCGTCGTCAGTATCGTTATATTTAAGCCAGAGCTTGCCTTTTTCATCATATCTATATCCCGTCAGCAAGACTTCATGCCCCTGCGGAGTCGCAATATTTCCATTTTTTTCAACATCTGTTAAAAAACCGGTAATTATATTTTTCCCCATATCCAGTGAATTTACAAGGTGTTTTTTTGTTGTTTTAAAGTCATAATTGTATTTTAAAACTTTAGTTAAATCATCATTAAGCTCCATATAGATTATAGGCATTTTTTTACTGTCGCTGTCAACAATAGATTCAACAAAAGCAATTTCAAACTGATTAAGCCCTGCTCCGCCTCCTACTTCCTTGGACCTTTTGTCTGTAAGCGTGTTATAAGTCCCTCTGCTTCCAAGTTGCATAAAAGCTGACTGCAAAAGAACATCAACCATTGATCTTGTGTTTTTTGCCCTGTGATTTTGCTGAATATTGGCATTTAAATAAGCGTTTTCGTCCGGTCTTACTGTAACCTCAATATTATCCCAGTTAAGAGGTTTAAAGTCAGAATGTTGTTCGATAAGAGCATTAAGAGATTCTGTTATGTCAGGGGACAGATCAGAATATTTAATTTTTGTTTTAACGCTTTTTTCAGGACTTGTCAGCCCTTCAACATACCGCGCAAATTCCGCAGGTCTTCTGTCGGCAAGATTGAACTCTATACTCGCCGCAGGACATGTTGACCCGTGTATATTAAGTAATTCTTCAGGTTTAATCGGGTATTTATCTCCTATGTCATCAGGATTAATCCCGTGATTTTTACTTGCGGTCTTTATTTTCTCCTGAAGTTTTTTATTTTCTGTTTTTACAATATTAATCAGACTTCCATGTGAAATTTTTGTGAAATCTTCACGGTTTTGAGTTATTATATACGGATCATTTAGCGTTTTTAGGGTTTCTTTGACTATATTTCTTTTGTCAAAATAAGCCAGGCGAGGTTTTGTTACTATTTTATAAAAATTTTCAAGCGTAGAAGAGCCGTCATTTGAGCTTCTGTCAAAAAGCTCTCCTTTTTTATACAATTGGTTTAAAAGAATATTGCTCTCCTTGTCCAGATTAGAAGAGATCGTCGAATACATAAACTTTACGTCAGGATAGGGATTTGGCGCATTATTTGCTTCTCGGCTTATAGGACTTGTCGTTCCCGATTTATTATCGCTATAATTAATGCCTGAAGCGGATAACGCTTGCGCATTCCCCGCATAATCAGTCTTATATCTTTTTAGGTAAATATTTATAAAATCGTTCATTTTTTAACCTGTCCCCTGTTATAAATATAAAAACCAAAATAAATCAAAACTTGTCATAAAAAGTTTTTATGCAATACCAAGTTGCAATCAAAAGAGCATTATTTTTTGATAAGGTTTTTGCCGGCTACGCCGGCAAAAACCTTATCACTTCTTCTAATATTTTAAAAATTTTTGCTATAATTATCAATAATCATAAAGATTTTTTTAAAAATTAACCCTAATTCCTCTGAAAGATCAGATTTTTTATTGATATTTTTTGCTATAATCCTTGCAAATTCAACTTTCTTGAATTCTCCAAATCCTTTTTTTTTCCAAAGATTATTTAAAACTTGATATTTTTTACTTAAGCCTTGAATATCAGAAAAATTAATTGAGCCTGTGAGTCTGTAGTGAATATTTACAGCTTTGCAAATAAGGCTGTCAGGCAATATATCTTCAAATTCGCCATTTGAAATAATATAAATATCATCAATGCTTCTTAAGTTGTTTTTAATTATTTCAGCTTCTTCTGATGCGTCAGAATCAAATATCATAAGGATTGGCAAATTTATTTCCCGGGATAATTTAAAATATAATTTTACCGCCTGATTTTTGCCGCCTGAAGAAATAACTTTTACGCCGTTTTTATTAAAATCAAAACCTGCAATCCTTGAAAAAACCGGCAATAAAATTTCTTCTGTAGTTCCTTCCGCCAGGATTAAAAGTTCAATCGGGTTTAAAGAGTCATTTTTTTCTCGATATTGCCTGGCTTGAGCGTAAATTTTTTCAAGATTCTCTTTTGAAATATTATTTTCAATGTTTAATTTATGCCTGTTTATATAATCATCAATCCAGATAAGCCTTTTCATTCCCGAAGTCAGTTTTTTTTCTTTTTTTAAAATATTTAAAAAACCATGTATATTTATAGGAAAATTCATTTTGTAAGAAATAAAAAGTTTCTCAATCTCATTAAAACCTTCCAATTTATTGTAAATTTCCAAATTAACAAGTCCTGCTTTTTTAAAAATTTCGCTTATTTGTTTAAAATCCTCCTCGTTACAAAAATTAAAGTTTTCAGGATATTCTTTTTCCGGATTATAAACATTAAGCTTGCCGGATTGAATTAAATTTTTTAAAAATTCTGCCGCAGAATATTCTTTTAATTCCTCAAAAGCAAGGTATAAATTTATTTTATAATTTTTAAGATCAATTTCATCTGTATTCTCAAGGGATTTGTTCCATAAATATTGAAAAAACCGGTTTATTTCTGAAAGATCATAATTCCAGAAATTTTTTGAATTTATTTTAGGTTCAATGGAATGTTTTATCAAGAGTTCTTTATGGACTCTTTCCAGCTTTTCAAAAGGCGTATTAAAACGGGTTAATCTTTCAAAAGATATATACAATTCTTTATAATTTAAAGGTTTAAATTTTATAATATTCTCCTTTTTTAATAATTATACTGCTTTTAAAATGAATTTGGGATTTTGTTGTTCGGCGGCGAAGCCGCCGAACAACAAAAACAATTTAACAAAAATCTGAAATTTATTTTTATTCTATACCAATCCAAATAAGTTTTCGTTAATTGATTAAAAAGCTAATATCTACAGCCCGCGCCGCCCTGCGGGCGGCGCGGGCTGAGTAAGAGCATAGCGGGTGTTTTGGCGAAGCCAAAACACCCGCTAATTAAGGATTTACAAAAACCATCTTTTTTATTTAACGGTTTTTTAAATTGATTGGCATAGTATATTTGCAAAACCCTATCAAATCTTCTAAATAATAGTTTTACACTTTAGCGTGAATTTAAGATTAGTATAAAATAGTCGATATATTAGAAATTATGGTAATATTATTAAAATAAATAAAAAAATATTTTTTTGGAGATATAAGATGAAAAAAGCTTTTAGTTTAGGCGAAATGCTGATCACTTTATTTGTAATCGGCATGATATCTGCTCTAACAATTCCAATTGTTACCCAATCAATCATTTCAAGCTATAAACCCGTATTTAAATCAGCTTTTCAAAGTGTAGAACAGGTTGTAAACGAATTAATTAATGATATTTCCGTATATCCAAGCGGAGAGTTCTCAAATAATACTTTTTGCGAAAATTTCTTTTCTAAAACTAATACAATAGGTGAAATATACTGCTCCAATACTTTTGACTCTGTAATTCCTACTGAGCCAAACGCAAGTACTACAAACGGCATGAAATGGTATAATATGGACAATGATTTTGAGGAAGATCAGTGTCCAACCGGAACAACCGGGGAATGCGTAAAAATAAGCGTTGACATTAATGGTTCAAACGGACGAAATTCAACTACCGGAACAGATAAAGATGTTTTTGATATTTATATATTTAAGACAGGTAAAATTACTGTTGAACCAGGCTCTGTAGAAGCGGGATATTTATTAGATTAACTTTATTGGTTAAATAGATTTAATTTGAAATAAAACAAAACCTAATGAAATTAAAAGCAAAAAACTGCCTGCAACGGCAAATCCTGCTGCGATTCCGATAAATTGAATCATGTATCCCGCAAATATCGGTGAAAAAAATTGACCAAGATAAATACTTGCCGTCAATCCGCCAAAAGCTCTGCCAAGAAACGCTGAATCACTGCATGATCCAATCCATGCTCTTAAATTGGGAATTATCATACCCATCGCCGCGCCCGCAAAACCAAGTCCTATTGCGGAAAATATATATTGAGGAGAGGAAGATATCGTTAAATAGCCTATTCCCATTATAAAAAATGAAATTAAAAAAACACTTCTAAAAGAAAAATATTTTTTTATATTTTTGTAAAATATTGCTGTGATAGCTGAAAAAAGTGGCATTATAGCAATTGTAAGACCAACCTGAGCATTATTTATTGATGTTATTGACTTTAAATAAAAAGGAATCTGTAAAGGAGCCATATAAAAGAAAATCATCAATCCAAACGCTATTAAGTAAATGCTAACAAGCTTTTTAATAAATATATTGTTATTAATATCAAGCGGGTTTACATTTTGCTGAAATTTTTTCTTATTTACAGGCTCTTTTATATATTTAGAGAATAAAAAAATTAAAATAACAGGCAAAAGGTAAACAAGAAAGGTTGCTCTCCAGTGTATATCCCCTAAAAGTCCGCCTAAAAACAGGAATATCAAGCCGCTAAAGCCTATAAAAGTTGATTGTAAACCCATCATTTTAGCAATTTCTTCGCCTTTGTAATAATCTCCGACAAGAGCGCTGCATCCCGTAATAATGCCGGCAGTCGCGATTCCCAAAAAAGCCCTGCCGGTCAGAAGCTCATAAATTGAATTCGCAAAGAACCCTGAAGTTCCCGCTATAATGTAAACACAAATACTGGCGAGAATTATTCTTTTTCTGCCGTATTTATCAAGCAGATAGCCTATAAATGGGGAACTTATTACTATAAACAGAGCAGGCATGGTTAAAACCATCTTTACAAGAAAGTTTATATTAGAAATATTGCCAAAAAACTCTTGTATTTTGGGTAAAATCGGTGATACTGTTAAGTCTGCCATTATAACCAGCGTGCTGGTTATAAGCAGCATTAGTTTTTGCCAGGTTTTATCATTTAATTTTAAAATATTTTGCATAAATTTTTTTAAGTTTAATTCTTTGACTTATTTATCATATATCAATCTAAAAAAAATTATGTTAATTTGTAAAAAAAGGGTATAGCGGGCGTTTATTGTAAAGTCTTAATTAGCTGGAGTTTCGGCGAAGCCGAAACTCCAGCTATACCACTACTCAGCGCCGCGCCCTATTGTTGACTGAAACTGCCTAACAGCCTGCAATTTTCATCAAAACATCTTTCCTGATCTTTATATATAGAAATTCTTTTTATTATTTCATCAAAATCAACTTTATGAGCGTCAAAATCAGGACCGTCAACACAGGCAAATTTAACTTCTCGGTTGACTGTTAGCCTGCACGATCCGCACATTCCGGTTCCATCAACCATAATCGTATTCATACTCGCTGTTGTATAGATGCTTTCTGCTTTTGTGAGGTCAGCAACCGCTTTCATCATAAGAACAGGACCTATCGCCATAACGTGATCTATTTTTTCCTGTTTTATAATTTCGGCAAGTTGACCTGTAACAAGTCCCTGTTTGCCAAGAGAGCCATCGTCAGTGGTTATAAAATATTTATCGCTTACAGATTTCATTTTATCCCGCCAGAAAATAAGCTCGGCATTTCTTGCCCCCACGATGATATAAACTTTATTTCCCGCTTCTTTAAAGGCTTTTGATATCAAATATGCGGGAGCCGCTCCGTATCCTCCTGCGACGCATACAACCGTTCCAAAATTTTTTACTTCAGTAGGAAGCCCAAGAGGACCGGCAACATCTTTTATTTCTTCTCCCTCATTGAGAAGAGCAAGGTTTTTTGTTGAATAGCCTACTGCCATAAATACCATCGTCAATTCATTTTTTTCTTTGTCAATATCAGCAATTGTAAGAGGGACTCTTTCGCCTTCTTCGTCAGTTCTTATAATAATAAACTGACCTGCCTGAGCTCTTTTTACGACATAAGGAGCGAAAACCTTCAATTCATAAAGGTTTTCGCTTAATTTTTTTTTAGAAATAATTTTATAACCCACTTTTTCATCCTTTAATTTTTGAAATTAACCGGCGGTACAGGCATTTTTTTCCTGATTATTACTGCATACAAGAAGGCTTGCTCCTATAACACCCGCATCATTGCCAAGTTTTGCCTGCACAATTTCAAGTTTTTCGGTTGCAGTCTTAAGCGCTTTTTCCTGAACGGTTTTTCTTATCGGATCAAGAAGAAGATCGCCGCATTTTGCAACGCCTCCGCCTATTATTATGATTTCAGGATTTAAAAGATTTACGACATTGGTTAAAGCGATTCCGATCCAATAACCTGCTGTTTTAAAGATAGTTTTAGCCACTTCATCACCAAAACCTGCGGCTTTGGCGACGATTTCAGGAGTTATCGCTCCATCACCTGCAAGTTCTCTGTATTTCGATGATTTTCCCCCTAAAATGTATCTTTCCGCCATTTCAACGATTGAAGGTCCTGACGCAAGGGTTTCAAAGCATCCTGCGCCGCCGCATCCGCAAAACAGTCCTCCTGTTTCCTGAAGAATCATATGCCCGATTTCACCGGCGGAAGAGTTCGCCCCTCTTATTAATTTTCCGTTAAGAATTATTCCAGAGCCGATTCCTGTTCCTACTGTAAGACAAACTATATTGTTATATCCTTTACCCGCTCCAAAGCTGTGTTCGCCAAGGGCGGCGCATCTTACATCGTTATCAAGAGCCGCTTTTAATTCAAGTTCTTTTTCGATTATGTCAGCCAACTCAATATTAATCCAGCCTGGAATATTAGGTAGAAATTTAACCAAACCTGTTGCAGGATCAACCATTCCCGGGCACCCTACGCCTACGCTGTTAATTTGGCTGATATCAAGGTTATTTCTTTGCAAAATATTGTTTATTGATTTGATGATATTGTTTATAGTATGCCCATAGCCTCTGTGAGCTTCTGTTGGAACACAATCCGAATGCAGGACATGTCCAAAACAATCTACAACCGCAACTTTAATGTCAGTTCCGCCTAAATCTACGCCGATATTGAATTTTGCGCTCAATTCTTAACTCCTTAGATGTATGTATAATAATGATTTTTACTATAAAATAAAAATAAAAAAATTAAAATAATAATATTTTTATACCAATCTAAATAAATTTTCGTTAATTTGTTAAAAAGCTGATATTTACAGCCCGAGCCGCCCTGCGGGGCGGCTCGGGCTGGGTAAAGGCATTGCGGGTGTTTTGCCTTTGGCAAAACACCCGCAAATTAAGAAAAAATAAATTTTATTTTTGGTAAATTCTATAATAAAATTCAGGGGCGCGGCACCCCTCTCACACGAATGGGCGGCTGGGGCGAAGCCCCAGCCGCCCATTCGTAAACTATAATTGAATTATAGTTATTTTTCCTTTGCCCTCGCAAAAACCATAATGACTTTTACTATAAAATTAAATTGTGTTAAATTTAAGAATAAAATTATACTACCTTCAATTAAAAATAAATTTCTGAAAAAATTAAACAAATGAAATTTTTATTTAAAATAAATCCACAAAAATATAATTTATGGTCAATTATCATTCAAAGCATAATTTTTGGTTTTGCTGTAATTATAATATTAAAACTGGTATTTCTTCAAATAATACAAGGCTCGACCCTTAAAGAAAAAGCCGGTATAAACAGAAGCTCTGACAGGGACCTTTCTTTTAGAGGCGAAATCTTTGACAGAAACGGAATACGGCTTGCCGGAGATACTACTTTATACGATATTTATGCTCATCCGAGGTATTATAAAAAAGAAAATACTCCTGATGAAATAGCTTCAGTTTTAGCTAAATATCTTAATCAGCCGGAATGGCTTTTAAAAGATAAATTAAGCAAATATGAATATTCAACGATTTCTCTTGCAAAAAATGTGGACACAATAACGGTTGACGAAAAAATTAAACCTGAAGTTCTAAAACGAAAAATAAGAGGACTGGATTTTGTAAAAAAAAGTAAACGAATTTATCCACAGGGAAATCTTGCCGCGCATATTTTGGGATACATCAATTTCGACGCCAATCTCGCAGCAGGCGTTGAAAGAACAGGAGAAAGCAGTTTGGCAAGTATGCCGAAAACCAAACGTATTGAATACGACGGCAGGGGCAATGTTATTTATGATTTTAACACGGAACCTGAAAATGTTACTTCGCCGCTAAAAGGCTCAAAACTTGTTCTTACAATTGATTCAGCGATTCAACATGTTGCGGAAATCGAACTTGCTAAAATGATAAAAAAAGCTAAAGCCGATAAAGGCGCTGTTATAGCTTTAAATCCCAAAAATGGCGAGATTCTCGGTTTTGCGCTTTATCCAAACTATGATCCCAATAATTACAATGTATTTAGCCCTTCTGTAATAAAAAATTGGGCATTAAGCGATGTATATCCGCCAGGCTCAACTTTTAAAGTGCTTACTATCGCTTCTGCGTTAGAAACAGGAGCAATTACCAAAGATGAAAAATTGGAGGACACCGGAAAAATTAAAATTCAGGGCTGGGAAATTAAAAATTATGATTACAACCGCCATCCGTATCCCGGAATTATTGATCTTGAGCATCTTTTTATGCACAGCAGTAACATAGGAAGCTTAAAAGCAGCGTTAAAAATGTCACCTTATGATCATTACAGAATGCTTAGGCTTTTTGGGATAGGAATGAAAACAGGCATAGACCTTCCGGGCGAATCTGCCGGCATTATTCCCGAGGCGAATGAATGGGAAAAAATAACTCAGGCGTCAATAGCCTTTGGGTATAGTATAGCCGCAACTCCTGTCCAAATAGCTTCTGCTGTTGCCGCTATTGCAAATAATGGAGTCTGGATAACTCCGCATGTAATGAAAACTACAGATGACCCTGAAAAAATAAAAAAAATAAAAATTCTTTCAGAGAAAACTTGCCAAACAATAACCGATGTTCTTTCAAGAAGTATAGAGCATGGAAGTTCTGAAGCCGGAAAAATCAAGAAATATAGAGTTGCCGGTAAATCGGGAACTTCCAGAAAACCTGACCCTGAAGGCAAAGGTTATTTGCCTAATCAAATATACACTTCATTTATAGGTTATTTCCCCGCAAAAAATCCTGAAGTATTGATAATGGTTGTTATTGATAACCCTAAAACAGATAACTCCTGGGGCTCAACAGTCGCAGGTCCGGTATTTAACGCTGTTGCTCTTGAAGTTGGAAGAATTTTAAATATTGAAGCTGATTAACTTGAGTTGTTAAATAAATAATTTAAATTTTTCATGAACTGTCATCCTAAACGTAAAAACTGTCATGTTGAGCGAAGCGAAACATCTCATGGCATGAATACAACAAGATTCTTCGGGCTGAAGCCCTCAGAATGACGAAATTGCTGAAGCCCTCAGGAGGACGATTAAAAAAAACCGGTAAATCAAAAAGATGGTTTTTAGAAGTATCCTAATGTAAAATCATAAAATAAACATAAATTGTGGAGAAAAATTTTTGAAGCATTATTTTGAAAAACAAGAACCCTACAAATTGCCAAATCAACAAGGGCGTTTTGAAAAATTCGGCGGGAAATATGTTCCTGAAACCTTAATAAGCGCTCTTTTTGAGCTTGAAAACGCTTTTAACAAGGCATGGAATGACGATTCATTTCTTAACGAGTTATACAACCTGATGAAAAACTACTCGGGAAGACCAACACCGTTATATTTTGCCAAAGAAATAACCAAATATTACGGGAAAGGGAAAATATATTTAAAAAGAGAAGATTTGAACCATACAGGAGCTCATAAAATTAATAACGCGCTGGGGCAGGTAATGTTGGCAAAAAAAATGGGCAAACATAGAATAATTGCAGAAACCGGAGCCGGTCAGCATGGAGTTGCGACCGCTACGGCATGCGCTTTATTTGGTCTGGATTGTGAAGTTTATATGGGAGAAGAGGACACAAAAAGACAGGCTCTTAATGTTGAACGGATGAAACTTCTTGGAGCTAAAGTTATACCTGTTTTTTCAGGAAGTAAAACCTTGAAAGACGCTACAAGCGAAGCAATAAGGGATTGGGTCGCCAATGTTGAAAATACATATTATGTAATAGGCTCAACGGTTGGTCCTCACCCATATCCGGTAATGGTAAGAAATTTTCAGTCTGTAATAGGCAAAGAAACAAAATTGCAGATTTTAGAGAAGGAAAACAAATTGCCTGATTACTTATTAGCTTGCATCGGCGGTGGCAGTAATTCAATGGGAATGTTTTACAGTTTTTTAAATGATGAAAGCGTTAATATAATAGGACTTGAAGCGGCTGGGGCTGGAATTGACACTGATAAAACAGCCGCAAGCATGGCAAAAGGAACGCCCGGAGTTCTGCATGGCTCTTTAAGCTATGTTCTTCAGGACGCTTACGGACAAATTCAGGAAGCTTACAGTATCTCCGCCGGTCTTGACTACCCGGGCGTAGGTCCTGAACATAGTTATCTTAAAGAATCAGGCAGGGTAAAATATTTTTCAATAACAGACGACGAAGCGGTAACGGCTTTCAATTTGTTATCAAAAAAAGAAGGCATAGTTCCCGCGCTGGAATCTTCTCATGCGCTTGCTTATCTGGAAAAACTAATGCCTAAAACTAATCGCAAAGATATAATTGTTGTTTGTCTATCAGGCAGAGGAGATAAAGATTTAACAAGTGTTCTTAATTACACTCTATAAGGCGTCGCTAAAAAATTTTTACTGATCACTATATTTTCGGCAAAAAAAAAGTAAAGGAGGTTCCTTTACCGAAATAAATTAATGTGAGGTGAAAGAGGTATATAAGGTACATCTAATAAAGAGAAATGATTTATTATTTCCTCGAATATCCTGCTCTCTTTATGTTTATCCTCTTTTCTCCGAAATAATATTTAATTTTTACCGAACTTATTCCTATTCCTTCCCTTTTATAATTTTATGTCTTTATACTAATTTATAATCAAAAGAGTATTTAACGCAAATTGCTAATTAGCTGAAACCGTCATCCTGAGCGGAGCGAAGGATCGCAACCAATTGCCAAAAACAGGAGATTCTTCGGGCTAAAGCCCTCAGAATGACGCTTAAAAAAATTAATTAGTAACTCAATTTAATCCCTTTTCCTTAAAATTAAATTTTCCCTTTGTCCCTTGTTATTAATATAAAAACAAAAAGATTTTTTAAATTGCTATTTTTATAAAAAAAAAATTATACCAAGTTGCAATCAAAAGAGTATTATTTTTTGATAAGGGTTTTGCCGGCTACGCCGGCAAAACCCTTATCAACTCTTCCTCCCCTCCCTTGGGGAGGGGGCAGGGGGAGGGAGATTTAATACTATATTGATTGCAACTTGGTATTAGTAATGTTTAAATTACATCTGTAAATAACTCGAATTGCTAATTAGTCGAAACGCTGAAATAGATTGAAATTTTATTTTAATTTTTTATGCGGCTCGCAGGCAAAGCCTGCGAGCCGCATGCCCTTAAAACGGCGTAGCGGCTGGCGAA
>JAKLDH010000081.1 GCA_022703625.1 Cyanobacteriota bacterium | reverse complement strand
TAAAACAGAATGGGGTTTATTGAGCATTGCGCACAATATGAAAAAACTGGCTGTTGCATAGAGCCAGTTTTATTTATTTTTTTTATACAAAGAGGTTGCTAAAATTTACTTTTTAGACAGCCCCTTTTTTTATATTGACGTTAAAAAATGTCAAATTATTATTTACAACAACATTTTTCAGCTTCGCATTTGCCTGATGAGCCTTCTGCGTTGACAAGAGTTTCTTCAACAGGAATACGCATATTATAGAATGATCTATAAACAAAATATAAACCTATTGCTAAAAATACTAGTCCCACATAAGGAGCAATTCCTCTAAAGCTTTCTGCTATTGAAATTTCCATCGCAAGAAGTCCGAATAAAGTTGTGAACTTGATAATAGGGTTCATTGCAACGGATGAAGTGTCTTTGAAAGGATCGCCTACAGTATCGCCAATAACTGTAGCTTCATGTAACGGCGTTCCTTTTTCATGCAATTCAACTTCAACAATTTTCTTTGCGTTATCCCAACAACCGCCAGCATTTGCCATAAAAATCGCCTGGAATAACCCAAACACAGCAATTGCAATCAAATAACTTATAAAAAATGAAATGGGGTTATTTGACGTTGCGGGAGCAGAAAGAAACGCAAACGCTAATGCAAAGGAGAATAAAGCGATAAAGATGTTAAACATACCCATTTGAGCATATTTTGTGCAAATTTTAACCACTTCCTTTGAATTTTCGATTGAAGCCTTAGTGGAGTCATCATCAAGATTTATATTGTTTTTAATAAATTTAACAGCGCTGTAAGCTCCTGTTGTAACCGCCTGAGTAGATGCGCCTGTAAACCAGTAAATTACCGCTCCGCCGGAGATAAATCCAAGAAGAGTGAACGGATTTAAAAGGTTCAGGATCATTTCAGGGTCAATTCCAAGAGTTTCTTTTATAACAAGTATTAATGAAAATATCATTGTTGTGGCTCCAACAACAGCAGTTCCAATTAATACAGGTTTTGAAGTGGCTTTAAATGTGTTTCCTGCGCCGTCATTTTCTTCAAGATATTTTTTGGCAACTTCAAAATCAGCTTTAAAGCCATATTCTTTCTCAATTTTTTGATGAACATCAGGAATTTCTTCAATTAATGACAGTTCATAAACAGACTGAGCATTGTCAGTAACAGGTCCATAGCTGTCTACAGCAATTGTTACAGGTCCCATTCCGAGAAATCCGAATGCAACAAGACCAAATGCAAAGACTGAAGGATAAATCATCAGATTTTCAGGGAAGAATGTGCTTGCATAATAAGCCATGCCCATTAATGCAACAAATGCCATGCCAATCCAAAAACTGCTGAAATTTCCTGACACCAAGCCTGATAAGATTGTCAGAGAAGCGCCACCTTCTTTGGAGGCTCTGACAACTTCTTTTGTGTGTGTAGCTTTTGTGCTGGTAAAGATTTTGGTTAATTCCGGAATCAATGCCGCGCCTAATGTTCCGCAGCTTATAATTGCCGCAAGACTTAACCACAAATTGTTTCCTAACTCTGATAATTGCCAGTAACTAACCCCAAAAGTCATTGCCATTGATAAAATTGAAGTTAACCAGATTAAATTTGTTAAAGGTATTTCAAAATCAAATTTTTTCGCGCTTCCGGCATAAATTTTAGTAATGCCGTTATTTATCCAATATGCGCCGATTGACGTAAAGATCATTAAATAGCGCATTACGAATATCCAGGTTAATAAAATAACCTGAAATTCCTGTTGAACGCCAAGTAAAATGAAACTGATTAAAGCAACGCCGGTTACTCCGTAAGTTTCAAATCCGTCAGCAGTAGGTCCAATGCTGTCCCCAGCGTTATCGCCTGTGCAATCCGCAATTACGCCAGGATTACGAGGATCGTCTTCCTTGATTTTTAACTCGATTTTCATTAAATCTGAGCCGATATCGGCAATTTTTGTGAAGATTCCGCCGGCTACTCTAAGCGCGCTTGCACCTAAAGATTCACCGATCGCAAAGCCTATAAAACAAGCTCCTGCAAGTTTTCCCGGAACAAATAAAAGAATTGTAAGCATCATTAATAATTCGATACTTACAAGTAAAACCCCAATGCTCATTCCTGCCTGAAGAGGAATTGAAAGGATTTTTAACGGATTTCCTTCAAGAGCCGCAAACGCTGTTCTTGAATTTGCCATTGTGTTCATTTTTATGCCGAACCAGGCAACTCCATAAGAACCTAAGATACCAACAACAGACCATGCCAAAATCATAAGCACGCTGTTAATATCCATTTTTTCTAAAAATCCGAAATAAAAACCTATACATACAGCAATAAATAGCTCAAGCACAATTAAAAATTTGCCTTGCTGAACTAAATATGTTTTACAGGTTTCAAAAATCAAATTTCCTATCTGCGACATTGATTCATGCGCTTTAAGCGCCTTAACTTTAAAATATTCGTGAACACCGAATAATAATCCTAATACACAAGCTCCCATACCCCATAATAATAAATTATAAGATGTGAAATGACTTGAAAAGTTAGGAACAACTAAATTTGCTTCACTGGCAAAAGCCGGATGTGAAGCTAAAAACATCAACAAAACCCCTAATGCGGGTTTACTCATCAACCTGGAATACCAGTTCTGTTTTCGCATATTCCCTCCAAATGCATATTAACAACTAAAATAAATGTCATAATAACACCTATTATTCTTAAATTAAATTATAATCCTAAATTTTTGTAAAAAAAAACAAAAATCAAAATTTTATTGCTACAATTCTTCATAATCTCTTAATAACTAGTATATTATTCAAAATTAATGTTTTTATAATCAAAGATTGTCTTAAATACAAGGTATTTTGTATACTTTAATTGCTGTAATTTATCCTGGCTTTATTTTTCATGAATTAAACAGCTTTATAATGACATTTAATCTTTATTTATACCTTATTCATGTTTATTTTAATCAGAAAACTACTTAATTATCCGTAACATTTGATTTAAAATTTTTTTTATTTGGTAAAGAATTCAAGTGTCTACGTTTAAAAAATGAATATAAAGGAAAGTATAAAATGAGTAACTTTAATATTTTAAAATTAATTCTGCCGCCGGAAGAAAAAATTTTTTATGAGCTTTTTGAAAAGAGTTCTTGTGTTTGCTGTGAATCGGCTCTCATCCTTAAAAGCTTGTTGAAAGGAGATTTTGATCCTGAAAGATTGATAAAAATAAAGGAATTAAGAAAAATAAGCAGCTCATTGGCAAAAGAAACTCTTGAACAATTAAACAAAACGTTTGTAACACCTATAGACAGGGAAGATATTCAATATATCGCAAGTAAATTAAACAGAATTAACAAAAAAATTACAAAAACTTACCAAAACCTTAAGATTTACAATCTTAAGGCTTATTTTTCAAATATAGAAAAACATGTGGACCTTCTTGTGGAAGCTTCAAACGAGATTAGGCACATACTATCGGAATTAAAAAAAGTAAGCGATATGAAAAGGATTATACAAAGCAGTCAGAAGGTTAAAGAGATCGAAAACGCTGGAGATGAACTTTTTGTTCAACATCTTGAAGATTTATTTTCCGGAAAATATGACGCATTAACGGTCATAAAGCTAAAAGATATTTATAACTCAATAGAAAATGCATTAAACACATGTTCTGACATTTCTGATGAAGTTGTAAGAATTGTGCTTAAACACAGTTAATTTAAGAAAAAATAGCAGTTTGAACTTTAAGTGAGAGAATATATGACATTAACAGTAATATTATTAATTTTAGTTATAATAGCGGCGCTGGTTTTTGAATACATTAACGGATTTCATGATTCGGCAAATGCTATTGCTACAGTAGTTGCCACAAAGGTTTTAACCCCCAGAAACGCTGTAATATACGGCGCGGTGTTTAATTTTATCGGGGCATTCTCGGGAACACATGTTGCCAAGACAATAAGCAAAGGTATTTTAACCATAGACACCACGACGCAGACAGTTATTCTCTGCGCGCTTCTTGGAGCAATCATCTGGAATCTTATAACCTGGTATTACGGTATTCCTTCAAGCTCTTCACATGCTTTAATCGGCGGACTTATCGGCGCTTCAACGGTTAAATCAGGCATAAATATTATTAATGTTGAAGGGGTAATGAATAAAATAGTTATTCCGATGATAACTTCTCCTGTTTTAGGTCTGGTTATAGGCTTTAGCTTTATGTTAATTCTGGTTTGGGCTTTCCACAAAGCAAATCCCGACTTTATTAACAAACATTTCAGAAGGTTACAGCTTGTATCTTCCGGCATAATGGCATTTAGCCACGGCTCAAATGACGCTCAAAAAACAATGGGGATTATAACGCTTGCTCTGTTTAGCTTTGGGGCGATAGAAACGCATGATGTGCCATTCTGGGTAATTTTTGTTTGCGCCTTAATGATGGGACTGGGAACTATGGCTGGCGGCTGGAAAATTATTCGGACTATGGGTTCTAAAGTTATTAAATTAAAACCTATTCACGGATTTGCCGCTGAAACATCCGCTGCGGGAGTTATTTTAACAGCTTCTCATTTTGGAATTCCAATAAGCACAACCCATATTATTTCCACCTCAATAATGGGCGTGGGAAGCACATTAAGACTTTCAGCCGTGAAATGGTCGCTTGTTACGAATATTGTAACGGCATGGATTGTTACAATACCGGTTTGTATGATCCTTTCAGGATTAATATATTATTTCCTGAATTTATTTCCGGCAATAGGATCATTTTAATATGACTCGTAAAGAAGATTTCAATAAAGTAATAAAAGCCTTTGGGCTTGTTTTTGGGGATATCGGCACAAGCCCGATATATACTGTAACTGTTATTTTCCTTATCCTTAAGCCTACTTTGGAAAATATAATGGGTGTTTCCTCATTAATTTTTTGGACTTTGATAATATTAATATCAATAAAATATGCCTGGCTTGCTTTAAATCTTGGAAAAAGAGGAGAGGGCGGAACAATTGTTTTAAGGGAAATACTCATGCCTCTTTTAAAATCAGGGCGGGGTGTAATGTTTGTTACCATTTTAACTTTTATAGGAATTTCCCTGCTTTTCGGGGATGGCGTAATTACTCCTGCAATCAGCATTCTCAGCGCGGTGGAAGGTATAAAGCAAATTCCCGCATTTGCCGATATTAATCAGGCGATTGTGATGATAATAGCAGGGATTATAGCAATAATCCTGTTTTCGTTTCAAAAAAACGGCGCTGAAAAAGTATCCGGTTTTTTTGGACCAATAATGGCTGTATGGTTTATAGCATTAACTCTTTCCGGGCTGGTGTCGATTTTTTATTTTCCTGAAATTTTAAAAGCTGTAAACCCTTATTATGCTGTTAATTTTATGTTTACGCACGGCTTAATAGGCTTTTTCATTCTTTCAGAGGTTATTCTTTGCGCTACAGGAGGAGAAGCTTTGTATGCGGATATGGGGCATATCGGAAGAATGCCTATTATCAGGGGTTGGTCAATTGTCTTTTTCGCTTTAATCTTTAATTATCTGGGTCAAGGCGCATTTTTATACCTTCATCCCGAAACCAAAAATATTCTTTTTGAGATGATTTATAATCAAACCGCCATTCTTTATATCCCATTTTTGATTTTAAGCATTATGGCGACAATAATTGCGTCGCAGGCAATGATAAGCTGTCTGTTTTCAATTGTTTATCAGGGAATTACAACAAGAATTATGCCTATGTTTAAAGTGGATTATACATCTATGGAGCTTAGAACCCAGATATATATTGATTCTGTAAATTGGTTCCTGCTCTTTTTTGTGCTGGTTGCGATTTTTGTTTTTAAAGAATCCAGCAATATTGCGGCGGCTTATGGATTAGCCGCTACAGGAACTATGTCTATAACCGGTATAATGATGAGTATGATTTTTTATTTAAGAAAGAGCTGGTTTAAATTAGGGGTTGTCTTGTTTATAACCTGTATTGACTTGATTTTCCTTGCTTCAAACATGTTAAAAATACCTCATGGCGGTTATTGGTCTATTATTATCGCTTCCATTCCTTTAATAACCATCCTTATCTATACAAATGGTCAAAGAACTTTATATAAAGCATTGAAGCCTGTAAGCTTGGATAAATTCCTTGAAAAATACAATGTAATGTATCAGGAAGCCTACCGAATAAGAGGGACGGCGTTATTTTTCGTGAAGGACCCTGGCATTATTCCTCCATATATAGTAAATACCATGTTTTGCAACAATATCATATATCAAGACAATATTCTCGTATCAATAAAATTGCTTGAAGAACCTTTTGGAGTAACCGGAGCGTTTAAAGATAATATTACCGAAGGTTTGAGAAGTTTTGAAATAAAAATGGGCTATATGGAAGTAATTAATATAGAAAAAATTATTAATTCGGCGGGAATTGAAGAAAAAGTTATCTTTTACGGATTTGAAGATATTGTAACCGACAATTTAATCTGGAAAATCTTTTCGTTCATAAAAAAGGTTACGCCTTCTTATGTGCAGTTTTATTCCCTTCCTTCAAACAAGCTGCATGGAGTTATTACAAGGGTTGAGCTGTAATATACTAAACGACAAAACTAATTAACATGAATTTCTTGCGGGTAATGAGGAAAACTCGTTAAATGTAAATATATTAATGACTTTTATTATAATAACGATATTGAGCTGCGCAGACTGCGTAAAACAAAAAAATATAGGCTAAAAGCCTATATTAATGACGAATCGTTGTTTTTTACTTCCTAATCTTATTCTAGCCGTTTTTTTTATCTTTTTTGTCGGTTGTTTCAAGATCATTACTTAAATTATGAATAAACGCCAAGTAATTATTGACTTGTAGCGTAGTTACCGGCTTTCCGGAAAGTTCCCAAAAGCCGTCAACACTTTCTTCAGAATCATTTGCTGTTAATTTTAATTGTTCTTTAAATAGTTGGTTCAAATTATTTTCTAACTGCTTTTTTTCATCCAACAGCTTTTGATTATGAAGATTTATATTTTGCCCAAAAGAATTATCAACGCTATCAAGAAATTTCAGCAGATTTATTTTATCTTCAATAAAACTTATAGACTGTTTATAACATAATATTTCATCGTTAATTATTTGAAGACTCTTATTCAATTTCTCACTCCTGTACTAAACGACAAAACTAATTAACATGAATTTCTTGCGGGATAATAAAGTTATAAATGCTTGCTTAGTTAATTAAAGTATTTGGTATTTAGAAAATTGATACTTTAGATATACTTTATTAACTATTGTTAAAAGAAATTATTGATGTTTTTATTTCTCTTTATATATTAAGGATATACTAAATGTCTAAAAAATTAATCACAAAAATTAGGGATTTTTAGAGTGGTTAATCTAACCCTTAAAAAACTTAAGGGCTAACCCTTAAAGATTAGCGCTATAATTTTTAATTTATTAAAAAGCTGATATTTACAGCCCCTGACCCCTCACGGAAGGAGGGGGAGAGCTTGGCATAATTTACCATAATGCTTTAGGCATGAACCTTTTTAAAGACCACACTGAAATTCCTTCATTCACAAGATATTCTAATTCAGGATAAAGACTTTCTGCCACAGCTACCGCTTTTATAGGCAATCCCAGCTTTTTAGCGGCTAAAGAGGTTATTTCATAGCCTTTTATAACATCCTCTTTTGTTGTTTGATCTCCAAAATGAGAATTGCTTATTATTCCCTCAAATTTTTTCCAGCTTTGTTTGCCGGAACCCTCACTCCATTTAACATACTCAATTATATTGTCAATTGTAGACGTTTCATGCTTGGAAGTGTTTATAACCATATAAATTTCAAGATTTTTTTCTTTTTCAATATTTGTAATTATATCAAGTATATCAAGACCTCCGGCGCCATAACCTACATCAATAACTATATTCCCTTCATTAAAAAGACAATTTTGTTGCTCTCCCGTAATTATATTACCTGTTTCGCCAAGCCCTGTGTATTCTTCTCTTGTTATTACTGTTAATCCAAGATTTCCAAGTTCTTTTTTTAACGGTCTAAGCGTATATGCAGGCTCTACTGTATCAAGATCAACAAGAGTAACCGGAAATTCTTCATTTTTTAGCATAAACGCCCTGTTAATTGAAATCTCCGACTTACCGCTCGTGTACGCCCCTGTAAATATTTCGATCCTTCTTGATTTTTCCACTATATTCCTCGATTTTTTGGTATTTAGACTTTTCTTTATTAAGTTTTTCTTCGGGAATGATTATTTTCCCGTCTGTAAAATTCTCTCTTAGCCATTTTAAAACAAGATTTTGTGATTCAGGCTGAAATTTAAGCAAATCTTCGCCGTGTCCTCCGTAAGGATAAACCTGCAAGTGTTTTTTGCCTTGAGGAAATTTGATAAGCTCAATGCTTGAATCATAAGAATACTTGTCTTTGTTGCTTACAAGCATAAGAAGCGGCTTTTGTCCGTATTTAACAATCGGAAGCCTTAAATCAAACCCTTTATATTGTAACATCGGCGAAAACATAATTACATTATTTATTTTTTCATTATAGCCGGCAGCCATTATTCCTACGTTTGAACCAAGACTTGCGCCGATTACAGCTATTTTTTTATGATTAATTTCAGGATATTCTTTTTCAATAAATTTCAAAACTTCCAAAATATCGTCCGGCATTTTTTGATAATCGGCAACAACAAGGTTTTGCCAGAAAACATTTTTATTTTTTTTATTTTTTACGCTTTTTCCATGCCCTCTTAAGTCAAGACTTAAAGTGGCAACATTAAGGTTTCCCTTTATTTTTTTCGGATAATCTCCCCACGCTAAATGACTTTTGCCTATTGAATGAAGAAAAATAACAAGCGGAGCTTTAGTTTCTACAGAGGCGTAATCGGGGATATCAAGAATTCCTTTAAGTTTAAACTCATCATGCGATTTTATTTCAATTTCAACAGGCTCACGTTTTTTTAATGCGAAAACCTCCTGCGGCATAAAAGCAAGCGAGCAAAAAAGCAATAAGAATATTTTTATAAGTTTAAAATTTTTATTTTTTTTCATTTAAATTTACTGAACGCGCAAATTAAAGTTTATATTATTTTAATAATAACAATCTACAAAGCGTTTTACACTACTGTATAAAGTTGATTATAGCAATTTTTATTATGTTTTTTTTTAAATTTTAATATACGAAACGACAAAACTGCTTAACATGAACTGTTTGCGGGATAATGAAGAAAACTCGTTAAATGTAAACATAGTAATGATTTTTATTATAATAAGGAAATTACAATCAATGAGTTTAAATATTTCTTTTAATCCAAATTATTATTTTTTAAATTCTGCTCAAAAACCTCAATTTAAAAAAATTGATCAAAAATCAAATTATAATAATTTAAATTTAAGTCCTGTTTCTTTTGCGCGTTCAGGAAATTTAAATTATATAACTTTTAAAGGAACCTCTTCAGATGAAATTAAAGAAAAATTGAATCGGGGAGAAAAAGTTCCGTATAAAGTTTTGCTTAAAAATTATAACGAACTTAAGGAAATATTTGAGAAACCGTTAACTCCTTTTGATACTGATGAAATTATTTTAAGAAGAAAACAAGCCGCAAAAACCTATATTGAATCAGTTAAACCTCCGGAATTTGACGCGCCTGAAAGAGAGAAATTTAAACAAAATTTAGCGAAAAAATTATATGAAATTAATATAAATAACAGAAAACATGAAAGAAAAGCTGTTATTATATTCGGTTTGCCCGGAGTTGGCAAAACAAGCTGCATTGCAACAGATTTAGCCGAAAAAATGAATGCGCTGCTTATTGATGGTGATCTCACAAGAGAACTTGAGCCGCAATACATAGAAAATGCCGCGCATAAGCATTATAAGGAAGAACAAAAATCAATCGAAAAAATGGTAAGAGAAAAAGCGATAAAAAATGGCGATAATTTTATTCATAATATAGTTTATCGTGAAGAAAACCCTGATCAATTAAGAAACATTTTGCGTCAATTAAGACAAAACAAATATGATGACGTAAAGTTAATCTTTTTAGATTTACCGGTTGAAAAAGCCGCAACAAGAGTTATCAACAGGTTTGAAAAAACCAATAGGTTCATGGACCCGTTAGAAGTATATTGTTTAGGAGATACACCCAGACGTATTTATGAGGAGTTAAGAAACGAAAACTGTTTTGACAGCTACGAATTATACTCAAATGATGTCCCGATCGGCGCAGCTCCAAAGCTTATGGAAAACATACAAAATATAAAAAACAAACAAAAACATAAACCATTCAATTTATATTTTTCATCGAATTTTCGGAAAAGTTCATAAAACAGAATTATGTAAATTTCATGAAAAATTTTAAAAAACCGAGTTTTTAGAAGCGCCCTTAACAAAACAATGTATAGTAAAATATTTAATGAGCGTTTATTAACAATTGAATTTAAAATATGAGCAGAAATTTACAGATAATTTCAAAATACAATCCGTCGGGAGATCAGCCTAAAGCAATTAAAATGCTTTCAGACGGCATTATTGCGGGATATAAAAAGCAGACCCTTTTAGGAGTAACCGGTTCCGGAAAAACTTTTACAATGGCTCACGTTATTCAGGAAGTTCAAAGACCTGCTTTGATAATTGCGCATAATAAAACCCTTGCGGCGCAACTTTATAACGAAATGAAAACCCTGCTTCCCAATAATGCCGTTGAATATTTTATAAGCTACTATGATTATTATCAGCCGGAAGCTTATATTCCCCGAACTGACACTTATATAGAAAAAACATCCAGCATAAATGATGAAATTGACAGACTTAGGCACAGCGCCACAAGAAGTCTTTTTGAAAGAAAAGACGTGGTCGTGGTGGCGAGTGTAAGCTGTATATATGGTCTGGGACTACCTGAAAACTATTTTAAAGGAGCAATAAAGCTATCAACAGGAGAAATAATTGAAAGAGATGATATTCTAAGACACCTGGTAGATGCGCATTATGAAAGAAATGACATTGAATTAAGCCGCGGGTCTTTTAGAGCGAGAGGCGATATTATTGAAATTAAGCCTTCTTATGAAAATATAACTCTGCGAATTCAACTTTTCGGCGATGAAATTGAAAAAATTTCCAAAATAAATCCCACAACAGGCGATACTCTTGAAATTTGTTCTGACGTTATTATATTTCCCGCTGTACATTATCTTTCAGGCGAAGAAGATATACAGGAAACAATAACTTTAATAAAAAATGAGCTAACAGAACGGGTAAATGAGTTGAAACTGGAAAACAAACTTCTTGAAGCTCAAAGATTAACGCAAAGAACTAATCATGACCTTGAAATGATACGGGAATTAGGTTATTGCAACGGGATTGAAAACTATTCCAGAATTTTTGAAAGAAGAAAGCCTGGGACTCCTCCTGCGACGCTTCTTGACTATTTTTCGGAAGATTTTTTATTGTTTATAGACGAATCCCATGTTACTTTGCCTCAGATTAAAGGCATGTATAACGGCGATCAGGCAAGAAAAGGCGTTTTAATAGATTACGGGTTCAGGCTTCCTTGCGCAAAAGATAATCGACCTCTTAAAATAGAGGAATTTTGGGAAAGAATTAATCAAACAATATTTGTTTCCGCAACTCCCGCAGTATTTGAACTTGAAAATTCAGAACGGATAGTTGAGCAAATAATTAGACCTACAGGGCTGATTGACCCTGAAGTTGAAATCCGACCCACTAAAAACCAGATTGATGATCTTATAACCGAAATAAAAAAACGAACAATTAAAAAGGAAAGAATACTTATCACTACTCTTACTAAGAAAATGTCCGAAGATTTAACGGATTATCTGCTTCAAATAGGAATAAAAGTTCGATATCTTCATAGTGAAATTCAGTCGCTTGAAAGGGTTGAAATTTTAAGGGACCTTAGGGTCGGGGAATTTGACGTTTTAGTAGGGGTTAATCTTTTAAGAGAAGGCTTGGACTTACCTGAAGTAACCCTGGTTGCGATAATGGACGCGGATAAAGAAGGGTTTTTGCGTTCCGAAACAAGCTTAATCCAAACTATTGGCAGAGCGGCAAGAAATGCATGCGGAAAAGTTATTATGTATGCCGATAAAATTACTCAAAGCATTCAAAAATCAACTGAGGAAACCGAAAGAAGGAGAAAAATTCAGATTGAACACAATAAAAAATATAATATTACGCCGCAAACTATAATCAAGCCTCTGTCAAACAATCTTCTGGAGCTTGTTAGCGCATTTCGAAGCGTAGAAGATGTTGTAGCGGAAAAAATGGTGGAATATGATTTAAAAATAAATGATTTGCCAAAAATTATAGAAAAATTTGAAAAAGAAATGCATTCAGCGGCAAAAATCCTCGATTTTGAAAAAGCCGCAGAAATAAGAGATAAACTAAAAGAGCTTCGTGAAATGCATAGAAATTCCATAAAAAATCAATAACTTTTTGGCATTAGTGCTCTGACCGATTAATTATTAAGGATAAAGTCTATTTAATTTTATTCTTGCATCATTTTTTGTAAACCTCCATTTAACGCCAATATTCTTATCATTTCGTTCTTTGACCCAGTTTAAAAGTTC
>JAKLDH010000080.1 GCA_022703625.1 Cyanobacteriota bacterium | reverse complement strand
TCTTATTAAATTTTGCCGAACGAGCGAAGCGAGTGAGGCAAACAAACAACAAAAGCCCCTTCCCTTTGAAGGGAAGGGGTTGGGGTTGGGTAGATAAAAACCTGAAAACTTTTTGTTACCTACTTAATATACTGAACGACAAAACTGATTAACCTGAATTGCTTGTGGGATAATTGGGAAAACTCGTTAAATGTAAACATATTAATGACTTTATTATAATTATGAAAAATTTATTGAAACCTGGAATTAAATTAATAAACAGGTTAAAATATCCTCAAAAATTTGGACTGATAAGTCTTTTACTTATCTTATTCATATCAGCTTTTTTATTTATTATTAATCTCGGACTTGATAAAAAAATTAACCTGATAAAAAAAGAACGGATCGGCGTTGAATATATAAAACCCGCAAAAAATATTTTATATCATCTTGAAGAACTTAGAGGATTTTCCGGGTCTTATCTTGAAAAACATAAAGAATTTCAATACCAAATAAATAAAACAGTATTGTTCATAAATATATCAATTGATGAGTTAAAAAAAATAAACACAAAATATAATGACCTTTTAAAAATCTCTGGAGACTTAAAAAGTATTGAAGACAAATGGATTGATCTTAAAAAAAAACGCGCGCAACTTAATAAGGATATCTTTTTTGATGAATATAACATTATAACGCAGGAAATACTCGATTTAATTATAAAGATATCTGATAATTCAAATTTAACGCTTGACAGTGAAATTATAACTTTTTACACAATTCGTTCAATTCAAAGAGATCTACCAAATTTAATCGACAGTCTGGGTATAATAAAAAATATTGCTGTAAACGCTTTAATAAATAAACGATTAATGCAAAATGAAAAAGAGATTATTTTAATAAATTCATTTTTTGTAAAGAAAGCTTTGAATTATATAAATGATAATTCTGCAAAAATTTTTGAAAAAAGAAAAGACTTTAAAGAAATTTTGGAGAAATATCTCAGTGATGTTAATAAGAATTCCCTGATTTTTTTAGATATGGTTTCTAAAGAAATATTAAACTCTAATTCAATAACTTTAGATATGCAAATTTTTTATAATTCAGCTAAAAATGCGTTGGATTCAAGCTTTGAACTGTATGAAGCCAAATTGATTTTACTTGATCAACAGCTAATTACTGAAATTAAAGATATCGAAAAGCTGAAATATTTAATCTTAACTGCGTCAGCTCTGGGTTTTATAGGTCTGGCTTATCTTTTTATCTGTTTTGCATTTTCGATAATTGACGCGATAAAATATCTTGAAAATAAAGCATTACAAATAGCTGAAGGAGATTTATCGGTTGAAGCCAGACTTGACACTCAGGATGAGTTAAAAAAGCTTTCTGATTCAATAAACAAAATGAAACATGGGCTTAATTCTTTAATTAATAATGAAAAAACCCTTAGAAAGATAACTTCGGAAGTAAGTTTATTTACAAAACTCGATGATATTGACAATTATTTACTGAATGAATTATTAAATATTTTTGATGCGGATAAAACACTTCACCTTCATTTAGAGGCTCATTCACTTTATTGGTACGGGAAAAAAACAAAAGAAGCGCAGTTGGAACTTTTGAAAGGACAGCGCTTTGTCCCTGAAAATACTGCCGCAGAAATTACTCCTCAACCTGATGAAATTCTTGTTTATGAAAATGTCGACGAAGCTATAAAAAACAAATATTTAAAAAATTGTTTGCAAGCAGAGAATATTAAAGCTCTTATTGCATATCCCACTTCAAAAAAAATTCCCGGCAAAGAAGAAAAAGGCATAATTGAGATTACAATGATAGCCAGTTCAACTCCAAAAGCTTGGACAACGCAGGAAAAAGAATTTTTTAAACTTATAATGGACACAATATCAATTGTTTCGCTGGAAACTATACAGAGAAACGAAATTGAAGAGATTAGAAAAGCTTTTATAGCGACATTAACGCATGATTTAAAAAGCCCGATAATATCAGAACAAAAGGCTCTTGAGTTTTTACTTTCTCCAAAAGGTTTAATAAATAAGGAATCTTATCAGGAATATCTTAAAGATATTTATAAAATAAACGAAGACCTTTTGAAATTGATTAATAACCTTTTATCCGTATATCATTACGAATCAGAGAAAATATTTTTACAAAAAACAAGCGAAAATATGAAAGAAATAATAACAGAAGTGGTAAAATCCTTGCAATATTTGGCAGATGACAGAGATGCCGAGCTTTTATTGGATATACAAGAAAATTTGCCTGAAATAGAAGTTGACAGGATTGAAATTAAGCGAATTTTTTCAAATATTATAAGCAATGCGATACAACATAATGACAAAGGGGTTATTATAACGATAGGGGCTTTGTCGGCAGACAAGGAGATTCAGGTTTTTATAAGCGATAATGGAAAAGGAATTCCGGAAGAAATTTCATCAAAAATTTTTAACAAATATATAACACAGAAAAACAAAATAGGATCAGGCTTGGGACTATATATTTCGAGGCAGATAGTTGAAGCGCATGGAGGCGAAATATGGTTTAAAACTCAAGAGGGACAAGGAACAACATTTTATTTTACCCTGCCTTTATAAGCAAAGAAACATCAGCGATATTAAAAAGAAATCGTTAATTAATTAAAAAGCTCTTATTTAGATTGGTATAACGAAAATTTATTTTGATTGGCATAAATGTTGACATTAAAGTCCGGTTGTAATACAACATAATAAATAATTGAATAAATTTTTTAATGTGATCTGCATTTATGCAGCGCTCGCAAGGAAAGGGAAAATAATGACTCTAGGTTTATTTGGCGAAAAACTAGGGATGACTCAGATTTATAATGAAGACGGTCTGGTAATTCCTGTAACAGTAATAAAATTAGAAAAATTAACCGTAACACAGGTTAAAACTAAAGATACAGATGGTTATAACGCTATTCAGGTCGGCTTTTGTGAAGTTAAGAAGAGAAAATTAACGAAAGCCGAATTAATGCATTTGGAAAATAATAAACTGCCTGCTTTTAAATATTTGAGAGAATTAAGAATCAATAATCCTGGAAACTATGAAGTTGGACAGGAAATTGATTTAGCGGAGTTTGAAAATATACAAAAAGTTGATATTACCGGTAAATCAATTGGTAAAGGATTTCAAGGAACAATAAAACGTCATAATTTTTCAAGAGGTCCAATGAGTCATGGTTCAAAAAACCATAGATTACCCGGCGCAATAGGAGCCCATACAACTCCGGGCAGAGTTTTTAAAGGACTTAAAATGGCTGGAAATATGGGTAATCAAAACGTTACAGTTAAAAAGCTTAGTATTGTAAAAATAGATAAAGATAAAAATTTACTGCTTGTAAAGGGTTCCGTACCGGGTCATGAAGGAACAATGGTTTCAATAAAACCTTCAAGAACAGTATGGAATTCAAATTAAAATCTAAAACATTAATGATTTTTACTAAAATATTTACAGACTGATAAAAAAGTCAAATTTCTGAGGAAAACAAAGAATGACAAAGCAATTAATGATACATAACAGCGACGGAAGTCAAATAGGACCTATAGATATAGACGAAAAAGTTTTTGGCGAGGAGCCAAATGTACATGTGATGCATCTTGCTTTAAAAAGACAATTAAGCAACGCAAGAGCAGGCACAGCATGCGCAAAAACCCGTTCTGAAGTTCGTGGAGGCGGTAAAAAGCCTTGGAAACAAAAAGGAACAGGAAGAGCAAGAGCAGGAAGTTTGAGAAGTCCGTTGTTTGCCGGCGGTGGCGTAATATTTGGACCAAAACCAAGAGATTACAGTTTATCAATGCCTGTAAAAGCAAGAAGATTAGCATTAAGATCAGCTCTTTCTTCTAAAACAGATAATATAAAAATTATAAAAGATTTTTCAGCGATACTCTCTCCAAAAACAAAAGAATTCATAAAAATTCTGGATTCTCTTGCTGTAAGCGGAAAAATTTTAGTAATAGCAGAAACAAATAATGCAGAAAATCAGCATTTAAAGCTATCAGCAAGAAATATTCCTAATGTAAAGTTGATATTACCTTCAAATCTTAACGTAAAGGACCTTCTTGAAGCCGATCATATTATTATTACTGAAGCTGCAATTAATGATATAACAGAGAGGTTAAAAAAATAAATGAGCAGAAATAAACAGGAAACAGAATATTTATATGAAATAATAAAAAAACCTCTTGTTACTGAAAAGTCAACATCGAAAACAACAATAGGACAATATTCGTTTGAGGTTTCATCAGAAGCTAATAAAATAGACATAAAAAAGGCAGTTGAACTGTTATTCCCGGGAAGAACAGTTGAGAAAGTCAGAACAATATACATGCCAAGCAAACAAAAAAGACGTGGATCAAAAATAGGAAGAACCCAATCAGGCAAGAAAGCCATCGTAACAATCAAGGGTGAACCTATAGAAGAATTACTAGGAGCATAATAAAAATGGCTAATCGTAAGCTAAAACCGACAACACCCGGTCAAAGATTTGTAATAATAAGTGATTATTCGGAATTAACAACAAATAAACCTGAAAGATCGCTTTTAAAATCAGCAAGTAAAAAAGCCGGAAGAAACAATACCGGAAGAATAACCTGCCGTCATAAAGGCGGTGGACATAGAAGAGCATATAGAATCATCGACTTCAGCAGAGATAAAATAAATATTCCTGCAACAGTAAAAACAATCGAATATGATCCAAACAGAAATGTGAGAATATCTCTTGTTAATTACGCAGACGGCGAAAAAAGGTATATTCTTTCACCTTTGGGAATAAAAGTTGGTGATGTTATTAATAATGGACCTGAAAGCGAAATTAAAAACGGTAATGCGCTTCCGCTTGACAATATTCCGCTTGGATCAATCGTTCATAATGTGGAATTAGTGCCGGGCAAGGGCGGTCAAATGTGCCGCAGCGCAGGAGCAGGCGCGCAATTAATGGCAAAAGAAGGAAATTATATAACATTAAAACTTCCAAGCTCAGAAATGAGAATGGTCCGTAAGGAATGTTACGCAACTATAGGAACACTTGGAAACCTTGATCATAAAAATATGAGATTGGGTAAAGCCGGAAGAACACGCTGGATGAGAATAAGACCGACCGTTAGAGGTTCTGTAATGAATCCGGTAGATCACCCGCACGGCGGTGGAGAAGGAAGAGCGCCGATCGGAGGAGCTCAACCAAAAACACCATGGGGTAAACCGGCATTAGGTAAGAAAACAAGAAAAAACAAAACATCTGATAAAATGATTGTCAGAAGACGTAAATAAGGAGTAATTAATGTCTCGTTCACTAAAAAAAGGACCATTTATAGAAGAATCATTGATGGAAAAAATCCAAAAGATGAATGAAACCAGCAGTAGAAAAGTTATAAAAACCTGGTCAAGAGATTCAATGATTGTTCCTGACATGTTAAATCATACAATAGCAGTACATAACGGTAAAACGCATGTGCCAATATATATAACAGAACAAATGATAGGACACAGGCTGGGTGAATTTGCGCCAACACGCTTATTCCGTGGGCATTCAGGCTCAGATAAAAAAGCTAAAAGATCTTAAATCTAAATAGTTCGAAATAATCAAAAAATTAAAAAAAGAGGACTAATAAAAAAATGGAAGCAAAGGCAAAACAAACTAATATAAGAATGCCCGCAAGAAAAATAAGAAGAATAATTAACGCAGTTCGCGGAAAAAGTGTTGATGAAGCAATGAAAATATTGAAATTCATGCCTTATTTTGCGGCTGAAGTTGTTGAAAAAAACTTAAAATGCGCTGTTGCAAACGCAGAAGAAAAATGGGGAATTAATTCTGAAGAATTAATTCTTTCAGAAGCTTATGCGGATGAAGGTCCAACATATAAAAGAGCAAGACCCAGAGCGCAAGGCAGAATGTACAAAATTATGAAACGTACTTCTCATCTTACAATTGTGGTAAAAGTTGATGAAAAACTTAAAGAAAAACTAAAAGAACAGAAAAATAAGACTAAAAAAGCAAAAACCAAACCGCAAACAGCAAAAACAGAAATTAAAGTGTCTGAAAAGGCTGAAATGCAAGTGCAGAATAAAGCTGAAATTATAGAAACAAAGCCCGTTGAAGAAATTCAGCAGGAAACACAAATAAACACTACTGAAAATGTTCACCAGGAAGTTCAGTCAGAATCTAATGTTGAGCAGGTTTTAGAAGATAATTTAGAAAATAACGAAGAAAATAAGTAATAGGAGGTTAACTCGTGGGTCAAAAAACACATCCCACAGGATTTAGATTAGGAGTCATCAAGACGTGGTCAAGCAATTGGTACGCTACAAAGAAAACTTATGTAGAATTACTTGATGAAGACAATAAAATCCGTAATTTCATTAAGAAAAAATATAATTCTGCCGGAATAAGCAGAATATTGATAGATAGAAAAGCGCAAACAATAATAATTTCTATTATTGCCGCCAAGCCTGGAATTATTGTCGGAAGAGGCGGTCAGGGAATTGAAACTATGCGTAAAGAACTGAACATGTTTTCAAAAAAACGTGTTCAAATAAATGTTCTTGAAGTAGCCAGAGTTGATATAGACGCTCAATTAGTATCTGAATTCATAGCGCAACAGCTTGAAAAACGTGTAGCGTTTAGAAGAGCAATGAAACAGGCAATACAAAGAGCTATGAGATCAGGCATTCAGGGAATAAAAGTTTCTGTATCAGGACGTTTAGGCGGCGCGGAAATTGCAAGAACAGAATGGGCAAAAGAAGGAAGAATCCCTCTTCAGACATTAAGAGCAGATATTGATTACGGAGTGGCTAGAGCTACAACAATAATGGGTATTATAGGCGTTAAGGTCTGGATATTTAAAAACGAAATTTTACCCGGAGAAAAAGTGGATGAAAACATTAAATCTAAAACAACTCCGGAGTCAGCAACAACAGAAGATGCAGGGGCAAGAAGAGGAAGAGCTCGACGTCCTAAAGCTCAGTAATATAAAAAACAGTCAGGAGCAAAAACAATGTTAATGCCTAAAAGAACAAAATATAGAAAGCAAATGCGCGGCAGAATGACCGGATGCGAATCACGTGGAATTACACTTCAAAATGGTGAATTTGGTTTACAGTCAATGGAACCGGCATGGATAAACAGTCGTCAAATTGAGGCGGCAAGACGAGCAATGACTCGTAGCATCAAAAGAGGCGGTAAAGTTTGGATTAAAATTTTTCCTGATAAAGTTGTAACTGCAAAACCGGCAGAAACAAGGATGGGATCAGGAAAAGGCGCCCCTGACTATTGGGTGGCGGTCGTAAAACCAGGAAGAATTATGTTTGAACTCGCAGGAGTTGAAAAAGATGTTGCTGTAAAAGCGCTTGAACTTGCGGCGCAAAAACTTCCGGTTAAGGTTAGAGTTGTAGAAAGACATTAATAAAAAACGGTGAATGAAAATGAAACTTAGTGAGATAAGAGAACAAACGGTTGAAGAACTTAAAGATAAAATTATTTCTTTAAGAAAAGACCTTTTTAGTCTAAAATTACAAAAAGCGACATTTAAACTGGAAAATGTTGCTGAAATTACTAAAAAAAGAAAAACAATTGCCAGAATTAAAACAATTATTAAAGAAAAACAATTAGTTAAATAATAAATAAATTTATTTTATTAAGGAAGTTAATATGCCGAAGAAAGAAAAAATTGGACAGATAATAAGCGCAAAAATGGATCATACGCTTGTTGTTCAAATCCAGGAATACAAACCACATCCAAAATACAAAAAAATAATCGGAACAACAAAAAAATATAAGGCTCATTATGAAAATTTAGAGTGCGCTGTTGGAGATGAAGTTAAATTAATCGAAAATAGACCTCTCAGTAAAACAAAATTATGGAAAGCCGTTGAAATAACAAAGAAAGCAACATAAATTTGTTTACTATGGACTAAATTTTGCTTGTGTTATACTAAACGACAAAACAAAGAACATGTAATGCGTATAAAATAAATAAGAATAGGGAAAAATCCTAATAAAAAGGACAAAGAAATGATACAACAGGAATCAAGATTAAAAGTAGCGGATAATACAGGGGCAAAAGAGCTTTTAGTCATAAGAGCGCTTGGAAGTTCCAATAAAAGATATGCCAAAATTGGTGATATAGTTGTTGCAACTGTAAAAGTGGCAACGCCAAATATGCCTGTAAAAAAATCTGATGTAGTAAAAGCTGTTTTGGTGCGTGTGGCAACGACGGTAAAAAGACCTGACGGATCAAGCATACGTTTTGACGATAATGCCGCCGTTATAATTAATAAAGACGGAAACCCTATTGGTACTCGTATTTTTGGACCGGTTGCCAGAGAACTTCGTGAAAAAGGGTTTATGAAAATTATATCACTTGCTCCGGAAGTGATTTAGGAGAGTCAATAAAATGAAAAGAAGCAATCAAACTAAAAAAGTTAAAGATAATCAAGTTAGCATTAAAACTGGCGACAGAGTTGTTGTGATTTCCGGTAAAGATAAGGGAAAAGTGGCAAATGTAAAAAAAGTTCTGCCGCAATTAAATAAAATTGTCGTAGAAGATGCTAATATGATGACTAAAGCAATGAAACCCAATCCAATGGCAAATTTTCAGGGTGGATTGATTAAAATGGAAGCTCCTCTTGATTATTCCAATGTAATGTTGTTTTGTCAGAAATGTGAAAAAGCAACGAGAATAAGTTATAAAGTGCTTGAAAACGGGGCAAAAACAAGAATTTGCAAAAAGTGTAATGAACAATTAGATGTTTAATAAAAATAAAAAAGTAACTATAAAGAGGTTATAAATAAAAATGGCAGTAACTAAAGACCTAAAGAAAAAATACCAGGAAGATGTAATACCTGCTCTTAAAGAGAAGTTCAATTATAAAAACATTCATGAAGTGCCAAAACCGGTTAAGGTTGTTGTAAATATGGGTGTGGGTGAAGCTGTGCAAAATGTAAAAATTATTGATACAGCAGTTATTGAATTAACAAAAATATCAGGGCAGAAACCTATTGTAAACAGGGCAAAAAAATCTATTGCAACATATAAGCTGAGAAAAGGTGTTCCAATAGGTGTTAATGTAACACTAAGAAGTCAAAAAATGTATGATTTTTTACAAAAGCTTATCTGTATTGTACTTCCACGAATCAGGGATTTTAGAGGAGTAAATGAGAAGAGTTTTGACGGAAGAGGTAATTATTCTCTGGGATTAAAAGAGCAGATGCTTTTTCCTGAAATTAAATATGATGATGTTGATGTTGTAAAAGGGATGGATATTACTATCGTAACTACAGCAAAAACAGATGAAGAAGCAAAAGTTCTTCTTACAGAAATGGGTATGCCTTTCAGGAAAAAAGAATCCAAACAAAATTAAACTGAAATTAAAAATAATAAGGAGATAAAAAATTGGCTAAAACGTCAATGATAGTAAAGGAAGAAAAAAGAAGAACGCTGGCGGCAGCCGGTAAATATCCCAAAGTAAGACTGCACAACAGATGTAAAGTTTGTGGCAGACCAAAAGGATATCACAGAGATTTCGGACTTTGCAGAATACACTTAAGAGAGTTTGCCCTTCAGGGATTATTGCCTGGAGTTACCAAATCAAGCTGGTAAGCTCAAAAATATAGAGAAAAATAATAAACAAAACTAATAAGAGAGGAATTTCTGATAATGTATACAGACACAATAGCTGATATGCTGACACGTTTAAGAAATGCCGGAAAGGCAGATCATCAGACTGTTGAAATGCCTTCTTCAAAATTAAAAGTAGAACTTGCAAAAGTTTTAAAAGAAGAAGGTTACATCATTGACTATAAGGTAAGAGAAGAAGGTAAATTTAAAATTTTAACACTTGATGTTAAATATGAGTCAGAAAAACAGCCGGTAATAAGAAAAATTCAAAGAGTAAGCAAACCGGGTTTACGAATTTATAAAAAAGCTAAAAATTTGCAAAAAGTGCTTGATGGGCTTGGAATCTCAATTATCAGCACCAGCAAAGGCTTATTAACTGATAGAAAAGCGAGAAAAGAAAATATCGGAGGCGAAGTCCTCTGTTATGTATGGTAATAATTAATTTAACAAATGGAGATCGTTTAAAATGTCCAGGATTGGTTTAGCTCCTGTTGAAATACCGGATAAAGTAAAAGTGGAAATAGAAGGAAATCTAGTAAAGGTAACAGGACCTTTAGGGGATTTAAAAGTTGAGCTTCAGCCTGTTATAAAAGTCGAAAAACAGGATAATAAGCTCGTTGTAAAAAGAATAAACGATGACAGAAAAACAAGATCACTGCACGGTTTGAGCAGAACTCTTGTTAATAATTTAGTCATCGGAGTAAGCAAAGGGTTTGAAAAAAAACTTGAAATTCAAGGAGTAGGCTACAGAGCGGCGCTTGATGGCAGAAATTTAAACTTAACGCTGGGTTATAGCCATCCTGTAAAAGTAGAACCTCCTGAAGGCATACAAATTAAAGTTGAAGGAAATAATAAAATTACTGTATCAGGCGCTGATAAGCAGCTTGTAGGTGATATTGCAGCATTAATTCGTGATAAGCGTCCGCCGGAAGTCTATAAAGGCAAAGGTATTAGGTATGAAGGCGAATATGTACGCAAAAAAGCCGGTAAAGCCGGTAAAGCAAAGAAATAAAAGTAGATAAATCCAGGTGAAATATAATGATTAAGAAGAAAATAAGAAAAATTGACACCCAAAAAAGACATAAAAGAGTAAGGCTTAAGATTGAAGGAACCGCTGAAAGACCAAGACTTGCCGTATTTAGAAGCAATAAACATATATATGCTCAAGTTATTGATGATACAAAGGGGTTAACGTTGGCTTCAGCGGGAACTGTTGAGAGTGTTTTCAAGGCTGAAATGAATAATGGCGGCAATGTAGAAGCTTCTAAGGTGATTGGAAAGCTAATTGCTCAAAGAGCTAAAGAAAAAGGCATAAATAAAGTGGTTTTTGATAGAGGCGGCAATCTTTATCACGGACGTATCGCCGCTGTTGCAGACGCTGCAAGAGAAAATGGCATAGAATTTTAATTTTATTTAAACATAAATTATAAAACCACGGAATTTTTAAAACCGTGGTTTTATTGTAGGGAGGTATTTATGGACGTTAAATTTGTGTATAATCAGACTAGAGCTCCTTATGGCTATAAAAAACCGACTACAGTCTTTACTGAAGGAGTTAGAAGAAGAATGTCCGTTAAGTCAAATTTGCCTAAAAATGCCGATTGGGGAGAAATACTTAAAGTATCTGCTAAAAAAGCTGATGAAAGCCTGAAAGCCCAGTTGGGATTGCCTCTTAAGGCGTCAGTCGGGGATGTTTCCAAGTCAATGATGGATGCTTCGCCTGATTTATTAAAACAAATTATTTCTCCAAAATCGTTAAAAACCATACATCAATCAGACATTTTTTTGCAAAAATCAGACAGTTTTTTGATGAAATCAGACAAGTTTCATACAACTTTATTACAAAAAGTAATTAATTTGATTAAAAATGTTACGAAAAAGTAAAAATTTTTTATCAAATATTCTATAATTTTTTTAAAGAGGAAATTGGGGGATAATTTATGAAAAAATTTTTACTTTCTATTTTAATAATATTTTTTGTTTCAATTATTTTTATTTTTAAAAATGATTCTGTTGCTCAAAAAATTTTAGAAGAAGAGCAAAATATTCAAATTAATTTTAATAAAGAAATTTCAATAAAACCTCATGACAAGGTGATTCAAGGTCAAACAATTTTTATTAACATAAAAACCGCCAAACAATTGGAAAATCCTGTTTTTAGATTTAAAGACAAAGAATACAAAATTTTCAAAATAGCCGAAAATCAGTATTTCGGCATGTTAGGGATAAATACCATGGAAAAGCCGGCTCAATACAAGCTTTCTATGTATGATAAAACCGGAAATCTTAATGATAACGCTTTTATAAACGTCGTCATAAAAAAATATCCCATACAAAATATTACTGTAACAAAAAAAATGTCTGGTTTAACGGCAACGCAACACGAGCTTAATCAAATTGGAAAAGCAAAATATTTACTTACAGAAAAAATGTATGGCTCAAGTTATCCGTATAATAGCCCCGCCAAAGGATGTATAATCTCTGAGTTCGGGCTTAGAAGGTATTATAACGGCAAATTTTCAGGTGATTATCACAAAGGAATTGACATAAAAGCTCCGACGGGCGAACCTGTTAAGTCTATGACAGATGGTAAAGTTATTTTCGCCGAAAAATTTAGGCTTCACGGAGGAAGTGTGGCTGTAGATCACGGACATGGCGTTATGTCGCTTTATATTCATTTATCAAAAATCGTTATAAAGCCCGGTGAGTTTGTAAAAGCTGACCAGAAAGTCGGCGAAGTTGGGCAGACAGGTTTTGCTACCGGACCCCATTTACATTGGGGGCTTTATGTTAACGGAACTCCTGTTGATCCTATGATTGACTGGATAAAGCCTGTTAATTTGTGTAAATAACTCGAGTTGCTGCTAATCGTTATTCTAAGGTTTTGCAATTTCGTCATTCTGAGGGCTTCAGCCCGAAGAATCTTGTTGTATTCATGCCATGGGACCCTTCACTTTGCTCAGGATGACGGCTTTGGCTAATTAACTCGAATTGCTAAATAAATAATTTTATATTTGGCGTAGCGGCTGGCTTCGCCAGCCGCTACGCCTTCTTAAGGACATGCGGGTCGCAGGCTTTGCCTGCGACCCGCATAAAAAATTAA
>JAKLDH010000008.1 GCA_022703625.1 Cyanobacteriota bacterium | reverse complement strand
GAGCATTGCGCACAATATGAAAAAACTGGCTGTTGCATAGAGCCAGTTTTATTTATTTTTTTTATACAAAGAGGTTGCTAAAATTTACTTTTTAGACAGCCCCAAAAACAATCTTCAACCCCCTCTCCCATTGGGAGAGGGGGTTGAGGGCACAGGTCTTTATTAAGCTCCAAAAAACTTTTATAGATCACAATATTTCAGCGTTTCAGTCAATTGGCAACTTAAGTTAATTTATATAAGAACAGGAGTTTTAGACAAAACTTTTATCTCGTTCACTAACTCATCAATCGTTCTATATTCTCTAAAGGCGGATAAATATCTTAAATAGGCAATTTCATTTATGTCTTTTAAATAATAAAGAACTTTTTCTCCAAGATAATTGCTCGTAATTTCTTTTTTCCCGTTTATAGAAATTTCAGATTCTATGCAATCAGCTATTTTTTCCAATAAATTCGGGCTAACATGTAATTTTATACATGCATCTGACATGCTTTTTAATACTTTTTCGCGTAAAAATTTTTCTTTTGTCATGTCTTTTTTTATTACTATTAATGAACTGTTTTCAACTCGTTCATAGGTAGTGAATCTTTTCAGGCAAAGCTCACACTCTCTTCTGCGTCTTATACTCGTTTTTTCACAGGATAAGCGAGATTCCAAAACCTTTGTTTTATCATAAGAACAAAAAGGACAGTTCAATATTGACCTCTGCGCATTTAAATACTGTTAAACATAGCATAATGATTTACTTCGTTATTATTACATCTAATAACCAAAATTAGCAAGAGCTAAAGGCATATTTTAATAATTTGTTAAAATTATACTTTCTTTTCCCGTAAACTTCTTTTGTTTAAAAAGACTATAAACAAACCGATTATGCCTGTAATAATCAAAATTAAACTTATAAACTGGGCAATATGAAGATTTAAAATGCTGTAAATATTATCAGTTCTCAAAGATTCTATTATAAACCTGCCGGCTGAATATAAAATCAGATAACTAAAAGTTGTAACCCCGTTTATTGCTTTAAATTTATGTCTTAAAACAAAAAACAGAATAAAAAACACTACTAAATTCCACAATGATTCATAAAAAAAAGTGGGGTGGAAATAATTATACTCTAAAAACTCGACTGGACGACGCTCAAGAGGTATATAAACTCTTAAAGGAAGCGTTGTTGGAATGCCAAAAGCTTCTGAATTAAAGAAATTCCCCCATCTTCCTATACTTTGTCCCAAAGGCAATGCGCATGCAAATAAATCCGTATATTTAAACAAAGAAACTTTTTTAAATTTTGTGTAAAGAAAAAGAATTATTACACCGCCGATAATAACGCCGTGTATCGACAATCCGCCTTTCCACAACATAAAAATTTCCGCAAGATGAGCATGAAAATAATCCCAGTCGAAAATAACATAATATAACCTTGCAAATATAATTGTACCGACTAAAAGCAGCGTTGAAAGGTCTATTATTTCGTTTAAATCAAAGCCTTCTTGTTTTGCGGCGTACAAACAGGCTCCAAGCGCAATTAAAAAACCAGCCGCAATAAAAATGCCGTACCAGTGAACGTCTATTCCGCCTAATTTAAAAAGAACTTCGCCCGGCGATTGAAACGTTATAAATGCTGGATAAAAAGAAATAAAATTCATATTTTAGTTTCTCACTCTGCTTTTCGGGTCTAAAACATCTCTTACCGCATCTCCAACAAGATTAAATGCCAAGACAGCAATAAAAATTAAAAATCCCGGAGTTAAAAGCCATGGTCTGTAAAGTACGTTTACATATTCCTGAGCTTCTTTAAGCATGTTTCCCCAGCTTGCGTCAGGTTGTTGTATGCCTAAGCCGAGAAAACTAAGCCCCGACTCCGCTAAAATATAACCCGGCACGCTTAAGGTCATTGCAATTATAACATAACTTGCGGTTTGAGGAAGAATATGACGCGTTATAATTCTTAAAGAACTTGCTCCAACTGCCCTTGAAGCTTCTATAAACTCTTTTGTTTTTATGGAAAGAACCATTCCTCGCACAACCCGACTAAAACCAGCCCAGCCTATAAAAGCAAGAATTGTCGTTATAAGGGTAAATCTTTGTACGCTGGTCATATTTGCCGGTAAAATTGCCGCTAAAGTTATCAAAAGGAAAAAGCCCGGAATGCTCATGATCGCTTCGGCAATTCTCATCATTACAGCGTCTGTTTTTCCTCCAAAATAACCCGATATTCCGCCATAAAGCAGTCCTATCGGGAAAGAAATCAACAAAGCAAGAAAACCTATTGTAAGAGAAATCTGTCCTCCATAGAAAAGCCTTGAAAAAACATCTCTGCCGTTAATATCCGTCCCGAGCAAAAATAATCTGCCGGGTTCATCCACTTTTACAAGATGGATATTTGCCGGAATAAGTCCAAATAATTTGTATTCATCCCCTTTTGAAAAGAATTTTAGAAAATATTTTTGTGATCTGTCGGGTATATAATCCATTCTAAATGTTTCAGCGTTGAAACGTCTTTCATAATTGTATGTATAGGGAAATGAAATCCTGCCTTCCTGATTAATAATGTAAATTTTTGAGGGTGGAGAGTAAGATAAGTTTCTGTCGCTGAAATATTTTGAATAAGCAGCAAAAAAACCCGCAAAGGCAACGAAAATATACATTAAAACCAGCGTAATAATTGACGCAAAGACAATTTTGTCTTTTATTAATTTTTTTAAAAATTTAATTTCGGTGAGTTTCATATAATAAAAATATACATCATTTAAGGCTATTATACCAATTTAAATGGCAGGATAAAGGAAAAATAACTATTGTTTAATTATAGCGCTCTGTTAAGTTAATTTTATGGAATTTATGACCGATAATATTTTTTATGTAATCTTTTAATTAACGTGGAAATCGTCACCCTGAACTTGTTTAAGGGTCTTTCCAGCAAGCAATAAATGCTTACCGTTTCTTCATTTTCTTTTCTTTTTGAACGCAAAAAGAAAAGAAAACGAAGCAAAAGAAAAGAAAAACTAACAAGACAAACTGACATATCGATCAGGGGCAAGCCCCCGAACCCCCCTTGCTTACAAATGCTTACTTTTTATTTTTTCTTCACTTTTTACATAAAAAATATTATAGGTCTATATATTATTTTCTGTTCTACAAAATTAACTTAACACAACAATAATTTGTAAATTTATTATAAAATTTCCCAAAAATAAAATTCATTTTTTTATACTTATTTGACCATAATTTGATATAATAAAATAATATATAAGATTAATAAAATTAAAATTTTTTAATAAAGGGTTGTCTGTGTAAAGGAGAGTGTCTGTGAAACTTAATGCCCAAAAAGCTCAGGCATTAGTTCAATATTTGCTTATAGCCGTTGTGGTTCTAGGCTTGATTTATATGTTGATACCTGTTTTTCAGGAAGCCAACAAGAGCCTGACGCAGCACTCTGCGCCACAAGCTAATCAAAAATTAAATCAGGAAGGAATAATATTAAGTCCTATCCTTGCCGGCTCAATTTCTCCCGGCGCTATAAGCGCCCATCCTTCTTTACCTCCCTCTTTGCTGGAACCGCCGCCTCCTACTTCAGTAGTTGGCAATTGCGGACCAAATGGCTGTGGAACAACAAATTTAGCGACAGAAGAAGGCGTGTGCGGAACTATACCCGGCGCAGCAGGTGTTTTAGATGACGGCTGCTGGAAATGTGATACTGGAAGCGGCTTTTGGTTCTGGGAAACAAATGCGGGGACGTGCAGTTCATACTGGTATGGCGATCTTTCAGGAACATGCAGTTCTCAATGTATGCCGCATAGCCCTCCTTTTAACGGAATACAAGGTGGTCGCTGTTATGTTTGCACAAACAGCGGATCCTTTCCCGGGTATTGGCAGAAAAGAAAAGATACCGGAATAGAATGCAGTGATTTTTGGAATGCTCCTTTTGAATGCAAAAGCAGTGATATCGCTTATGAAACCACCTGCGGGTGTATAGGAGTTCCTCCTGTATACGGAATTTATCATGAAAAAACCACTAAAACAGATATGTGCTGGTTATGTGATGGGACACAGTGGATAAATTCAACAGATATAACTAAATGTGAAGATATGTGGATAGACGTAAACGGTTCTTGTCCTGCTTATGTACCGGAAAATAATGATTACCCATACTGCGGATGCAAAAATGTGCCTCCGGCAAGAGGTCCTAATCCTTACGGAAATGGAACATGCTGGTTATGCCACAGCGGAACATGGTTAAAAGAGAATGACTCTTCTAAATGCAACGATTACTGGGCGGGCAATCATTGTCCGGCAAGCTCAATGCATACGCCTTTGGCATGTAATAACGCTTTGCCTGCAACGCCTCCAACAGCAGGTCATTGCTGGTTATGCACAAACCCGACTGAAGATTTTAAAGAAGTCGCCTATGATGCGACTAATCCGTTATATATACTGGGAGGAGAGCCTTGTAACCTTTTCTGGGTCAGCGAAGTTTATCCCGGGTATATTAATATTCCCAACAGTCCTGATAACGTGAATACAGTTTGCTCTAATGCGCTTACTTCAGTTTCATTTCCCAGCCCTGGAATCGTTTATGATTTAACAAAAGATCAATGGGGCTGCTGGGCATGCTCTAATGCCGCAAGTCCTTATCAATGGGTACATTGGCAGGGCGACAGGTTTAGCCATATTACCGATGCTCAGTATCAGGCTTGTAAAAAATTCTGGATGGACGGCATTTATCCGGTATTACCCGCAAGTCCCGGAGCTTATGAGCGTATATATGAATATGGCGGAATCGGTTATGAAGCAGGAAGATCAATAGCTGTATCAGGAAATTATTTATTCATAGCGGGAGAGGAAAGCAGCGATGCTGACGGCGGCGGTTCTGATATATTCGTAATGAAAGTTGTAAAAAATACCGGTGAAATTCTTTGGAAAAAACAATTTGGCGGCTCTAAAGATGAAAAAGCTTTTGCTATAGCAGTTTTAGGATCAAATATTTATGTTACGGGGCATGAAGCAAGCGCCTCTGCTGGGGGCGGCTATGATGTTCCCGTAATAAAACTTGATCATGACGGAAATGTCATTTGGTATAAACAATTTGGCGGAGCGCAAAATGAAAGAGGATATTCAATTGCAATATCGAATGTAACAGGACATGTTTATATTACAGGAAGCGAAAGCAGCGATATTGACGGCGGGAATGAAGATATTTTTGTTATGGAACTTGATTCTGCGGGAAATATGGTTTGGAAAAAGCAATACGGCGGAGCTGATAGAGATGTTGGACATTCAATAGCATTTTCTGATAATTCGCTTTATGTAACCGGTTATGAAATGAGCGATTCTTACGGCGGCATATCAGATATTGTTGTAATGAAACTGGACATTTCCGGTAATGTAATGTGGAAAAAACAATATGGCGGAGGCAATACAGACAGAGGTCAGTCAATAACGGTTTCAGAAGGATATCTTTATGTAACCGGCTATGAAATGAGCGATTTTGACGGTGGAAAATCTGATATTGTTGTGATGAAACTGGATACAAACGGTAATGTTGTCTGGAAAAATCAATACGGCGGACTTGAAGATGATAAAGGATATTCAATTAAAGTTGCGGAAGGATTTATTTATGTAACAGGCGAAGAAGAAAGCGATCCTGAAGCAGGAGCCAATTTTGACGGATTGGGAGAAAAAGATTTATTTGTTATGAAACTTTCAAAAACAAATGGAGCAGTTATTTGGAAACAACAACATGGCGGATCCGCAGATGAAGCAGGACATGCTCTGGTTGTATCAGAGGGATATATTCATATTGTCGGCGAAGAACGGTCTGACGCTGATGGCGGAGCTACAGATGTTTTGCTGTTAAGCTTGCAAGCCTCTCAACCTACAACTCTTGGAGATAATCGAGATATTGACGATTGGACACTTGAAGGAACTACAATTACTACAGAAGCTATAAACGGCTGGAGCGTGAATGGATATGAACTTGCCGGCTGGACTGTTTCTGCGAATCCGATTACAGACGGCGCAAATGGCTGGACTGTTGATGCGGCAATAGGCGGCGGATGGACAGCGGTTGGAAACAATATTACAGACGGCGCCGGCTGGAGTCTTGAAGGCGTTACAATCGGAACAGAACCGGGAGCAAATGCGGAAGAAATTGACTGGAGCCCTATCTCATCAACTTCAACGCCTCCGCCTGCTATACCGTTTGTTGAATGGAAACATCAATACGGCGGAAATAAAGATGATTTTGGAAGATCAATCTCTGTGCCCGGAGATGGATATATATATGTAACCGGAGAAGAAAAATCTGATAATGCTGATGCCACCGGAGCAAGTCGGGATATTTTTGTAATGAAAATATATGAGCTTGGTCCTGATGGAATTGCGGGAAATACTGATGACGGACAAGTTTTATGGAAAAAACAATATGGAAAAGGAGATGATGCAAAACATGAAATCGGATATTCCTTAACTGTAGACGGCGGCAATATATATGTTACCGGTTCGAAACAAACCGGAGGGAAAGGAGATCAGGTCGTTGTAATGAAATTAAACAGCGCCGGAACTATACAATGGGCAAAAGAATACGGCGGAAATAATGATGATGTAGGTTTTTCCATAACAAAAAACGGAGCTTCCCTTTATGTTTTTGGAGCTGAAAAAAGTGCCAGTTGTGGAGGCGGACAGGATTTATTTGTGATGAAACTTGAGGAAGCAACAGGCAATATTACCTGGGCAATGCAATATGGCAGCGCTGGCAATGAGCCAGAGGATGATATTTATAATCGCAGTTATGATAAATCAATAGTTGTTCCGGGCGACGGGTTTATATATGTTGCCGCAGATGAAGCAAGTGATAATAGCCCTCCGGGTAATCGTGATATTGTTGTTATGAAACTGAATGAAATTGACGGAAGTAAAGTCTGGATAAAACAATGGGGCGGACCGTATGAAGAGAAAGCTTACGGACTTGCGGTATCTGGCGGAAACATATATGTGGTTGGAGAAGAAGAAAGTTCAAGTCCTGGTTCAGAAGAAGATGATATATTTGTTATGAAACTTGATATAAATGGAAATACTCTTTGGAAAAAACAATTTGGAGGATTTAGTCAAGAAGATATTGGTTATTCAATTGTTGTATCCGGCAATGATATTTATTTAAGCGGACAGGAATATAGTGATTTTGACGGTGGAAGCATAGATATTTTTGTAATGCGACTGGATAGTGACGGACCTGATAACATTATAGATACAGTAGATGATGGATATGTTGTATGGAAAAATCAATACGGCGGATTTAGTTATGAAGCCGCATATTCGATGGTTCTTTCAGGAAGTCATCTTTATATTACAGGAAAAGAAAAAAGCGATCCCAATGGAGGACAGTATGATGTAGTTGTAATGAAGCTTGAAGTTGATCAGGGAGCAAGCAATATAACAAATTGGCCCACGGATCAGGCGGTTTCTTTTGGCGCTTTCTTGGGACAGTGGAATTTTCAAAGTGATGAAATAAATAACTGGGCTGTTTATGGAGAAAATATTAATATTGCCGCGAAATGGAATACTTTAGGCGTTGATATAACTGACTGGACCGCTGTCGGGTCAGATATGCCTGACTGGGGGGATGCAACAAATTGCGGCGGATTTGTTATTGACGTGGAAGTAATTGATGATTGGACGGTTGGATTATAAAGCAAATAAAAAAGCTATGCTCCAATCAGGAATGCATAGCTAAATAGGGATATGTGTATCGTCGTCTTCTAAGGAGTACATTTTTATATTAACTTTTAAAATTTCGCATTACATCATCTATCATTATGAGATATATTGTTCTGAAAAAAAATTGTTATATACCAATCATTGAAAAAATCAGGAAATAAAAAAAATGGTTTTTGTAATTTTTTTTGTTTTTTAGAATTGAATTGCCCTGTTTAATTAGCGGGTATTTTGGCTTTGCCAAAATACCCGCTCTACCCTTACCCAGCCCGTGCCGCCCGCAGGGCGGCACGGGCTGTAGGTATCAGTTTTTTAACAAATTAACGAAAACTTATTTGTATTGGTATAACGATTTCTTTTTTATTTCAATAATTGGTATAATTAATTTTGTCGTTCAGGATAATTTTTTTATGGAAAAAAGAAAATTTATAAGTGTTCATTTTAGCTGTTGTAATGTTTACAACAGAATTTATATAAACAAAGAAGGCACAGCCTATGTAGGAAGGTGTCCCGGGTGTATGAGGTCTATAAAATTTAAAATAGGACAGGGTGGATTAAATTCAAGATTTTTTGAATCTTTTTAAAGAGTAACTTGGTATAGGGAAATAAAAATATACTTTTTATAAATCCTTAATTTGCGGGTGTTTTGCCGAAAGCAAAACACCCGCAATACCATTATTCAGCCTACGCAAGTTGTAAATATCAGCTTATTTCAAAAAATCTTTTAATTCTTGAGTAAATTCCTCGTTATTAAAATATTTTTGCGGATCAATTATATTCTTTCTATTTTTCTTTTTTTCTACTAAATACACTGTAGGATAACCTGGAATATAGTATTGTTTAACTATTTTTTCATTTTCCGGCGCGTCTGATTTAACAATAACAAAGTTGTATTCCGAACTGTATTTTTTTCTATAATCATCAAAAACCGGCGCGAATTTTCTGCAATAATTACACCAGTCTACATAAAAAAGTACGGCTATAGGCTTATTAATTTTTTCGGCTTCTTCCCAGGAAATGCCGGTATTATAATCCGAAGGCATAGGGTTTTTTTTCGGCGCAACAGCAAACGTCGCAAATTTGAAAGCAAACATTATCAATAAAGCTGATGCTCCGGCTATTATTAATGAAATAACTTTTTTTTTGTCTATCATAAAATTGCTCCTTTAGGCACTATTGTAATTCCTGACTCAGTTACATAAAAACCTCTAACTTTATCTTCTTCTTTATTATAACCGATTTCAGAATATGGGGGAATAAAAACGCCTTTATCAATTATAGATTTTTTTATTTTTGCGTATCTTCCCACATTTACATTTTCAAAAATTATAGATTCTTCAACTTGAGAAAAACTGTTTATTCTAACGCCAAAAGAAAGAACGCATCTGTCAATTTGTCCGCCGCTTATAACACAGCCTTCTGAAACCAGCGAATTGGTAGCCATGCCGGTACGCTCTGATTCCCTCCAGATAAATTTTGCCGGAGGCAAATTACGGGTTTCTGTTCTAATGGGCCAATCCTGATTATACAGATCAAATTCGGGAAGCGGAGCTAATAAATCCATATTCGCCTGCCAATAAGCGTCTATTGATCCTACATCTTTCCAATAGCCCAATTCCGGCTGGGTCATTCCCTTTGTAAAATTCCTGCTGAAGTCATAAACATTAACATTAAGCCTGTTAACCATTTGAGGAATTATGTCATTTCCAAAGTCATGCCCTGAATTTTCATTATTGGCGTCAGCCATAATTTCTTCGAGTAAAATATCTTTATTAAAAATATAATTTCCCATGGAAGCGAGGACTTTATCAGGTTGTCCGGGAATCGTTGCGGGATTTTGTTTTGGTTTTTCCTGAAAACCTATAAGCTTCCAGTCTTCGTTTATCACCATTACGCCAAATTCATGAGCTTGTTCCACCGGCACGGGAATTGCTGAAATAGTAAGATCAGCGCCTCTTTTACGGTGATATTTCAACATATGGTTAACTTCCATTTTATAAATATGATCGCCGCCAAAAACGCATACATATTTAGGATCTTCGTCCATAATCAGGTTTTTATTTTGATAAATTGCGTCTGCCGTGCCCTTGTACCACTCTGCGCCTGTTCTCATCTGGGCAGGGACAAGGTCAATATAATGTCCCGTAATCGGCGAAGCGGGCCAGGTTCTGGTAATGTGTTTATTAAGGGAATCTGATTTAAACTGCGTCAAAATTTTTATTTTATAAAAGCCTGAATTAATAAAATTATTCATTACAAAATCAATAATTCTATAGCGTCCGCCAAAAGGCACTGCCGGCTTTGCTCTGTCTTTAGTAAGCGGGTAAAGTCTTTTCCCTTCACCTCCGGCTAAAATCATTACAATAACGTCATCTTTATGCATAATTTAAAATCCTTTTACTCCTCTTTTTTAAGTTTAACTTAAACGCTTTTTTTGTTCTATACCAATCTTAAAAAGGGATCATCGTGTTTTTCGTGAAATTCAATGCCACTAAGCATGTAGCTGTCATTGCGAGGCATAAATTCAGGATTATAAACGGTTAACCTGTTCCGAAGCAATCTTCCATTGATGAATTTTAGCTAAAATTCATCAATAAAAAAATTTTTGTATAAAAACTTTAAACGAAATTAAATGTTTTTATTGCTTTTATAGCTTGCTGGAAGATTGCTTCGCTATCGCTCGCAATGACAGAATAGACACCTGAGCAGTTACCCATTAAAAAAACATGTTAAGTATTATTAATTTTTATATTTACGGAATATATAGACGTAACAATTAACTCAAAATGATTGTTTTTATAAAAATATAACAAAGAGGTTTTAGGGTATTACAGTTAAGAAAGAGGGAGAGAGAATTATGGGAATTGGATCATTAATTGGTGGAGCCGCTGGACTTTGTTTAGGAGGTCCTGCTGGAGCTGCAGTGGGATCACAACTTGGCGGAGCAATTGACGGGGCTGGCAAATCTGAAAAAGCCGGTCAAGCACAAGCGCAACCTCAAGGCGAAGCGCAGGCTAAAAGTCCTACAGATAACAGCATTTTTGATTTTAATAAAGACGGGCAAATAAATGTACAGGATGCCATGGATTTCTTCCAAATGGTTAAAGGTAGCGAATCCAAATAATTATTAAATAAAATATTAAAAAATCCCTTTAAATTTACATTGTTTATTGGTTGAGTATGGCTGATTAAGTTATAATATAACCTTAAAGAGTAAATAAAAGGGATTTTTTAGATGAATAAGACTGCCGCTTTAACGGGAAAAGAAATAAGAAATAAGTTTATAGAGTTTTTTAAAGATAAACATAACCATATACACTTGAAAAGTTCGGGATTGATTCCTGAAAACCCCACGGTTATGCTTACAACGGCTGGCATGCTTCAATTTGTGCCGGTTTTTCTGGGCTATGAAGCCCCGCCAAATCCCCCGAGAGCAGTAACTGTCCAAAAATGCGCAAGAGCCGGAGGCAAGGATTCCGACATAGAAAACGTGGGAAGAACCCCCCGCCACCACACATTTTTTGAAATGCTCGGCAATTTTAGCTTCGGCGATTACTTTAAAAAAGAGATTATTCCCTGGTCATGGGACTTTGTTACCAATTATTTAAAACTTGATAAAGACAAGCTCTGGATTACAATATACGAAACAGACGATGAATCCTTTGAAATCTGGAAAGAAGACGTTGGCGTTCCGGCAGAAAGAATTATAAGAAAAGGAAAGAAAGATAATTTCTGGGGACCCCCTGGTCCAACAGGTCCTTGCGGTCCATGCTCCGAAATCCATTTTGATTTAGGCGAAAAATATGCATGCTCAGACAACTGTGGCATAGATAAAGGCTGTGATTGCGACAGATTCGTGGAAATATGGAATCTTGTGTTTATGGAACTCAATAAAGACGAAGAAGGAAACTTTACACCGCTTGAAAAGAAAAACGTAGACACGGGAATGGGACTTGAAAGAATTACAATGGTTGTAAACGGCTTATCTTCAACTTTTGAAACTGATTTAATCCTGCCGATTCTTGAAAAAGTAACTTTGCTTTCAGGCAAAAAATATAAAGACAACAAAAAAGATGATGTTAGCTTGCGAATAATTACAGACCATGCCCGCTGCGTAACTTTTTTAATCTCTGACGGATTAATTCCAGGCAATGAAGGCAGAAATTATGTCTTAAGAATGATTATGAGAAGGGCTTTAAGGCATGGCAAACTTCTTGGAATCGAGCTCCCTTTTTTATATAAAATCGTTGATACAATTATAGAAAATTACAAAGAAACTTATCCTGAGCTAAAAACTAACAGAGAAAAAGTGATTTCCACTATAAAACGTGAAGAAGAAAGATTTAATAACACCTTAGACAGAGGTGAAAAGCTTCTTGATGAAATTATATTTAAAACAGAGCATGAAAAAATAATTTCCGGAGAAAATGCTTTTAAATTATATGATACTTTTGGTTTTCCGCTGGAATTGACAGTTGAAATGGCTCAGGAAAAAGGGTTTAAAGTCGATATAGAAGGCTTTAATAAAGAAATGAAAGAGCAAAAAGAGCGGGCAAGGCAGGCTCATGTAGCGGTAAAGCTCACGGATGACCTTGTATATAACGATATCCTGCAAAAAATCGGCGTAACAGAGTTTCTTGGCTATGAATTAACCAAAGTTTTAGGTTGCGTGATAAAAGAAATAATTAAAGACGGGCATACAACAGAATCTCTTGAAGAAGGCGATCTTGCAGAGATTATTCTTGACAAAACGCCTTTTTATGGGGAATCCGGCGGTCAGGTCGGCGATACAGGCTTTATAGAAGGGCATAAATTTAAAGCTGAAGTGTTAAACACAATTAAATTTAATGATTTATTTATACATAAAGTTAAAATATCAGAAGGGGAAGCTAAAAAAGAGGATGTAATCAACGCAAAAGTTGATGAAAAAAGAAGAAAACAGATAATGGCGCATCATACAAGCGCGCATTTATTGCAGTCAGCGTTAAGAAAAGTTCTTGGAGATAGTGTTGCCCAGGCTGGTTCACAGGTTGAACCGGATAGAACACGTTTTGACTTTAGTTTTGACAGAGCTGTTACCCAAGAAGAGCTTGATAAAATCGAATCCTTAATTAATAACTGGATAGAAGCAGACTATAAAAGAGAAGTAATTGAAACCTCTCCTGAAGAAGCCAGAAAATTGGGGGCTACAGCTTTATTCGGCGAAAAATACGGCGATAAAGTCAGAATGGTGGTAATAGATAACATAAGCAAAGAGCTTTGCGGCGGTACACATGCAAAATCCACGTCTGAAGTCCGTCTTTGCAAGATAGTTTCAGAAGGAGCGATTGCCGCAGGCACTCGCAGGATAGAGCTTGTATGCGGACAAAAGGCTTTTGAGCATCTAAACGACTATGTAAAGACGATGGAGCAAATTTGCAAAAAACTGAAAACACCTCCAGCCCAAACCCCTGCAAGGATTGAAAAATTACAGGAAGAAATTTTCATCCAACAAAAGAAAATTGAAACTCTTGAAGCTGAAATCGCCGGAAACAAAGCGGGTTCATTATTTGAACAAGCTGAAAATATTGAAGGAGGGAAACTTCTAATTGCAAGAGCAGACGGAATAGCTCCAAAAGCTTTAAAAGAGATGGTTGAAAAGACCGCTGACAAGCTGGGAAACGGTATTGTTCTGGTTGCTTCTGTGGCGGACGAAAAAATTTCTATTATATGCAAGGTTTCAGATGATTTTGTTCAAAAGGGATATAATGCCGGTCAGCTTGTGAATGAAGTCGCCCAAAAATGCGGCGGAAAAGGCGGCGGTCGTTTAAATTTTGCGCAAGCAGGAGCTTCAGAAGTTTCATGTCTTGATGATGCTATTGAAAAGCTTTATCAATCATTAAAAAAATAGGCAATCTAATACCAAGTTGCAATCAATGTAGTATTAAATCACCCCTCCCCAACCCTCCCCTCTAGGGGAGGGAGTGAAAATTTGATGTATTTTTCGGCGGCTCTGCCGCCGAAAAATACATCAAATAAATAATACTCGATTGAATGCGAATTGGTATAACCTTTTTGGACAAAATGCATTGTTAGCCGGATAGACTGCCACGCTCGCAATGACAATATGAATTGCAAGTTGGCATTAAAGTATTACATTTTGCGCACAGTTTCAGAAACGCCGGGAATTTCTGCGTATTTGCCTAAAAACGCAGAAACAGCCATGTAGATGGAAAGCCCCTGAATTAACAGCGGAATCGCTGAAAGTCCGAAAATTAAAGGATAGCCTTTTAAAAAATAAACGATGTTTATAATAAAAGCGCCGATAAAAGGCATTATTTGAACAATGCCTAAAAGAATATTTAAAATTAGCCCGACAACATAAATTGCTATAAACACAAATATAGACTGAAAAACATGGAATCTCGCAAACGAAGAAAGGCTTTGTCCTCGAAGATGAGAAATAATAATCCATAGAAATCCTGTTAGCCCGTAAGTTAAACATGATAAACAGCTAAATATTTTATCCTGCATGGTTATATAAGAAACATAAGTTCTATAACTTTTGTACGATCTCATTTATCATCCTCCTCAGTAATTTTTTTAATTGTACTGGAAGCATATTCTTCTAAAGCTTCCTCATAAATATGTCTGATTTTTATATTTGCCGGTTCCAAAAACGTTGCAATGCGGTAATAATATATGGATTCTTTAATATTTCCCTTTAAAATAAGCGTGTTCCCAAGGGCAATATGCGCTGTGATATTTTTATTATTAAGTTCAATCGCTTTTTTATAATACTCTATAGCTTCATCATAAGAGTTTTTTTCAACAAGTGTATTAGCCAGAATAATATAAATTTTTTCATCGCCGAGGTTTAATGACAGCGCTTTTTTATATTTTTCCACAGCCTCATCAGGCTTGCCATAGTTTGATTTTGAAATTCCATAACATAAATAAACTTTATAATAATCGGGTTTTAAGGCGATCGCTTTTTCAAAACAATCAAACGCTTTTTCAAATTTATTTAGTTCTGAATACGCATTGCCCAGACAAATTAATGATTTATAATCTTTTTTGTCCAGCGCAACGCTTTTTTCATATAAAACAGCGGCATTTTGATAATCTTCTGTTTCCTGATAAATATTTGCCAGATTAATAATATATTCCTGTTTTTGCGGGTTAAGTTTTATCGCTTTATTATAATATTTTAAAGCTTCTTCATGTTTTTTAATTTCATAAAAAGCCGCTCCTAATAACGCATAAATTTCAGGATTATTCGGCGAAAGGTCTAAAGCTTTTTTTAAATATAAAATTGCTTTTTCATATTTGGTTTTTTCAAAATACAAATTTGCAATATTCAAATACACAAGATAATTGTCAGGGTCCAATTTTTTCGCTTTATGAAAATATTGTTCCGCTTTTTCTTCTTCGCCTTTTAAAAACGAAATACAGCCGGTATTGACGATAACTTCAATGTTATCAGGTTCTGATTCGAGGATTTTAAGGTAATTTTTCAGAGTTTCGTCGTAATAATTTTGATCAAAAACAATATTAATTTTCTCTTCCAAAAGAAGCTCCGATTCAGAATTTTCAACGGATTTCTGAATCTTTTTTTTTAAATAATCTTTATTAAAAAAATTTTCCATAATATAAAGAACAGAGCTTTTTTTATAAAATACAGTTTAATATAATATATTTGAAAAGAGCGGGTATGGCAATTTTTATTATCTCTTTAAATATCAATTCGCTTTTAATCAAGGATTATTTATTTGATTGCAAGTTGGCATTAAATGCGTTTACAATATCATTAAATAATAATATTTTGAAAAATCTGAAAGGATTAATAATGCAAACCACTGTAAATCAGTCAATACTGCCGCTTACGGCAAAAATTAACGATAAAAATCACCTTGAAATAGGTGGATGCGATACTGTCGAATTGGTGAAAAAATATGCGTCCCCGCTTTATGTATATGATGAAGAAGGAATAAGAACCTGTTGCAGGCAATATAAAGAAGCTTTTTCTTCTTATGCCGATGTTTCTGTTTTATACGCCTCAAAAGCGTTTATGACAAGAGCTGTTTGCAAAATAATGAAGGATGAAGGCTTGGGTCTTGATGTGGTTTCCGGCGGGGAAATCTATACAGCCATAAATTCAGGATTTCCAATGCAAAAATGTTATTTTAACGGAAATAATAAAACTATAGATGAACTTAAACTTGCTCTTTATTGCGGAATGGGCAGAATTACCGTTGATAATTTTTATGAGCTCGAATTGCTTAATGAAATAGCTAAAAATCACGAGAAAAAAGTTGATATTCTCCTCAGAATAACCCCTGGCATAGAATGTCATACGCATGAATACATTAAAACAGGACATATTGACAGTAAATTCGGATTTGACCTTGCCCAGCTTGATGAAGCTGTTTTAAAAATAAAAAATAATTACGAAAACCTTGAATTAAAAGGATTGCATGCTCATATTGGTTCACAAATTTTTGAAAAAGACGTTTATGTTGATCTTATAAAAATTATTTTTGAACAATTTGTAAAAATTCGGGAAAAATTTGAAATAGCGCTCGCTGAAATGAATATAGGCGGCGGTATCGGCGTAAAACACACCGAAGATGAAGACCCGCTTTCTGTATATGACATGGGCGCAATAATAACAGACGCTTTTAAAGAAAATCTAAATAAAAACAATTTAAATGGAATAAAACTGATAATAGAGCCGGGCAGAAGCATTATATGCAATTCAGGCGTTACTTTGTATACAGCGGGAAGTTATAAACAGGTTACAGACGGCAGAAAATATATTGCGGTTGACGGAGGAATGGCTGACAATCCCAGACCGTCTATGTATCAGGCAAAATATACAGCTATCGTGGCAAATAAAGCGAACAGTAATCCCGAAGAAGTTGTAACCATCGCCGGAAGATACTGTGAATCAGGTGATATTTTAATAAAGGACATTAATTTGCCAAATATAAATCCTGGAGATATAATATGCATTCCCGCAACAGGGGCTTATAATTACTCAATGGCAAGCCAATACAATAGAGTAGGAAAACCCGCAGCAATTATTGTACACAAAGGTCAGTCTGATGTTATAATAAAAAGAGAAAGTTATCAGGATTTAATATCTTATGATTTAATACCGGAGAGGCTTGCTAAAAGCGGATGCAGTTGCAATAATCATTAAGATTAAGTCTTTTTTAAAATCCTGTAACTGTTTTTACATTTAAGAAGAGGCTGGTCGTAAATGTTCGAACAATTACCGCAAATATTCCAGTCTTTTTTGGACTTAACAGGCTCGTTATTGTCCTTTAATGTACAAATGCGACCAATTAATATTCTGGAAATTTTCATTTTAGGCTTTATTGTTTATAGAATTTATAAATTTATTGCAGGAAGTCACGCTGAACAATTGCTTAAAGGCATTTTGACGCTTATTTTAGCTCTTATTATGAGCAAGGTCTTTAATTTGCAAATTATCAGCAAAGTTCTTGAAAGTGTTGTTAATATCGTTATATTCTCGTTGGTTGTTATTTTCCAGCCGGAATTAAGGCGGATTCTTGGTTATTTAGGGCAAAAAGGGTTTTTAAATAAACATATTATCAATGCTGACAGTGAATATGATATAAATACAATTATAGATGAAATTATAGATGCCGTTAAACATCTGAGTAAATCTCATACCGGCGCATTAATTGTCTTTTACAATTCCAGCGAAATGGAAAATGTTTTGGAAGTGGGAACAAAACTAAATTCAGTTATAAGCGCGGAGTTAATTTTAACTATTTTTCATCCTAATACGCCTCTGCATGACGGCGCTGTTGTTATAAAACAAGACAGGATACATGCTTCAGGGGTTTTGCTTCCGCTCACTGAGAATCCAAAATTAAGCTGGCAATATGGCACAAGACATAGAGCGGCTATTGGAATGTCAGAAATTTCAGACGCAACTTGCCTTGTAGTTTCCGAAGAAACCGGAAATATATCTATAGCGCAGGGAGGAACTTTAACAATTATTTCCAGCCTGGATCAGCTAAAATCAGAATTAGAGTTTTTATATGGGCTTTCTGAGTCTGTCAAAGAAAAATCTGATGATGAAATTAAAGAAAAAAGCAAATTTAAATTTCAAAAAATTTTTCCGCTGGAATTTCCTTCAATAGCTTTTAAAAAAGAAGATAAGTAAGAGCCTGCCTTTAAGGTTTTAACGCAACAGCTTCTAATATCAGTCATTAAACGGCAAATGAAAAAGATGATTTTTGTAAAGCCTTAATTTTAACAAATTAACGAAAACTTATTTTGATTGGTATAGCTTTCTATACCGATAATATTTTTTATGTAATTTTTTAATAAACGTGAAAATCGTCATGCTGAACTTGTTTCAGCATCTTTCCAGTATGCAATGCTTGCCGTTTCTTCATTTCTTTTCTTTTTGAACGCAAAAAGAAAAGAAACGAAGCAAAGAAAAGAAAAACTGAACCCCAAGGGGACAAGACTGTCAGGGGCAAGCCCCCGAACCCCCTTGTATTCAAATGCTCACTTTTTGTTTTTTCTTGGTTTTTTACATAAAAAATATTATCGGTCTATATATTATTTTCTATTCTACAAAATTAACTTAACACAACAATAATTTTTTATTTTTCTAACTCTTTTATAAAGGTTTTAACTTCGCCGGAAATTCTTAAATCCGGCGCAAGAAATATAAATTTCCTGAAAAAATCCAGCGCATATTTATTATTGCCATATTTTTTGTTTATAAGCCCCAGCATAAGAAGAGCCTGTAAGTTATTGCCATTGTTTTTTATAAGCTGTTCATACTTTTTGGCTAATATATATAAAGTGTTCTTTTCTTTGCAAACCATAATAAGATTTTCGCAATATTCAATATAGTAAGGCTTAAGCTGCGCAGCTTTTTGAAAACTTGCCTCAGCATGGTCATAATCGCCGATTTTATAATAAGCTTTGCCAAGATTATTATAAAAAGTCGCCGAAGCTTCTGATTCCGGATTAAGCATTATCGCAAGCCGGAATTCATTTATTGCCGCTCCATAGTATTTTAATTCCAAAAAAAACAATCCCTGTTCATTATGCCACACAGCGTTTTTGGAAGGGTCAATAACAAAAAAACTTCCCTGACAAAAAACAAAAATTGATAAAATAATTAAAAATTTAAAAATTAAAACCATTTTTTAATTTAACGATTGGCTGTTTGCATTAAATCAACTTCAAGACCTTCGTATGCCATTAATAAGTTATTAAACAGCCCTTTTGCTTTCTTTTCCATTTTATCCAGAAAATCATCGTTATAATTTGGATCAAGATGAAAAAGAATCAGTTGCTTAACATTAGCAAGTTTTGCCGCTTCTATCGCCATATCAGGAGTGCTGTGCCCGTAACCCTGCTTCGGAATAATCGGGGAAACATAGTCTTCCATTGTATATTGAGCGTCATGTATTAATAAATCAGCGTTTCTGGCAAAAGTTGTAAACTTGCTATCGCCGCCAATATAGCTTTCTTTATCGCTTGCATAGACCATGGACTTACCGTTACAGCTTATTCTAAAATTTAAAACCCCATCTTTCGGATGCGCATAGCTTTTTGAGCATTTTATCAGAATAGCGTCTTCAGGGATTTGTATTTCACATTCATCATTCAGTTTAACTTTTTCCGGCTCCGCTTTATCGGGATAAATGATTAAGGCATGAGTTTCCAGAAGGTTATTTATAAAAATATTTGCTGACATTTCCTTAAGTTCTATAGGAAAAATCGGGTCAAAAATTGTTTCTGCAAGCACCTGTTCAAAATCTTTGTTTCTTGGTCTGAATCCATACATATAAATATTGCTGTTTTTTATGTATGCCGGTTTAAAAAACGGGAATCCCTGAATATGATCAAGATGGGAATGACTGAACAAAAGCACCGCTTCAATGGGTTTTCTACTTTCAGAGCTTGCGCCGCTTGCTATATAGTCCCGAACAAGATCGCCGCCAAGATTTATAATGCCTGTTCCGCCGTCTATAACAATTAATCTGCCGTTTATGGACACTTCTACGCAGGAAGTGTTTCCTCCGTATTTTACCTGATTACTTGCGCAGACAGGATAACTACCTCTTACTCCTCTAAATTTAACTTTAAATTCACCGGTTTTTTTCGTCATTTCTTTAAAACTCTTTTGAACTTATTATATTTATTGTAAATTAATTTTTTAACTTAGCCAAGTATTTTATACTATGTCAATCTAAATAAGTTTTCGTTAATTGCTTAAAAAGCTAATATTTACAGTCTGCTTAGTCATATGGACTGAGTAAGGGGGTTGCGGGAGTTGCGGCTTTGCTGTATAAATGAGTTAAAACTCCCGCAAATTAAAGATTTACAAAAACTGTCTTTTTTTATTTACCGATTTTTTAATATTGTTTAAACTGATTTTTTTATATAATTAAAAAATATACTATAATTTAAGTTAATTTTAAAAGGATAAAATAAATTGAAAGAACATTATGCCCCGCAGGAAATAGAAAAAAAATGGCAAAAAATCTGGGAAGAAAAACAAACTTATAAAACTCCCGATGAATCAGATAAACCTAAGTATTACGCTCTTTCAATGTTTCCATACCCCTCAGGCAGACTTCATATGGGGCATGTGAGAAATTATACAATTACAGATGTTATTGCTCGTTTTAAAAAAATGACCGGATACAATGTTTTACATCCGATGGGATGGGATAGCTTCGGACTTCCTGCGGAAAACGCCGCTATTCAGTCGGGAAAAAATCCCGCTGAATGGACTTTTGCCAATATAGATTACATGAGAGCTCAGCTTAAACAGCTTGGGTTGGCGTATGACTGGGACAGAGAAATTGCGACCTGTAAAGAAGACTATTATAAATGGACACAATGGTTATTTTTAGAGTTTTATAAAGCAGGATTGGCATATAAAAAGGAATCCCCCGTTAATTGGTGCGAAAAATGCGCTACAGTTCTTGCAAATGAACAGGTAATAGACGGAAAGTGCTGGCGTTGCGATGAAGAAGTTACAAAGAAAAAACTTTCACAATGGTTTTTAAAAATCACTGACTACGCAGAAGAGCTTTTGCAGGATTTAGATAAGCTAAAAGGCTGGCCCGAAAAGGTTAAGCTTATGCAAAAAAACTGGATCGGCAAATCTTCAGGGACAATTTTAAATTTTAAAGTCGCAGAAAGAAAAGGAATGGAAATTCCTGTTTATACAACAAGACCAGACACAGTATTTGGCGTAACTTTTATGGCAATATCTCCTGAATATCCGGAAATAGAAAAACTAATCACTGATGAAAATAGAGAAAAAGTTTATGAATATATAGAAAACGCAAAAAAACTTACTGAAATAGAACGAACTTCAACAGAAAGACCGAAAACAGGAGTTCCTTTGGGCGCGCATGTGATTAACCCTTTTAACGGACAAAAAGTTCCAGTATGGACAGGCGATTATGTCCTTGTTGAATATGGAACAGGAGCAGTAATGGGTGTTCCTGCCCATGACGCAAGAGATTTTGGGTTTGCGAAAAAATTTAATCTTCCAGTTATTGAAGTAATTAAACCTGTTGATAAAAAAACCGATACAGCCTTGCCAGAGGCGTACACAGAAGCCGGAACAATGATTAATTCAGGCGAATTCGACGGTTTAGACAATGAAACCGCAAAGAAAAAAATTGCCGAATGGGCTGAAGCTAATAATGTAGGATATAGCCAGACACAATTCAGACTGCGTGATTGGTTAATAAGCAGGCAACGTTATTGGGGAGCTCCAATTCCAATGATTTATTGCGAAAAATGCGGAATTGTTCCCGATAAAAATCTGCCTGTATTGCTTCCAAAAGATGTTGATTTTAAAATTCAGGGTAAATCGCCTATTGCAACGTCTAATGCGTTTGTAAATGTCGACTGTCCTGTTTGTGACGCTCCTGCAAAGCGTGAAACAGACACCATGGATACCTTTATTTGCAGCAGTTGGTATTATCTCAGATATATTGACCCCAAAAACAGCGAAAAAGTCTTTGATTCAGAGCTGGTAAACCAATGGATGAACGTTAACCAATATGTCGGCGGAATTGAGCATGCCATTTTACATCTTTTATATTCAAGATTTTTCGTAAAATTCTTGCGGGATAGAGGACTTATAAACTTTGACGAGCCGTTTGAAAACCTGTTAACGCAGGGTATGGTTTTAAAAGACGGATCAAAAATGAGTAAATCCAAAGGCAATACCGTTGATCCAGATGAAATTTTTGAAAATTTCGGGGCTGATACCGCAAGACTATTTATATTGAGCGATTCTCCGCCGGAAAGAGATTTTGACTGGACTGACGCAGGAGCGGAAGGCTGTTATAAATTCTTGAACAGAGTCTGGAGGCTTATTTATAACTGTCGTGAAAACCTTGTTTTCAACTATCCTGAACTAAATATAGACGTCCTGTCTAAAGAAAACCGTGATCTTACAAGGGAAACACATAAGACGATCAAGGGAATTTCATCTGATATAAGCGCAGAGTTCCAGTTTAACACAGCAATAAGCAAGTGTCGCGAGTTTGTAAATAGTCTTTATGATTATATAAAAGACAAAAAAGACTATTCCGGCGATGATAAAGCTGTATTAAGTCAGGCTATATTTACTCTTGTAAGACTTATGGCACCTATAACTCCTCATTTATCAGAAGAAATCTGGAGCGAATTCGGCGGAGAGTTTTCAATACACGAAAAAGCATTCCCTAAATATGATGAAAAGCTTACTAAGTCTGAAAATCTAACTATTGCTGTTCAGGTTAACGGGAAATTAAGGGATACTATAGACATGGCTCTGGATGTTTCAAGGGAAGCTATTGAAACTGCCGCTTTAAGCCTGGAAAAAATACAGGGTTATACGGAAGGAAAGGAAATTGTAAAGATTATAGTGGTCCCTAACAGGCTTATTAACATTGTAATTAAGTAAAAGCTAATGTTTTATGATGTTTTTGAAAATAAAACAGTTAATTTATTTATTGTTTGGGATGAAAAGGGATTAAAAAGAATTTCTTTCAGTCCAATTGATATTAAAGCCGAAAAAAAACGCTATAATCTTTTAACTGAACAATTAAAGGCATATTTTGCCGGTGAATTGCAGAAATTTAATTTAGAAATTGCGCTTGAAGGCTCGGATTTTCAACAAAAAGTTTGGGCTGAATTGCTGAAAATCCCGTATGGCAAGACTGTAACGTATAAAGAAATATCAGCGGCGATTAATAATTCAAACGCAAACAGGGCAGTCGGCATGGCATGCAATAAAAATCCGATACCTGTAATTATCCCTTGCCACAGGGTTATCGCTCAAAATGGAGGGCTAACCGGTTATGCCGGCGGACTTAAGCTTAAACAGAAATTATTAAAATTAGAGGGAAATAATGTATTTAGAGGCCGTCCATAAACTCAAAAATAAACTGCGTTTATGCGATGATATTTATGCTAAACGACAAAAGCAATTAACATGAATTTCTTGCGGATAATGGGGGAAACTCATTAAATGTAAACATATTAATGACTTTTATTATATAATTTAAAAAAAACAAAATTACGGAGATTTTATATATGAAGCTGGAAAATCAAACCGTTTCTGAGTTGTTGGGAAAAAATAAACAAAAAACACAGGAAGCGGCGAAAAAAATTATAAATACCCCTGATATTGATGCCTGGAAATGCCTTCTCGAAAATTCCGACTATGTATTCAGTTATATAAAACATAAAGCGGGAAAAGCCCTCGCAAATGAAATTACAAAAGAAAATACCGATAAAGTTATTGAGCTTTTTAAGTTTCACGAAGGGGACTGGGATGAATATCTGGCAGAAGGACTCAGCAGAAATGCCGACGAAAATTTGAACGAAAAAATGTTGACGATTTTAGAAAAGGGCGCTCTTGAAGAAAAAATCTATGCTACACGGTATTTTTGTCTTGTAAATTATCCAAAAGCAATTGATACCCTGTTTAATATATCAAAAAGCTTCTATCAGGAACTTAAAAGCAATGCGGCGGAAGCTTTGGGGATTTTAAATCACGAAGAATCTTATAATTATTATATAAATCAGTTAAACTCTGATGACGAATGGGAAAGAATTGAAGCCGCCCAATTTCTTGCGAAATTCGGGAAAAAAGAAGCGGCTGTTCCTATTCTTGAATCAATGGAAAATTCAGGAATGGCAGAATTAATCGCCGGTGAAATCGCAACTTTAATTGATATATATGAGTTATTTGATGAAGAAAACGAAAAAACACAGTCGCTTGCTCTCGAAGCCCTGGATAATATTCTTTCAGGAATTCCTGAAATATGGCCCCTGTGCGTTATACTTGATTTTAAGATATTTGAATGTCTTGAAAAACTGATATACTTAACTAAATCACCAGGTCATACAAATAACTTGATAGGCAGATATGCCCAAATTCTGCTTAAATCCAAGCAAAAATTCGGTTTGTTTATAAATAACACCCAATATACCTACGATGAAGAACATGACATCCTTGCGGAGCTCGATGAAATATATCATCTGTTACTTTTTGAAAATGAGGAGTTCTGGAAAACCCAGTTCCAAAGGCTCTTAAAAGAACTTGAGTCAGCGGATATAAAAAGAAAACTTGCGGCAATTGCGGTTTTAAATGAACTCGAAGCAGAAGAAAGCGCGCCTTATCTTATAAAAACAGCTCTCAAACAAGGGGAAGACGAAGTGGTTATATGTGAAGTCATAACAACCCTCTCTAAAATGGGTCAGGCTGGAGAAATTGACAGGGATTTGCTTTTGTCAAGAATAAAAGACCCTAATTTACTGGCAGTAGTTAATAATTCTTTAAGAAACGGGTAAGGCTGGAAGATTAATCTTAACGCCGCTTATATCAGTCATTTCGGTTAATGCATTTGTATAGTTTTCGTTTTGTTGACTTGACAGTTTTTTATCAGCGGCTTTAATAACTTTTAGTGAGTAAAAAAATATTTAGGGCGAAATTTGAGGAAAATTTATGAATTTAAAAAGATTTACAGGTTTTATTAGCGTTTTTCTGATTACCTGTCTCTTTTGGACCAGCTACTCTGCTTTTGCGCAAAAAAGTGTTGCTGAAGAAAAACAAATACTGGCTGTTACAGAAAATGATCTTCAGCAGGAAACTGAAATAGTTTATTATAAACTCCATGAAATGGATCATGGCAAATCAATACCCGCAACAGTGTACATCAACAGACAGGAAATAATTACGCTTGACCAGATTGCAGGCGGCTTAACTCCCAGAGAAAGAGCGGCAATCTTTGTAAAAACGCTTAGAGCCTTTTTAGAACAAGGTCAAAATCCACAAAAAATATTCCCCGATTTTGAAAAAGGAATCGCTGTAATTAAACATGAAGACAAAATTTTATTTACAGCCGACGCAAAAAGCGCAAAATCGCAGGGAATAAACGCCAATGAACTTGCTTTTTTATGGGCAAACAGCGTAAGAAAAGCATTAGGCGCCTCAGAACTTATTAAGGATTATGAACTTTTTAAAAATCTCGTTGAAAACTATGTGGAATCTGCGGGATTTAATGAAACCGGAATGGCATCTTGGTATGGAGGGGATTTTCACGGAAGATCATCTGCTGATGGCAGTATCTACGATAAAAATCAATTTACCGCCGCTCATAAGTCTTTACCGTTTGGTTCTGTAGTAAAAGTAACAAACTTAAGAAACGGAAATGCTTGTCTTGTAAAGATTACAGACAGAGGACCGTTTGTACAGGGAAGAATTATAGACCTTTCCAGAGTTGCCGCTAAAGAAATCGGCATGCTCAGCTCAGGTGTTTCAAAAGTTACGATTGAAGTTCTTGGAAAAGTATAGTTCGTTCTAATAAAAAAGCTTAATTTGAGGGCATTGAGTTTTACCTCAATGCCCTCAAAACGTTTTATACCAATTAATTTAAAAAACCGTTAAATAAAAAAGAGGGTTTTTGTAAATCCTTAATTAGCGGGTGTTTTGCCTTTGGCAAAACACCCGCTATACCCTTACTCAGCCCGCGCCGCCCGCAGGGCGGCGCGGGCTGTAGGTATCAGCTTTTTAACAAATTAACGAAAACTTATTTGTATTGGTATAAGTTAAAAACAGATGCTTGAATTTAAATGTTGATATGTTATAAATCCTTATTAAGAGGAAAATTTCATAATTGCAATTTTCTTCAATCCCGCAGAAAGAGAGCAATTTTAAAACTGAATACAGTAAATAAGAGCAAAAAAGATATAAAACTCGCAAAACTCGCCGGTTTTTGTTATGGAGTAAAAAGAGCTGTAGAAGAATCTGTAAGAATTAAACAGGAAAACCCTGAAACGCCTGTGTATATTCTGGGGCAGTTAATACATAATCATCAGGTTACAGAACAGCTTGAAAAAATGGGAATTCATAGCTTAAATGAAATCCCTGACAACATAAAAGGCATTTGTATCGTAAGAACACATGGCGCAAGTCCGCAAACTATTCAGGAGCTTGAAAACAGAGGTTGTAAAGTTATCGATCTTACCTGTCCGGACGTAAAAAGAGTTCAGAACAAGGCGAAATCTTTGGCGGAAGAAGGTTATAAAGTTATTGTAATAGGCAAGCCGGATCATCCTGAAGTTATTGCAATAAAAGCCCATGCCGACCAGTTTTCTGAAAGTATTGTGATTTCTTCGATCGAAGAAGCTAGAAAATTTATTCCTAAAATTAAAGAATTTAAAAAAATTGGCGTGGTTATCCAGACGACACAATTAAATGAGAATTTTAAAGAAATCATTCCCGTTATAGCAGAGTATTCTAAAGAACTTAAAGTTTATAACACTATATGCGACGCTACTTTTAAAAGACAGCAAATCTCAAAAGAGCTTGCGGGAACGGTTGACCTGATGATTGTAGTCGGAAGCAAAGCAAGCGCAAATACTACACATCTTGCGGAAATTTTAAAACCAATAAAAACAACTATTCACATTGAAAATAAAAATGATTTGCATATTTACGGGGATTTATTGGCAAATACACAAAAAATAGGCGTTACAGCGGGGGCTTCAACCCCGGAATTTGTTATTGATGAAGTAATTAAAGAAATAGGAGAAACAAACTCGTGAGAGAGGCAATTTTAGAGAAAGAAACAAACTATTATACAGAAGATTTTGTTCAGTTACTTGAACAATCCTTTAGCCAAGGCTATAAAACAGCTGAGCTTGTTGAAGGAACAGTAATTAAAATGGAAAAATCATCTATTCTTATTGATATTGGAGGCAAAACAGAAGCCATGCTTCCTTTGAGAGAATTATCAAACCTGCCTTTTGAAAAACCTGAAGATGTTATTTCAGTAGGGGACAAAAGGAAATTTTACATTTTAAGAGAAGAAAATGACGAAGGACAGATAACTGTTTCTTTAAGAAGGGTTCATCTTGCTCAAAACTGGGAAAAACTGGATCAAATGCGTCAAAACGAAGAAATTATAAAAGTAAAAATAACTTCTTTGGTTAAAGGCGGAGTTATAGTTGACGCTCTGGAATTAAAAGGGTTTATACCGGCAAGCCAGCTTAGAACAGGCGTTCCGCATGAATCGCTTATTGACCAGGAACTTTCAGTTCGGGTTTTAGAAGCTGATCCAAAAAGAAATAAGCTTATTTTAAGCGAAAAATTATGTCTTGCAGAGGAAAGAAAGAAAATTGCTAAAGATGTTATTGCTCAGCTTGAAGAAAATCAGGAAATAGAGGGCGAAGTTGTCAGACTCGCTGATTTTGGCGCATTTATAGACATCATGGGAATTGACGGATTGCTGCCAATCTCAGAAATCTCCTGGCAGAGAATTAAACACCCTTCAGACATCCTTTCTTTAGGTCAGAGAGTTACTGTCAGAGTTTTAAACATTGATAATGAACTAAACAGAGTAAGTTTAAGCTTCAAAAGAATGGAAGAAAACCCCTGGGTTAAAATTGAAGGAAAGTTTGAAGAAGGTCAGGTCGTAAAGGGAACCGTTAATAAAATAACCAATTTTGGCGCGTTTATTAATATTTTCCCGGGAGTTGAAGCCCTTTTGCCTGTAGCAGAGATTGCGGACGGAAGAGTAAATCCTTATGATTTTCTAAACATTAATCAGGAAGTAGAGGTTTTAATCAAGAGATTTTCTCCGCAGGAAAGACGAATTGGATTAAGTTTAAAAGATTTAAACAGTCCTAATTTAGAATTAATGAGCAATTCAGAAGAACCCGCATCAGAAAATCAGTATTAAGGCTGATTTTTTAGGGCAATTCTAAAAACACCGGCAAATAAAAAAGGCAGTTTTTGTAAAGCCTTAATTTGCGGGTGTTTTGGCTTCGCCGCATGAATGAGTTAATGCCAAGTTGCAACCAAAAGAGTATTGTTTTTGACAAGGTTTTTGCCGGCGTAGCCGGCAAAAACCTTGTCAATTTTTCTTCCCCTCCCTCTGGGAGGGGGCAGGGGGAGGGAATTCAGGTTATACATTGATTACAACTTGGTATTATTTAGATTGTTATAACGAAAATTTTTCAGCTGCTTTAAAAATCATATCAGGCGTAATATCAAGCATACACGGCGTATAAAGTTCATCTTTTTTAATATATTTGCATTTACGCCTGTTGCACGGCACACATGCTTTGTCAGAAAATACCGCCGCGCAATTTTTGCCGTAAGGACCGGTTCTGGAAATCGGAGCCGCTCCATATAATCCCACGGCAGGAACTCCAACCGCCGTAGCAATATGTAGAGGTCCTGTATCCCCCGAAATTACAAGATTACAAATCGACAATAAAGCGGTATTTTCCTCTACAGAAGTTTTTCCGCAAAATGACCTAATTTTAGGGGAAATATCAAGCAGGTTTTCAGAAAATTCTATATCTTCTTTTGAGCCTGTAAGTATAATTTCACAGTTGTATTTTTCAAGAAATATTTTTGCAAGTTCTCTCCAGCAATCCTGCGACCAGCGTCTTCCCTGTCTTGTGGGACTTACTCCCATATTGAACGCAATAAGCATGATGTTTTTGTCTTTTATATCGAGCATTCCCAAAACTTTATTTTTAATTTCTTCTTTTATATAAAGATGTAATTTTTTATCAAGTTCAATGTCTTTGAACAATTTTTTGCCGGTAGCCCAGAAGTTTTCAACAGCGTGTTGTTTAAAAGTTTTTTTATAAGTAATAGTTTTAGGCATGCCAAGCAGAATAGAGAAAATTCTCGTCCTGATTCCTGGTTGAAGATTAATAAAAGCGTCGAAGCGCTCTTTTTTTAGTTCTTTAGCAAGTTTATATAATTGCGCGTAAGATTTCCCTTCGACAATCCAGACTTTATCAAGGTCCGGATCATCCTGAATATTGAGCGAAGGAACTTTAAACGCCGCATAGTGTATGGAAACATCGGGATATTTTCTTTTAATGCTGCGAAAAAGCTCTGTTGAGTGAACAACATCGCCAATCGCTCCAAATCTGAGTATAAGTATTTTTTTAATCAATTTTAATGTTTCTGACTTTTTTATAATAGCTATATTAACTATACTATCAAAGCGGTTTTATTTATATAACATATTAATAACAAGAGATGACGAGGCTCCACAGGGCTGGCAGAGGTTCTTTTAAGGTATCTCAGCGGCGGTCTTGGCGAGGGTTGCTTGTATATTAAAATAAATAAGTTATAATTTATTTGATATGAATAAAGAATTTTTAAAAGAAAAAATAAGAAGCTGTCTTGTTAAAATATTTAGTAAATGAAAACCGTCATCCCGAACTTGTTTCGGGATCTTTCCAGCTTTCGGATTATTGCTTATAATTGTTTATTGGATAGATGCTGAAACAAGTTCAGCATGACGTTATTTGGCATATTTTACACGCTGTTAGTTATTTAATTTTCTTTTTTAGCAAGACAGCTTCTAAGTTTTTTAAAGCTGTATGTAGCTTTTTTCCTTACGATGGAAGTTGGTGCTTCTGCCTGGTTTTTTAATCTCTGAGGGATAAATTCTCCGCAGCTTTGCTGCGTTTTGTCACCCTGAACCCAAATGTCACCCTGAATTTATTTCAGAGTCTGTCCAATTTGGCAGGAATGCTTATAGTTGCATGCTGGAAAGATGCTGAAACAAGTTCAGCATGACAATATGCGTCACCCTGAATTTATTTCAGGGTCTGTCCAGCTTTTGCCTAAAGATTATAAGCCCTATTGGACAGATGCTGAAACAAAGCCTGTCCTAAACTTGTTTCAGGATTCAGCATGACGATTTTGTCAGATACCTCGTCAGCTCTGCTGCGGGGTAATTCATTAATTATGAAAAAATTGGTTTTTATAAAATTCTTTTTGTATTGAGCGTAATTATTTTAATTTTTATTTTTATTGCTCTTGCCACTAAAAAAACTTATAAATTAATTAAAGAAATCAAAAATATAGGAGAAAAAAATGACAATTAATTTTATAATTATGGCAACTACTATATTAATTTTACTTGGTGGTTTTTTATATATAACGCTATATATTACCCAGGATGACGAGGCTCAGCAGGGCTAGCAAAGATTCTTCTACGGCATCTCAGCGGGGGTTTTGGCGAGCAGGGCATTAGCGGAGCAACCTTTTCCATGTGTTTCCGCAGCGCATGACCACCCGTCATTTAAAGTTCCATAAGGTGTTATATAAAAAAGTCCATTAGTTTGACTTTTTCTGAGGTATATATAAAATAAATCCTTACCACTCATGTTAGGTTTTTTAGCGCCATTTACATCAATAATAATAGTTCCACATGCATCAGATATGCCGACACCAGGGAAATGACAAGCGCCAGAATCAAAATCCTGCAAAAAAACCCATAAACTTCCGTCTGACATTATTGCTGTTAGTTCATACAGGGCCAATGCCGTGTATGAATTAGAACTTTTATATAAATTATATTGTCTTTGTTGCGCTGTTAGTAAAGTTTGGGTTTCTCCATTTTTCATACAATTCATGATAGAACAAAATTGGTTTCTTATGGCAAAATGATTACTGTGATAAATGTCGCCGTTTTGATTTTGTAAGCTAATTACTGCTTGGCTTGCTATGCTGTATTGTTTTTTCCATCTGATTAAAAGTTCTTTTTCCTGATAAGTTGTAAGAAGAACAGGGATTGTTTCTCCTGCGATAACGCCTATTAAAAAGATTACAACAAGAACTTCAGCGAGCGTGAAACCCTTTAAGGACTTACCCCCCCCCCTATTTGTTTTTATAATCTTTGGATTCATTTAAGGCCTTTTTTTATGTTTATTTTATTAATTATATCGTCTTTATTGATAAAAATCTTTAAAAAGTTTTTATTAATGTATAATTAAAATATGAATAAAGATTTTTTAAAAGAAAAAATAAGTTTATTAAAGCTGTGGATCACGCTATTTATGGCTGTAGTTGTTGGCAGTACAGCCTGGATTGTTAATAACTGGGGTAAAATATCGATTTTTTTTAATATTATTGTTATATTAACAATAATAGCGCTGATTATAATAGTTTCTATAATTAATCTTAAAGCTTATCGTTTGATAAAAGAAATGAAAAAAATTGGAGAAGCTGAAAAATGAATGAATATATAGTTTTAGGAATTCTTTTTGTCGCCCTTATTGGCGGTTTTATTTATAATACATATATAATTACAAGAGATGACGAGGCTCCGCAGGGCTAGCAAAGGTTCTTTTACGGCATGTCCGCCGGGGTTTTGGCGAGGAGAGCTTTAGCAGAGCAACCGAGGCTATCCACACTGTTTGAACCAGCTACGCATGTTCCAGCGCTTCCGTTACCGCCAGCGGGAACAGCGATATAATAACCATTTGGTTTGGCGATTATAATTTGGAAAAAGTCTTTGCCGATCATATTTGGTCCATTTTTTCCATTTACATCCACTATTATATATCCGCACATATTGGCAAGGGTTCCACTTGGAAAACCGCAGTTGCTTAACATTGAGTTAAAATAAAGAGTAACGCCGTCAGCTAATATTAATGCGTAAGTATCTGTAATTCCAAATGATACAGACGTATTTTTATAAGGATGAAAAGTAGGCGCAAAAAAAGCAGGAGCTAAAGCATCTCCAAGAACATTGAGATTTTGTTTATAATAATTTTTAAATGTTAAAGGAGGAACCAGCCCCCAATTTATAGAAGAATTATTCCCATTATCGTTAAGAGAAACAGTAATCTGGCTAATAACGCTAAATGTTTTTTTCCATCTGGTTAAAAGTTCTTTTTCCTGATAAGTTGTAAGAAGAACAGGGATTGTTTCTCCTGCGATAACGCCTATTAAAAAAATGACCACAAGAACTTCCGCAAGAGTGAAACCCTTTAAGGACTTACCCCCCCCCTATTTGTTTTTATAATCTTTAGATTCATTTATCCCCCTTTTTATGTTTATTTTATTAAGTATATCGTATTTTTGCATTTAATTGAATGGCATGAAAAATTCAAAAAATTCGGGAACAAAATTGAAAAAAGCATGTCATTATATAAGAAGTCAAAAAATTAGTTTTAAATTTTGAAATTAGCCTTTTGGCTTAACCCTTTTAAATAGGTGATCTTGGTAGCTTGAAAAAAAATAATTATTTTTTTTTAAAAAAACAGTTGAAAACAAAATTAGTTTGAGATAAATTAAATATACTCTCGAAAATTAGTTTTTCAGGGAACTGGAAAATGAATTTCGGGAGTTAAATCACTAACAGAACTTTTTTAGTTGAATATAAAAAATAACTTGACTGTAAAAAATTGTGGTGATAACATACAAATTACCTCAAAGCGTAAGCAATTAAGGTAATTAAACATGTCCGAACCTTGAAAACTGAATAACTGAAAAACGAATGTTCTGTCAATTTAAAAACAAACAGCCAGGAACAGTAACCTCTTAAAAAAATGTAATCAACAGATTATATATAGGTTTAGACCATGGAGAGTTTGATCCTGGCTCAGGACGAACGCTGGCGGTGTGCTTAATACATGCAAGTCGAACGTGAAGCTGTCTTCGGACAGTGGAAAGTGGCGGACGGGTGAGTAACACGTAGATTACCTACCTCAAGGAGGGGGATAACATTGGGAAACCGGTGCTAATACCCCATATGTCCTTCGGGATGAAAGTTCAGGCGCCTTGAGATGGGTCTGCGGCTGATTAGCTAGTTGGTGGGGTAAATGCCTACCAAGGCTATGATCAGTAGCTGGTCTGAGAGGATGATCAGCCACAATGGAACTGAGACACGGTCCATACTCCTACGGGAGGCAGCAGTAGGGAATTTTGCGCAATGGGCGAAAGCCTGACGCAGCAACACCGCGTGAATGATGAAGCTTTTCGGAGTGTAAAGTTCTGTCAGTGGGGACGAATAATGACGGTACCCACAAAGGAAGCACCGGCTAACTACGTGCCAGCAGCCGCGGTAAGACGTAGGGTGCAAGCGTTGTCCGGAATTATTGGGCGTAAAGCGTTCGTAGGCGGCATGTCAAGTCTGATGTTAAAGCCTGGAGCTCAACTCCAGTTAGGCATTGGATACTGGCAAGCTAGAGTGCAGGAGAGGCAAGGGGAATTCCCAGTGTAGCGGTGAAATGCGTAGATATTGGGAGGAACACCGGTGGCGTAAGCGCCTTGCTGGACTGTAACTGACGCTGAGGGACGAAAGCCAGGGGAGCAAATGGGATTAGATACCCCAGTAGTCCTGGCCGTAAACGATGGATACTAGGTGTTGCGGGTATCGACCCCCGCAGTGCTGCAGCTAACGCAATAAGTATCCCGCCTGGGGAGTACGCGCGCAAGCGTGAAACTCAAAGGAATTGACGGGGACCCGCACAAGCGGTGGAACATGTGGTTTAATTCGAAGCAACGCGAAGAACCTTACCAGGACTTGACATCTTGAGAACCTTTCAGAAATGAGAGGGTGCCTTTCGGGGAACTCAAAGACAGGTGGTGCACGGTTGTCGTCAGCTCGTGTCGTGAGATGTTGGGTTAAGTCCCGCAACGAGCGCAACCCTCGTTGTTAGTTGCCTGCAAGAACCTGTTCTTGTAGTGCTCTCTAGCGAGACTGCCGGTGATAAACCGGAGGAAGGTGGGGATGACGTCAAATCATCATGCCCCTTATGTCCTGGGCTACACACGTGTTACAATGGGTAGGACAACGAGCAGCCAGCCGGCGACGGTGAGCAAATCTCTTAAACCTACTCTCAGTTCGGATCGCAGTCTGCAACTCGACTGCGTGAAGTCGGAATCGCTAGTAACCGTAGATCAGCATGCTGCGGTGAATACGTTCCCGGGTCTTGTACACACTGCCCGTCACACCATGGGAGCTGATCACGCCTGAAGTCGGTGAGCTAACTCTTTGAGAGGCAGCCGCCTAAGGCAGGGTTGGTGACTGGGGTGAAGTCGTAACAAGGTAGCCGTACCGGAAGGTGTGGCTGGATCACCTCCTTTCTAGGGAGATAGCAGTAGCGAGTTTGATGTGGATTTATTCACGAATATCATTCTCGATTCACCTACTGTATCCCAGGTCGGTATCTGTGAAGCTTATAGGTTTTAAATCTTGGTTGTTGTACCTATAAGTGGAGATCAAATTGACATGAACTTCGTTTTTCAGATTATTCAGTTTTCAGGGTTTCAAAGCCTTGAAATGTATGAGGCGTAAATAAAAAAATAATGTTACGCTTTATATTTGTACCTTGACAATTGCATAATAAGTAAGTAAAGAAACAAACATATAGGTTTGTGTAGTAAATACCAATGTTTTAGCGAGTTTTAACAAAATTCGCATGTTAGGTAAAGCTACTAAGAGCGAACGGTGGATGCCTTGGCACCAAGAGCCGATGAAGGACGTACTAAACTGCGATAAGCTACGTGGAGCTGTTAAGATGCATTGATACGTAGATGTCCGAATGGGGAAACCCTCTGGCGGTAATGCGCCAGAATTTATATCAGAATACATATGATATAAAAGGAAAGCCTGTGAACTGAAACATCTTAGTAACAGGACGAAAAGAAAACAAACTAGTGATTTCCCTAGTAGCGGCGAGCGAACGGGAAAAAGCCCAAACTGTCTGCATGTGATAGACTACAGTCGTTATGCAGGCGGGGTAGCGGGACTTCCAGTCAGATCTGTAGACTGACACAGAGTTACCAAATTATCAATTAAATGAACACAGCTGAAAAGCTGGACCATAGAGGGTGATAGTCCTGTAATTGAAAATTGATAATCTCTGGGAGGTATCCCAAGTAAGTCGGGACACGAGAAACCCTGACTGAATCAGCCGGGACCATCCGGTAAGGCTAAATACTACTTGGTGACCGATAGTGAACTAGTACAGTGATGGAAAGGCGAAAAGAACAGTGAAAAGCTGAGTGAAATAGAACCTGAAACCGTTTGCTTACAATCAGTAGGAGCACTATTAATAGTGTGACTACGTGCCTGTTGAAGAATGAGCCGGCGAGTTACCGTGTGTAGTAAGGTTAAGGGGTTAATACCCGGAGCCAGAGAGAAATCGAGTCTGAATAGGGCGTTGATTACATGCGGTAGACCCGAACCTTGGTGATCTAACCATGGCCAGAATGAAGCGGAGGTGACACTTCGTGGAGGTTCGAACCCACTGATGTTGAAAAATCAGGGGATGAGTTGTGGTTAGGGGTGAAATGCCAATCGAACCAAGAGCTAGCTGGTTCTCCCCGAAATGCGTTTAGGCACAGCCTCAGGATTTAGCGTACTGGAGGTAGAGCACTAGTTTGGTGCGGGCCCATAAAATGGGTACCAAATCATCTTAAACTCCGAATACCAGTATTGTATGCCTGGGAGTGAGACTACGAGAGATAAGTTCCGTGGTCAAAAGGGAAACAGCCCAGATCGCCAGCTAAGGTCCCTAAATATATGCTAAGTGGTTAAGGAGGTGAAGTTGCATTGACAACCAGGAGGTTGGCTTAGAAGCAGCCACCCTTGAAAGAAAGCGTAATAGCTCACTGGTCAAGCGACTTTGCGCCGAAAATACACCGGGACTAAGCATATTACCGAAGCTGCGGGATTAGAGTTTCTCTAATCGGTAGGGGAGCGTTCTGTTGTAGGTTGAAGTCAGATCGTAAGGACTGATGGACGAAGCAGAAGTGAGAATGTCGGCATGAGTAGCGAAAACATTGGTGAGAATCCAATGCACCGAAAACCTAAGGTTTCCCACGGCAGGCTCGTCCGCGTGGGGTTAGTCGGAACCTAAGCCGAGGCTGAAGAGCGTAGGCGATGGATAACAGGTTGATATTCCTGTACCAAGATAATATCGTTAATATCAGCGGAGGGACGCAGGAGGCTAAGTGCGCTGGCGATTGGAAGTGCCAGTACAAGCGTGTAGGTAGTCAAAATAGGTAAATCCGTTTTGACGTTATAAACTGAGGCGTTACGTGGATCTTCTACGGAAGAGTAGACGCTGATGCCACACTGCCAAGAAAAGCTTCGCATGAGAGATATTATTTTGTCCGTACTGTAAACCGCCACAGGTAGGTAAGTAGAAAATACTAAGGTGCGCGAGATAACCCTCGTTAAGGAACTCGGCAAAATAGCCTTGTAACTTCGGGAGAAAAGGTACCCTGGTACCGTAATGTGGACTTGCTCCACAGAGCGGGATAGGGTTGCAATAAATAGGTCCAGGCGACTGTTTACCAAAAACACAGGTCTCTGCTAAGTCGAAAGACGATGTATAGGGGCTGACACCTGCCCAGTGCCGGAAGGTTACGTGGAGAGGTTAGACTTCGGTCGAAGCTTTGAAACTAAGCCCCGGTGAACGGCGGCCGTAACTATAACGGTCCTAAGGTAGCGAAATTCCTTGTCGGGTAAGTTCCGACCCGCACGAAAGGTGTAACGATCTGGACACTGTCTCAACGAGGGACTCGGCGAAATTGGATTGTCCGTGAAGATACGGACTACACATACCAGGACAGAGAGACCCTATTGAGCTTTACTGTAACTTGAAATTGAATTCGGACTGCGCCTGTGCAGGATAGGTGGGAGACTTTGAAGCATTATCGTCAGGTAGTGTGGAGTCGTCCTTGAGATACCACTCTTGCGCTGTTTGGATTCTAACCGAATGCCACTAACATCTGGGTTCGGAACAATTTCAGGCGGGCAGTTTGACTGGGGCGGTCGCCTCCTAAAGAGTAGCGGAGGCGCCCAAAGGTTCCCTCAGGTTGGTCGGAAATCAACCATAGAGTGTAAAGGCAGAAGGGAGCTTGACTGCGAGACCTACAAGTCGAGCAGGGACGAAAGTCGGGCTTAGTGATCCGGCGGTTCCGAATGGAAGGGCCGTCGCTCAACGGATAAAAGTTACCATAGGGATAACAGGCTTATCTCCCCCAAGAGTCCACATCGACGGGGAGGTTTGGCACCTCGATGTCGGCTCGTCGCATCCTGGAGCGGTAGTACGTTCCAAGGGTTGGGCTGTTCGCCCATTAAAGCGGCACGCGAGCTGGGTTCAGAACGTCGTGAGACAGTTCGGTCCATATCCGGTATGTGCGTAAGAGAATTGAGCGGAGTCGTCCTTAGTACGAGAGGACCGGGACGAACGAACCTCCGGTGTATCAGTTATTCCGCCAGGAGTAAATGCTGAGTAGCCGCGTTCGGAGTGGATAAGCGCTGAAAGCATATAAGTGCGAAGCCCACCGCAAGATGAGTTCTCTCACTGGGTTAACCAGTTAAGTCCCCGGGAAGAATACCCGGTTGATAGGTCAGAGATAGAAGTGTGGCAACACATGTAGTCGACTGATACTAATAGGACGAGGGCTTTTCCTAACCATTGGCGTTTATTATAGCAAGCGATAATTTTTTAAAAATTACGCTTCGCCTTACTTATTATGTAATTATCAGGGTATAAACCTTAAAAAGTTTAAATCCTGGTGGTCAAGCGGCAGGAAAACACCCGTTCCCATCCCGAACACGGACGTAAAGACTGCTTGCGGCGACAATACTCGGTGGGAGACTGCCCGGGAAGATAGCTAGCTGCCAGGTACAATTTTAAAAAGAGATGAATTAAAATAATTCATCTCTTTTTTTGTTTAAATTATACCAAGAATTTATGCGCAATGTTTGGTTAAAGCATTTAGCGCATAAGTTGGTTCTTCAAGACCTGAATTTAAAAGAGAATATAACGCTTTTTTTATATCTTGTCTTTCATTTTTGCCTTTTATGCCGCTTAAATATTTTATAGCTTCAATAAATTCTGATTTGGATTTTATTTTTATTCCTGACTTTTTAACCATTTTTTTAATCCATTTGGCAAATTGAACAGGATTTTTTTCTGCTGTTGGTAATATATAACTGTAAAAAATCTGCTTTGAATAAAGCCAGTTCCCGTTTAGGTTAGAAGAATACGTTAAAAAATCTTTCCAAACGTCAATAGGATTGTTTCTTGACTTTAAATCAGGGATGAATTTTGTGGAATATCGCATAAAATAGCTTAATGCCATGATTATTACCTCTAATGATTCACTTGCTTGTTTAGTATATAATCTTATATACTAATTATATACTTATGTGAATAATTTGTCGACGGTTTTATTTAAAACTTTATATTTGGTAATATTTTGATTAGATTTTCAGGAGTAGTTAATTTGTGAAAATTAAGTGATAAGTATAAATTTTATGAGTAATGCTGTGTTTTTTCCAGTACTACTCATAATATGACTATTCATGGAAGCTTAATTGCCACTAAGAGTAGTAGTTACAAGTTGAATAATTTGAGATTAATCGGAATGTTAATTATAAAAAATTATTCTTTTATATTATTCTTTTGTAATTCTAAATTGTATTTTTAGGTTATTATTTATATTAAATGTTAAAAACGGGGAGATATGTTCCTTATGAAAAAAGAAAATATGTTGTTTTTGTTTATCCTTGCTCTTCTTGCTGCAAGCTCGCTTGCCATAATTATGAAGCCTACAAAGCTTGGACTTGATCTTATAGGCGGATCTCGGTTGGTTCTGGAAGCACAAACAACGCCGGAAGTGCCGGAAATTACTCAGGAGGTAATGAGTAGTCTTCAATATTCAATAGAAAATAGGGTCAATTCTATGGGCGTGGCTGAAACCGTTGTTCAAACAATAGGGAAAGACAGGCTGCTTATAGAAATTCCAAACATAAACGACCCTCAAAAAGCTAAGGAATTTTTGGGAAAAACCGCAAATCTTGAGTTCAAAAAAGAAAAAGAAGGTTTTAAAAAAGGCGAAATGCTCTGGGTAAGCACAGGAGTTTCTGGTAAAGACCTTAAAAGAGCTTATGTGGGCAGTGGTACAGGTGGAAATTGGCTCGTAACCTTTGAATTAAATGATCAAGGCTCTAAAAAATTTGCCAAGGTAACTACAGAACTGTTAGATAAGCCCTTAGGAATCTTTTTTGACGGCGAACTCGTTTCCAGTCCTATTGTAAGAAGTCCTATAACAGGCGGGTCCGGCGTGATAGAAGGCGTCGGAACTCTTCAGGAAGTTAAAGACATGGTTAATTTGCTTAATGCAGGGGCTCTTCCTGTGCCTGCCAAGATAATTGAGGAGAATTCAATAGGTCCAACGCTTGGTTTGGACTCAATTGAAAAGAGTAAAATTGCAGGATTGCTTGGGCTGGGGCTTGTTATAGTTTTTATGTTAGCTTATTACAGACTGCCAGGGCTTATTGCTAATATTGCGCTTGTGTTTTACGGATTGTTTGTTTTTGCAATCTTTAAGATTATTCCTGTAACTCTTACTCTGGCAGGGATTGCAGGATTTATTTTAAGCATGGGAATGGCTGTAGACGCTAATATTCTTATCTTTGAAAGGACTAAAGAAGAACTCAGGATAGGAAGAACAATGTTTACGGCAATTAATGCAGGCTTTGATAGGGCTTTTACAAGTATTTTTGATAGCAATATGACTACTATCATTACCTGTGTTATCCTGTATTTGCTTGGAACAAGCATTGTTAAAGGATTTGCTCTTACTCTTGCAATCGGGGTGCTTGTCAGCATGTTTACCGCTATAACGGTTACAAGAAACTTTATGAGGCTATTTTTCGGCTACAGCGACACCTTAAACCCTGCCTGGTTTGGACTTAAGCCGGAAGAAATCGGAAAAGCCTATAAGTTTGACGAAACAAATCCAAGAAAAGCTAAACTTGGCGTTATAGACTAATGGTTCGGTCATAAAAAGGAGAAATTCGAGATGTCTAATAAATTAACAGATAAATATACGACGAAAAGCTATATAGACGTGATAAAATATAGATGGGCGTTCATAACATTCTCTTTATTGCTGGTTATACCCTCAATTCTTGTTATGATATACTCTGTAATTACTTATCAAAACCATTCCCCGTTAAGGCTTGGGATTGATTTTACAGGCGGAACAATGCTTCAGTATGGATTTAAAGGAGATTTGCAAAAATCTGATATCAATAAAATTAGAGAGCAATTAAAATCAATTGGCATTGAAAATGCGATAATTCAGGTAGAAAAAAGTGAGAATATGCATGGAAATTCCAAGCAGGAATCAGACAAAAACCAGAGAATAACGTCTGAAAATCAGACAACTAATAATAAAACCGTAACGAAACTTAACAAAAACGGCGCGGAAGATGAAAAACAAATAAATACTATTGTTTCAATAAGAACTGCATTTTTGGAAAGCGAGTCTGAAAATAGCGATGTTGCAAAAGTTAACGCTTCTTTAAGACAGGAATTTGGGGAATTTACTCCTTTACAGGTTAATGCCATCGGTCCTACGCTTGGAAATGAATTGTTTAAAAACGCTTTAATCGCTATATTGCTTGCTTTTATTGGGATAACCGGATATTTAACTGTTAGATTCAACATGGACTTTGCTTTATTTGCTCTTGTTGCGTTATTTCATGATGCTATCTTTGTTTGCGGAGCTTTTTCATTGTTTGGATTGCTTTTTGGTACTGAAATAGACAGTTTGTTTATTACTGCAATCCTTACTGTAATTGGCTTTAGCGTTCATGATACCATTGTTGTATATGATAGAATTAGAGAAAACATCAAATTTCATGCTAAAAACAAGTCATTCAATGAAATAGTGAATATAAGCGTCAATCAAACTCTTGCCAGAAGTATAAATACATCAGTAACAACATTGTTAACCCTTGGAGCACTTTATTTTTTTGGTGGAGTAACTACAAAAGACTTTGTGCTGGCGATGATACTCGGTATTATTGCCGGAACCTATTCAAGTATATTTAATGCCAGCGTTCTTTTAGCCTGGTGGAGAGAAAAGACGGGGCATAGAGTCGCATAAAAACTGGAGGTAAGAGTGTTAAGGCAAAATAGCGAATATAAAATAGGCAGTTATCAGCAAATTGAAACTAAAAATGGCGATTTGATGGTTAAAATTCAGCTTGTAGACACGCAGACAGATGAAAAACACAACTGCGTCATTTGGGAAGATTGTCTTCAAAAGATTCCTAAAAAAGCTTTAAGAGTCGGCAATATTATTTCTATTATTGATTCTGATTATAATGACAAGTTCAATAATGACAAAATAAAACAGATTAAGCTTGTTAAAGAAGTGAAAATCGGCTTATCAGAGCCAGAAAGAGATGAAGCTTTTTCTAAAATACTTAAAATTGTTGATTCTTTCCAAAACGAAAACTTGAAAAAAGAAATAACAGCGTTGATGTTAGAGAATGCCGAGTTTTTTAAAACCAGTCCTGCGGCTAAAAATCATCATCATAATTATGTTGGCGGTTTAATGACACATGTTTTAGAGTGCGTCGACTTTGCGAAGTCTTTATTTTCAGTTATTCCAGCTTCAATAAATTGTGAATTGATTTTGGCTGGGGCGATTATGCATGATTTCGGCAAAATATTCGAGTATATGGTTGATATGGAAACCGGCGTTATTGATATTGACGAAGAGTGGCAAAAAATCTGGATTTCTCATATTTATTGGGGATTTAGCTGGGCAAACCAGAGAGGGTTTTCCGAGTTGGCTCATATTATCGCTTCTCATCACGGCATAAAAGACTATGGAGCGTTGGTTGAGCCTGCCACAAAAGAAGCTGATTTGCTTTACGGTCTTGATTACATGTCTTCAAGAGTTGGAAAGCTTTGCGCCGAAGAGCTTGAAAAAAGTGGGGTCTAAATTTTTTATTTGCGGGCGTTTCGACTTCGCCGCATGAATGAGTTAAAACTCCCGCTTGCGCATCGAAACGCCCGCTATACCGTTACTCAGCCCGCGCCGCCCTTCGGGCGGCGCGGGCTATAGATATCAGCTTTTTAACAAATTAACGACACTTATTTTGATTGGTTTAACAATGCGCTAGATTGCCGCGTCGGGACAAAGCCCCTCCTTGCAATGACAGCTTGAAAATTGCAGTTATAATTGCGACTTGGCATTAACTGCTCATAACTGAGTTTAAAAGCTCTCCGGGCTTAAATAATCTAATTAAATTGAATTTACACTGGGTTTTCTTAACTTTAAGAAAATCGTAAAGCTGATTACTGCGCAAACCGCTTTGGGCTTCGTTAAGACTATTTTCGCTGAAATCAAAATTTTCAAAATAATGATTTAAGCTGGTATGTCTGTGTTTTTTTGTACAATTGTATTTTGAATAATTAACAAGGTCTTTTATATTACTTTTAACTGTAAGACCGAGGTTAAGATTTTTGTCAATAGTTAATTCTATCGACTGGCTAAGATTATTAACCATTCTATCTCCCTTTATTATAAATACTTTACACACTTAACAAGGAGTAAGACACATACACTATAAACTTAGTAATTCTTTGATTTGAAAAACCCGACTTTTCCATAATAAACATTTTTTTTTCGTTTTTCAATACAAAGTTTTAATGAATTTTGAAATACAAGCGCTAATCCCTAAAAATGCTATATTTATGAAATATTAAATATATACCAAATATATATAAGCTATATCATGATGTAATTTTTTGTTACATTTTTTAATTAACATTTGGAAACATTTTGGTGATTTTAACGCAAATTTGTATAAAAACAATAAGTGTTTAAATAACATTTATTCCATGTAATCAAGGAAAACACAAATTCTATGCATTTGTCAAGCTGTTTAGAAATAAATTTAGGATGTTTGAAAAGTCCGGATAATATGTTAATATTTAAAAGAAAAAATAATAATTTTTTATATAGAGTATCTATTTTAAAGCTTATTTGAGATGAGGAGAAAAAATGAATTTTAAAAAATTAACATCCCTTGCGTTATCGACACTGCTTCTTTCTTTCAATGCGTCATTCGCTCTGGCGGCGAATTTTACGGACATTCCCAATGATTATTGGGCAACAAAAGAAATAAATGTCCTCACCGAAAAAGGAATTATATCAGGATATCCGGATTCAACATTTAAGCCTGACCAGCCTGTAAGTCGAGCTGAGTTTATTAAAATGCTCATTAAAACATTGGATAAAGACGAAATTTCTGTAAATATAAAAAATAATTTTACTGATATTTCTAACAGTTTTTGGGGATATAATGACATTTTAAGAGCTAAAAAACTGGAATTAGTTGTCGGATACCCGGATTTAACTTTTAAACCTTTTAATTCAATTACAAAATCAGAAGCGACATCAATTGTTTCAAAAACTGTAAAAGAGCACGATTGTCCGGTTCCATGCTCATCAATGAAACAATTAAACCCATGCCCAAAGGACTCTTCTTTAAAACAGTTTCAAGACAATGAAAAAATTGCAAGCTGGGCAAAAAAATCTTTTACAAAAGCCGTCAAGCATGAATTATATGTAAATTATCCCGCGCGTGAACTTTTAACGCCTAATAAACAAATGACAAGAGCTGAAACATCAGTATTGCTTTATAAATTGTTGCAAAAACCTCAAATTGTAATGACAAGCTATCAGGGACCTGCTCTTCAGCAGGCAACAGTTCAAAAAAATACTGCCCTTATTGAACATTTGCCTTCTACTCCTTTTTCAGGAAGCGTAAATCAAGTTGAAATAAACGGACTAAACGCCAGAATTTTTGCTGAAAATGTAGTTCCTGTACGGTTTGAAGGTGGATTTGAGAGTAAAAAAGCTAAAAAAGGCGAATTTGTAAATCTTGTGTTCACTCAAAATCTTACAACAGAAGAAGGAACGACGGTTATTCCTGCTGGAAGTAAATTTGTCAGTGAAATAGTAAGTTTAAAAAGAGGAAAACCTTTTCATATAAACGCTGAAATGGCGCTTAATCTCCAAAATCTTGTTACCCCTTCTGGAAAAGCCTATCCTTTAACAGCTACAATTCAAAATAATGAGCTTCTTGATCCTGCCTTTGGAAAATGCAATTTAAAAAGATTAGGAATGATAACCGGTTCAGTAGCGGTTGTCGGATCGCTTCTCGGGGTTACAATCGGCGCGTTTTGCGATGAAGTTGGAGATGGCGCTGCCCTTGGGTCAATTATAGGCGGTGGAACAGGTTTAGCTCTTGGACTTGTAGCTCCAGGCTGTGGAATTAGTATTTCAGAAGATCAGGACGTTTATGTAAAAATTAATAGTGATCTTGAAATAGAACTTAAATAATCTGAGTTGCTAATTAGTCAAAATGCTGAAATAGCTTGAAATTTTATTTTAATTTTTATTGAATAGGGGCGAACACGTTGGTTCGCCCCTATATCTCCAATAAAATTTATTTCTGATTTTCAAAAACATTTTTTAATTTAAATAAGTTATGCAGCAGTCTTTATCAAGTTGCAATCAATGTAGTATTAAATCTTCCTCCCCCTGCCTCCTTAGTCCCCTACATTTTTATAAATTCAGTCCAAAATCCCCTCTCCCCCAACCCCCTCTCCCATTGGGAGAGGGGGCTAAAGATTGTTTTTGGTCGAGCGAACCGCCAATGGCGGTTCGCTCGACCCATTGAATTTACTAAAAAATCT
>JAKLDH010000079.1 GCA_022703625.1 Cyanobacteriota bacterium | reverse complement strand
TGCTAATTATTTTTTTTAATCGTCATTCTGAGGGCTTTAGCCCGAAGAATCTCCTGTTTTTGACAATTGGTTGCGATCCTTCGCTCCGCTCAGGATGACGGTTTCGGCTAATTAGCAATTCACGTTGAATAGTATTTATTTTTAGCGAGCATTCCTTTACATTAAAAAAATAGTTAAATATGACTTTTTATTTTTTTGATTCAATTTGATTAAATCTTGGCAAAAACCAGTCTGAGTTTGTATTTAAAATTGACTCTTTTTTTTCAAGTTTTTTAAAATCATTAGCAATTCCTTGCGCATATTGTTTAGTCGCTTCGCCAAGATTTAAAACGCCTTTTTGAGGAATTCCTCCTGTTGCAATGCCGTCGCCGAAATTATGAGCTTGCCCTGATTTATGAATATGCTGTTTTTCAGATATCTGACCGATTGCTTTTGCGTACATTTGTTTCCCAATTTTACCGGGAGCTTCCAGAAACTTTTTCAAAGGAACAAGAGAGATTCCTTTAAGCTTATCTTCGAGTTTAACGGTAAGCGCAACATTTCCATTAGGATCATTAAATTTGTTAATAAATTTATCCCCTTTTTCAGTATCAGGATAAAGATTCTTAAGCAAACGAAACTCAGCTACAGCTTCACTCGAAACAGGAGGCATTTGGGATTCGATTTTTAACGCTTTTTTCAATGCTTCGTCAAATTTTACCTGTACGCCAAAGCTTACCTGTTTTTGATTTGAATTAATAATCATACTTTTCTAACTCCTAAACTAACATGCTAACTGTTTCTTCTAATATTTACTTGAAAGCGCGTAAAAAAAAAAGTTAACGAATATTTTTAAAATATTACGAATTGTAAAAACTTTTCTGTTTTTTGAATCTGTTTAAGCAATTATTACAGGCAATATATTTTTTATATATATATCAGATAGAACACTTAAATCTTAAACATTTAAATTTTATTTACTTCTTTAAATTTACTCATAATAGAGAAAATTTATTATATTGGAGGACAAGAATGAATATGTACCCTTATTCTCAAATGCAATACCCGCAAACAAACAGTATGTATGGAATGATGCCTCAGCAAAGTATGAGCATGCCAATGAATTTCGGAATGATGCCTCAGCAAAGCATGAGCATGCCAATGAATTTTGGAATGTCTCAGCAGAACAACTTCATGGCTCAGCCTCAAACACAATCATATTCATACCCGTCTTCTCAAAGCGGCGTTAATAATATTCTTAATATGTATTATGGAAATGCGTATGGATCTCCAAACCTCGGAACACAAAGCGCAATGCCTGGAATGACAAGCGGAATGCCAGGTATGACAACTATGCCGGGAATGATGGATCCGTCAGGATTGATGCAGGGAATGATGCAATCTATACAAGGTCTTTTTACTTCAATGATGCAAATGATGATGTACAGCATGATGAATCAAATGATGAGCCAAATGTTCTCCGGCATCACAGATTCAACAAATTCAACAAATCCATTCCAATCGATTTTAGACATGTTTAGTGGAATATTCAATCCGCAAACTAATACAGATACGGATACGGATACGGATACGGATACGGATACAGACACAGATACCGACACAGATACCGACACAGACACAGAAGACCCAATAGACGACCTTATTGATATAGTAGATAATCCTGATTCCAGCGAAGTATTAGAAGATTTAATCGAATGGATAAATGATAACCTTTTATCCGGCTCCTGGGGCGACCCTCATTTTAACGTAACCAATGAAAACGGATCAGTAAGCGCATTTGACTTTCAGGGAAGAAATAACACTACCTATAACATGATTGAAAATGATGATTTTACTTTAAACGCTAATTTTAATAATACCGGCGATTCAAGAGAAACTCAATCCAGAATTATTACAGATCAAACTCTTGATTTAAAAGAAGCCGGAGTAAAAGTTAACTCTCATCAAAACGGCAAATTTGAAATAGAAGGGCTTAATATCCCTGAACTCAATGAAGACGGCGCGCAAAAACTCGATGAAAACGGCAACCCTGTATATAAAACAATAAATCAGGATAATTATCAAGATGAAGCTGTACAGACAGCTTTAACAGAAAAAGGCATCGGCGTAACCTTTGACGCAGAAGACAGCAACATGTTAAGCGTAACCTATAAAGACAGAGAAATTAAACAAAAACTTCTTGGAGATGTCCAAAACTTGACAAATATAACATCTGACGACTCAGGAATGTTATCGCAGCAAGTAGGCTCTCTTGATACAGACGGCGATTTAACAGACAACAAAGCTTTAATTGATATAAACGCAAACGGAACAATAGATTTTGAAGACATAAACGGCAATGGCGTAAAAGACGATGATGAAAATTATACAGAACAATTTAATTACACTTCTATTAAACAGGCTCTTTTACAGACTCAACTTTCAAATACATCAGCTCCGGTATTATTAAAAGAAGGTGAAACCGCTGAACAAATTGCAACCGACTTCTTAACTACCGCCAATAACGCAACATATATAGCCCGAGTCTTTGACGGAGCATTTGAAGGAGCAGAAGAAATAATATCTTCTGAAGACGCAAGATTAAATATACTGGAAACTGATTCAGAAGGCGCAAAACTTGCTAAAGCCGCAATGAAAGCAACTCTTGAAACAGTTGAAGGCAAGAAAACAAAAGAAGAATCAACAGCCGCAGTTGCCGAATGGACACAACACGCTACCGACGAAATTAATAAAGATTCCGAAGACACAACATTAGGCGACTCAAAAGCTTCCAGATTCACAAAAGATGACGGCTATTCAAAATCACAATGGAACGAATTAATCGGACACAAATTATTCGCAGTTTCTTAAGACATACAAATGCAGTAATCTTATACAAAACCACCAGATCAAGACCTCAAAAAAACAAAAAGACCGGAATTAAAGCCTCCGGTCTTTTTATATTTCTGTAAAAGTTTTATACCTATAGCCCGCGCCGCCCTGCGGGCGGCACGGGCTGAGCAAGTGTATAACGGTCGTTTCGGCAGAGCCGAAACGACCGTAAATTAAAGATTTATAAAAACCCTCTTTTTTATTTGCCTATTTCTTTTTAATACCAAGTTGCAATCAAAAGAGTATTATTTTTTGATAAGGGTTTTGCCGGCATAGCCGGCAAAACCCTTATCAACTCTTCTTCCCCTCCCTTGGGGAGGGGGCAGGGGGAGGGAGATTTAATGCTACATTGATTGCAACTTGGTATAAAATCACTATAGCTGTTGTTTTGCCTTCGCCAAAATGCCAAAAATAGCCTTACTCCGCTTTTTAAAAAATTTAACGAATCTTAACCCATGCCGCTTTACGCATGCGGACGTTTTGAGGAGTAATTTCAAGCAATTCATCTTCTGAAATATACTCCATACAGTCTTCAAGAGATAATTGTCTTGAAGCAGAAAGAGTTACCATAATATCAGCGCCGGAGCTTCGCATATTTGTAAGCTTTTTGGTCTTGCATACGTTAACGACAATATCCTGAAGCTTGTTGCATTCGCCTACAATCATGCCCCGATAAACTTTTGTTTTAGGCTTAACAAAGAATACGCCTCTATCTTCAAATTGTTGAAGGGCATAAGGTATTGCCTCCCCGTCTTCAAAGGCAATTAAAGACCCGTTTCGCTGTTTTGGAATATCTCCAGCCATTGGCTTATATTTGTCAAAAACATGGTACATAATGCCATCGCCTTTTGTAAGCCTTATAAACTCAGTTCTGAAGCCGATTAATCCTCTTGCCGGAATGGAGAATCTCATCATTGTCCGTATTCCGTTGGAGTTCATATCAAGCATTTCGCTTTTTCTTGGAGCTAAACGTTCTATGCATGAACCGGAAAATTCATCAGGAACGTCAATTATAAGATTTTCAAACGGCTCATGCTGCATGCCTTTTATTGTTTTAAAAATAACTTCCGGCTTGCTCACCTGAAATTCATAACCTTCACGTCGCATTGTTTCGATAAGTATTCCAAGATGAAGCTCTCCACGCCCGCTGACTTTAAAAACATCCGTGCTTTCAGTGTCTTCCACTTTTAAACTTACGTTTTTTTCCAATTCAAGATAAAGTCTTTTTCTTAGCTGTCTTGAAGTTACAAATTTACCTTCCTGACCTGCAAAAGGTGAATCATTAACGGAAAAATTCATCTGCAATGTGGGTTCATCAATATTAATCAGCGGCAATGCCTGCGGATTCTCAACAGAAGCGATGGTTTCCCCTATCTGAACATCCGGAAAACCTGCAATTCCAACGATATCTCCGGCATAAGCCTCGCTTAATTCTATTCTTCCCAATCCGCTAAAGCCTATTAATCTTGTAATTTTGCCTCTTAAAACATCGCCGTTTCTGTTTATCAGGCTGACCTGCTGATTATTTTCCGCTTTACCGTTTACAATTCTACCTATCGCTATTCTTCCAAGATAATTGCTGTAGTCCAGAGTTGTTGCATGAAACTGTAAAGAGCTTTCTGCATTACCTTTTGGCGACTTTATATTTTTTATAATACACTCAAAAAGAGGTTTAAAGTCATCATTGTCTTCTTCAACCTCATTTTTTGCGATTCCCGCCACTGCGCTGGTGTATACAACCGGAAAATCAAGCAAGTCTTCATTATCAGTAAGTTCTACAAACAATTCAAACACTTTATCCAACGCTTTATGCGGGTCTGCGCCGTTTCTGTCTATTTTATTAATCACAACAATAATTTTTAAGCCAAGTTCAATTGCTTTGGATAAAACAAATCTTGTTTGTGGCATAGGTCCTTCTGCCGCATCGACAATCAGCAATGCGCCGTCAACCATTCCCAGCACTCGTTCAACTTCGCCGCCAAAATCAGAGTGTCCAGGCGTATCTACTACATTTATACGGTAATCCCCATAGTTGATGGAAATATTTTTTGCAAGAATAGTAATCCCTCTTTCTCTTTCAAGATCGTTAGAATCCAGGACTCTTTCCTGTATAACTTCATTATCCCTGAAAATTCCGCTTTGTTTCAACATACAGTCAACAAGGGTGGTTTTTCCGTGGTCAACGTGGGCTATTATCGCTATGTTTCTTAGTTTTGAAATTTGTTCTGCGCTGCTCATAAATTATGTTTATTCTTTCTAAAAATTTATATATCTGCCTTAAAATACAATTGTAAATTAAATCTAACAAATAATCAGTTAAATTACAAAATATCTTTAAATATACAAGTATTGAACACAAAAAAAGTTTCTTTTTTTAATTATAGTGATCTTAAAAAGAAACCGGCAAATAAAAAAGACGGTTTTTATAAATCCTTAATTAAGTAGGTAACAAAAAGTTTTCAGGTTTTTATCTACCCAACCCCAACCCCTTCCCTTCAAAGGGAAGGGGCTTTTGTTATTTTTTTGCCTCACTCGCTTTGCTCGTTCGGCAAAAATTAATAAACTTGAATTGCTAAATAAATAATTTTATATTTGGCGTAGCGGCTGGCTTCGCCAGCCGCTACGCCGTTTTAAGGGCATGCGGCTCGCAGGCTTTGCCTGCGAGCCGCATAAAAAATTAAAATAAAATTTCAATCTATTTCAGCGTTTCGACTAATTAGCAATTCGAGTTAATAAGAGTTGAAAATTTTTTGTTTGTTACTTGCGGGTGTTTTGCCTTCGGCAAAACACCCGCTCTACCCTTACTCAGCCCGCGCCGCCCGCAGGGCGGCGCGGGCTGTAGGTATCAGCTTTTTAACCAATTAACGAAAACTTATTTGGATTGGCATAAAATTTTACAAAAACCGTTTTTTTTATTTGAACAAATCATTTATCCGTCAAAAATTATTCAGCGCTGTTTTTTTACTATATACTGAATTTAATCATATTTTTTATACCTGATTAAATAATTTTTATAAAAATAAAATGAAAATAAAAAGACTAAAAATTTATCAACAGCTGTTAATAGTTTTTTTTGTAGCTGTTTTGCTTCCATTATGCATTACCACGTTGGTTATTACTAATGTAAACCAGCACGCTGTCAGGGCGGAGCTTAAGTATTCAGCGGTTCTCACCACGGATAGCGTTTATCAAAGGCTTAAAAAAAGTATTCACGAAAAAAAACTCGCAATTCTTGTTATTGCAAAAAGTTTAAATTATATAAAAACCGATGAAAAAATAAAAAACTTTCTTCGTGAAATTTCAGAATCCTCTGACAGCATAACAACGGTTAACTTGATTGATGGCGATAAAAATATTAATAAAACAAATGTGAATAAGTATTTTCAGGCAACAGAAGTTGAAATTTTCCCTGAGCACAAGAAAAATTCTATTTTAATGTATGTAAAATTAAATAACAACAGGTTTTTAAAAAAAGAAATTAAGATAAATACCCTTGAAAGTGAACTTTTTAAATATATTGTAAATGATACCAAGCAAGTCTACGTTATTGATTCGCAAAACAAAGTCATAATGTCATATAATCATGACCAAAAAATGCTTAATAAACTATTGCCTCAAATTCCGGAATATTTTAACGTGGATGAGCCTTTAATATTTGGAAATATAAAAAATCAACCTAATGTTTATTTAAAAATTAAAGAGCCTGATTGGTCAATTGTTGTGGCAACGCCAAAAAGTCTTACAAATTATGGGATAATTGATGCCCGAGCTAAAATAATAACCGCCATTGTTGTTGCCGCAACCTTTATTATAATATTGGGAATGCTTTATTCATATTCTTTAAACGCCAATTTAGCCCAGCTTTTTAAAGCGGTTTCCGCAATAGCGGCAGGCAATTACAGACGAAAAGCCAGGTTAATCAAAGATTTCTTTACTCCTTACGAATTTGTCTATCTTGTAGAAAAATTTAATGAAATGGCGCAAAAAATTAACGAAAGCTATAATGAGCTTCAAAAAGCGAATGAAGAGTTATCCAAACTGGATAAATTAAAGTCAAACCTGATTGATACGGTAAGCCACGAATTCAGAACGCCTCTGACGAGTATTAGAGGATACACTTCAAGGCTTTTGCGGACTGATATTGCTCTTGATGAAGAAACAAGGATCAAATCCTTAAAAATCATAAAACAGCAAGCGGAACGATTCAGCAGACTTGTAGACGATCTTTTGGTTATACCGGAGATTGAATCTTCTTTACTGCGGGTTTTTCCCGAAAAAATAACTATAAATGATATTCTTAAAGACTGTATTTTATCAATCCAGCAAAAACAACAGCGTCAGTTTATTTTGCAAATCGACGAAAATTTCCCTACCATTTATGCTGATGCTGACAGGCTTGTTCAAATTATTTTAAATTTGCTTGATAATTCAATTAAATATTCTCCCGAGGATTCTAAAATCAACTTAAACATTACTGCTGAAGGCAATTTCGCTGTTATAAAAATCAAAAATGAATGTAATCCTATATCAGAAGATAAGCTTGATTGGTTATTTGAAAAATTCACCCGAGTTGAGGACGAGCTTACAAGAACCACTCGTGGCACGGGCTTAGGCTTGTTTATTGTAAGAGGATTAGTAAAAACAATGGGGGGAGAAATTTTCCTGAAAGCGAATGAAGGATTTGAAGTAAGCTTTACGATTCCTTTAGCGGAAAATTAACTGCTTAAAGCCTCCAGAAGCCCTCGATGATTTTGGTAAAGCCTTAATTAGCCCGCTCCGCCCTGCGGGGCGGGCTGTACATATCAGCTTTTTAATCAATTAACGAAAACTTATTTTGATGGATATAAAAATTTACTGCCATGCCTGCTTTCGTCTTTTAGCGGTCAGTTTACTTTTTTTTGTTTCTTTTTGATAAAATTTGTTTAGGGCATCATAAGCATCATCCAAAAGATTTTCAGAATTTTTTTTTTGATTTACACTTTCTAATTCATCGATGTTAAATTCTCTTGACCAGTTTGATCCTCCGATGTTTTTCAAAATCATCATTCTCCTGTTTAAATCCCTATACTACTGCTTTTTTAATTATACTTATTTTTTTATCGGTTTTTAAGAGTAAAAACTTTAGAGATTTAGCGCTCTGTTAAGTTAATTTTATGGAATTTATGACCGATAATATTTTTTATGTAATTTTTTAAATAACTCGAATTGCTAAATAACTCGAATTGCTAATTAATTTTTTAATCGTCATTCTGAGGGCTTTAGCCCGAAGAATCTCCTGTTTTTGACAATTGGTTGCGATCCTTCGCTCTGCTCAGGATGACGATTTCGGCTAATTAGCAATTCGAGTTAAATAAATAATTTTATATTTGGCGTAGCGGCTGGCTTCGCCGTTTTAAGGGCATGCGGCTCGCAGGCTTTGCCTGCGAGCCGCATAAAAAATTAAAATAAAATTTCAATCTATTTCAGCGTTTCGACTAATTAGCAATTCGAGTTAGATAAGGGCTGAACAAGAATACAACGGGGTGTTTTGCCTTCGGCAAAACACCCCGCTAATTAAAGGCTTACAAAATTATATATTTTTAGACAGAAGGAATTTTTAAGTCGAGAATTTCTGCAATCTCGTTAAAAATATCGTATATTTCCTTATCTCCGTCAATGTTGGTAATAATACCTTTTTTTGTATAATACTCAATCAAAGGCGCTGTTTCTTTTTTATATGTATCAATACGCTTTGTTGCAGTTTCCACATTGTCATCGCTGCGCTGAACCAGCTCTCCTTCACAGATGGAGCATACTCCGTCAACTGTTGGCGGGTTAAATTTCAGGTTGAATTTATATCCGCAATCTTTACATGACCTTCTGTACGCCATTCTGTCGATTAAAACGCTTTCATCAAGATCAATATTGAATACAAAATCAATCTTTTCGTTTAATCCTTCTAGAATTTCGTCCAGACCTTCTGCTTGCTGAATGCTGCGTGGGAATCCGTCGAGAATAAAACCGTTTTTTGTGTCAGGTCTTGATAATCTATTTTTTACGATCCGTATAACCAGCTCCGCAGGAGCAAGTTGTCCCTGACTCATATATTTTTCCGCTGTTTTACCTTCTTCAGTTCCGGCGGCGATTTCTTCTCTAAGCATGCCGCCTGTGTCGATATGCGGGATTTCCGCCGCTTCAGCCACTTTGTCCGCCTGAGTTCCCTTGCCGCTGCCGGGAGGTCCTAAAAAGATCATTCTTTTTTTCATTGTTTTAAAAACCCTTCATACTGTCTTGCTAACAAATGTGTTTTTATCTGATTTATAAAATCAAGGGCAACACCAACCATAATTATAAGAGCCGTCGCTCCAATCCCCTGTAAAGGGGTTATTCCTGTGATACTGGTAGCCAATCCCGGGATAAGAGCTATAATGCCAAGCCCCATCGCCCCAATAAACGTTGTTCTTGACAATATTTTTTCGAGAACGTCTGCTGTAGGCTTGCCGGGCTTGATTCCAGGAATTGAACTTCCATATTTTTTAAGATTCTGCGCAATTTCTTTAGGCTGCATATTAGGCATTATTGACGCATAAAAGAATGTAAGAGTAACTATCAAAAGGAAATATAAGATATAATAAACAAAACCGCCCGGATTCAGCAGGTGAACAGAAGCAAATTCTATAATATTCTTAAATATTCCCTCAGGGATATTTGCCTGACCCGCCACGCTAAGGATTGTGGTCGGAAACAAAAGTATCGCAACCGCAAAAATAATAGGCATAACGCCGCCCGGATTAAGCTTAAAAGGGATATGAGTGTTTACTCCGCCGTAAACCTTATTTCCTACCTGACGTCGGGCATTTACTATAATTACTTTTCTCATCGCTTCCTGCATTATGACGATTAAAACAATCGTAGCCAGGAATACGAGGAGCAATAAAACAAAAGCTAATTGCATTGCCGGTTGACCAGCAATAAGCTGACCTGTTCTTTCCATATAAAAAGGGATGCCGGCTATAATTCCGACAAAAATCAATATAGAACCGCCGTTTCCAATCCCTCTTTCTGTTACAAGCTCAGCCAGCCACATTATAAAGATCGAGCCTGTTGTAAGAGTAAATACTGATCCTAAAAAAGTTAACGAAAAAATGCTGTCAACCTGTAGGGCATTGATTCTTGTTAAATAGGTCATAAGCACAAACGACTGGAAGAAAGCCAGCGCTGTTGTGAATAATCTTGTGTACTGGGATAATTTTCTTCTTCCGTCTTCTCCTTCGTCCTTTTGCAGTTTTTCAAGAGAAGGAATCGCCGCCGCTAAAAGTTGCATAATAATTGATGCGGTAATATAAGGACCTATTCCCAATGCAAAGATAGAAACACGTCCTAAAGCTCCGCCTGAAAACAAATCAAGAAATCCGATTATGTTTCCGCCTTGCCCGCTTTCTATTATTTGTTTAAAAACGCCTGTATCAATTCCAAATAAAGGAATATGAGTTCCAAGCCGGAAAAGAGCTATAATTAAAAAAGTAAATATAAGTTTATCTTTTAAGCCTGATACATGCCACATTGAAGCAATATCCTCAATTGTGGGAACTTTCATTTTCGGATTCATTTTGTTTATCTCCTCATTAATTCATTTTGAAGTTTGTATAAAAAAATTTTTACATACTTTTATTGTATTCACTAATTTTTTGGATTAAATAGGTAGGATGATTTTTAAATACATAACTTTAAGTAATAATTAACAAATTCTAATAAAAACATTAAGATTAATAAAATTTGTATCAATATATGAGTTAATTTTAATTGTATTTTAAAAAAAGGAGAATGTTCAAATGACTCAAAATTGTAATTGTGGTGAATATGAAGAAATTATGAATGTATGCGCATGTTGTCCCAGACTAGGCGAAACAGCGCCTGATTTTGAAGCGGACACAAATCACGGACGCATTAAATTTTCAGAGTTTAACAAAGGCAGTTGGGTAATTTTATTTTCTCACCCCGCCGATTTTACCCCCGTATGTACTACTGAGTTCAGCGGATTTGCTCTTAAGCAGGAAGAATTTGAAAAAAGAAACGTTAAACTTCTCGGTTTAAGCATAGACAGCGTTTATTCCCATATTGCATGGATTAAACAAATTGAGGAATTATACGAAGTTAAAATCAAATTTCCTGTAATTGCAGACCTTGGTTTTGAAGTATCGCATCTTTATAATATGATACATCCTGCTATCAGCGAAGTTCATGCGGTTAGAACGATTCATTTTATTGATCCTCATGGAATCATAAGAGCCTCAATGACATTCCCGATGGGAGTAGGCAGAAATGTTGACGAAATTATCAGGATGGTAGACGCAATGCAGCTTGTTGACAAAGAAAACATCGCAACGCCGGCAAATTGGAGACCTGGCGATGAAGTAATTATTCCTCCGCCTAAAACTTCACAGGAAGCGGACCAAAGAGTTCATGAAGGGCATGCCGGCTGTAAATCCTGGTTTATGTGCAAGAAATCTTTATAAATCTCAAAAAATACTTTTTTATAAAGCCTTAATTGGCGGGCGTTTTGTTGCGCAAGCGGGAGTTTTAACTCATTCATGCGCCGAAGGCAAAACGCCCGCCATCTCTTTACTCAGATTTTTAACCAATTAACGAAAACTTATTTTGATTGGCATACCTGTTTTAAAATTTTTTATAAACCTAAATATCCTCTGCTTAAAGGTTTAAGCTGTATTTAAAGTTAAAATAAAAAATTTTTTAAAAAAAGTGTTGACAGAACACTTCTTTGAATTAAAATAATTATTGAAAGTTGTTAAACAATTGAAATCAATGAATTACATATAAATTTTTTACATACACATAAACTCAAAGCGGAAGAAGAGAACATAAGAAAGCAGAGATGATTACACCACCGAAAGGTGGTTTTTTATTTTGCGCATTATACCAATCATTAAAGCTACGCCTTCTAAAAGACGGGCTATTTCTCCATTTCGGCTAATTAGCAACTCAAGTTGATTATAACCTGGTATAAGAAATTAAAAAAAACCGTTTTTTAAAAAAACGGTTTTTTTTAATTTGCCCTGAGCCGGACTTGAACCGGCACGAGGTTTGAGCCTCATCGGATTTTAAGTCCGACGCGTCTACCATTCCGCCACCAAGGCATATAAAAGTTTATTTTTTATTAGATTATATATCATATAATAAATTATTTTTCTCGTCTATATTTGATAGGCAATTTTATAAATTTACACGAATTTAATAATTATAAAATTAATATAAAAGATAGGGTATAAAATGCAAATAAGAGAATATTCTTGTAAAAAAACAGATTTAACTTTTGGCGCTACCCGCATAATGAGAACAAAAATCATTGACAAGGAAAATGAGCGGCTTGTTGACGCATTTATTACAAGCTTTGACAGAAAAGACCCAAAAGATTACAAAATTTTAAAAAACATAAAAGATGAATGGAAACAAAAAGGTTCTGAATATATGAATAGCCTTATTGATTCAGGTGAAGAAATATTAGGGCTTGAACTTGCGGGCAAAGAAACTAACCCGATAAAAAAGTTTTTAGGCTTTGTATCAATAGGCAAAGACAGTTTTAATATATTTCCAAATTTTATAGAAGCAAAATATATGGAAGCGAGCCCTGAAGCAAAAGCCAGCGTATTTTCAAAAGAAGTTTATAATTCTGACAGGAAATATTCAGGAGTGGGAACAGAACTTCTGGCGGCTGTCGCAAGACTTGCAAAAGAAAGAAAACAGGAGGGAATAGTTCTTTTTTCAGCTAATGACACTTTTTATGATCATATTAAAATGACGATGGAGCGTTACGGGCATAGATTTTTTTCAGGAAAGAAGCTTGATGATTTTATAAAACAAACTGAAGCCAAATATAAACTGGAGCCTGATAAAATTTTTATAAGTAGGTAACAAAAAGTTTTCAGGTTTTTATCTACCCAACCCCAAGGGGCTGTCTAAAAAGTAAATTTTAGCAACCTCTTTGTATAAAAAAAATAAATAAAACTGGCTCTATGCAACAGCCAGTTTTTTCATATTGTGCGCAATGCTCAATAAACCCCATTCTGTTTTAA